>JAUNCI010000001.1:8894-221934 GCA_030526665.1 Eubacteriales bacterium
CGCAATCAAAAAAGACTGCAGAACAGCAGCTGAAGCGGCAGCAGCAGAGGAAGCTGAAAATTCTGACGAAGATTCAGAAGATTACGATTCTGAAACAGATGACTCTGATTCAGAAGAAACAGAAGACAGAGAGCCAATGCTGGATGAAGACGGAGACATTGTATACGATGAAGATGGCAATGTTGTTTATCAGCAGGCTTCATCAGAAGATAGTGATTCGGATTCAGATTCACAGAGCGAAGCAAAACAGGAATCTTCTTCTGAAGAAACGCAGTATGATGAATATGGGAATGTAATTGATTCCAATAATACATATGAAGGTACTTATGAATCGGGATCCAGTGGATCCGGTTCAGGAAGCAGTGTAGTGGATTATGCAACACAGTTTGTTGGAAATCCTTATGTTTGGGGCGGTACAAGTTTGACAAATGGTGCTGACTGTTCCGGTTTTGTACAAAGTGTATATAGTTACTTTGGTGTAAGCCTTCCGAGAACATCTTATGAACAGCAGAATGCAGGTACAGAAGTATCTTATTCAGATGCACAGCCGGGTGACTTGATTTGCTATGGCGGACATGTAGCTATCTACATGGGAGATGGTAAGATCGTACATGCATCCAACTCCACAGATGGTATTAAAATCAGCAATGATGCTACTTATAGAACCATTCTTTCTGTACGTAGACTTGTTTAATTTATAATTTTATAACAGGATAATTATAGGGGCCACAGAAATGTGGCCCCTCATTTAATAATAGATGCATAATAATAGGGCTGCCGTATGGCAGCCCTCATTTTGTTTTATCATATAGCAAGTGGCATTAGCTCAATACAGGATTAGCTAAGACTTGGCAATTCGAGATCTTCTTCAACAGCTTTTTCGATAATTTCAGCAGGTATTTCGATTGTAGAATCATCAGCAAGATTTTCAATTGAGATTTCCGCATTGTTATAAATGAGTTCCGTTCCTGCAGCAGAAAGAAGAGCATTTAAAGTTGTAAAGTCACTATTATTCAATGTTAAATAGAACTGTGCAAAAGTGTCATCCGCTTCATTTGTTGCAACATTGAGGGTTAAGGTAATATCAGATAACATAGGAAGCATCTGATCAATACCGGCATCTTTAAGCTGGTCTAACTGAGGAAGTCCGAGTGTATCCAGGAGAGTGTAAATTTCTTCAAGTGTAAAATCCTTTGAATAATGTTTATAGCCGTCTGCTGTTTCAGTAAGATCAATGACGGAAGACAGATCAAGAGGAGTTGATAAATCTAATTCAAAAGCGGGAGCCAGCTGCGCTGCATCCTCAGTAGTCTTAACCCACTCTTCACCATCCAATGAACCATAGAGTGTAAGCTGATCTCCATCAGCCTGGCCGTAAATATCGACACTTAAATTTTCGCCCATTCCGGAACCTTCAGCAACAATATGAATTGTTTTGTTGGATGAATCGATTCCAATGGTAGCAGTTGCATTGGCCTGAATTGCCTGTTCTCCGGATTCCTCCTTTAAAGAAACATCAACAGCAAAGTCAAGTCCTAATGAAGCTGCATAAACAGGTGCGCTGACAAGCATCGTAGATGCTGCAATAATTGCGAGAATACGTTTTTTCATTTTTTGTACTGACGAAAAATTGTTCGCCTTACCCCTTTCATTAATAATATCTATTATAAGTCTTATATTATCTATTTTAACGGATAAGTTGTTATTTGGAAAGAAGTATTTGGGAATATTGTGGAATTACCTTTAGCGTGAAATATATATTGACAAATATCTAACAAAGTGCTATGTTTATGATAGTATAATTCCATACAGAACATATTAAGTGCTGATAATAATTCAGAAAAGGGAATCAGGTGCGAAACCTGAGCGATCCGGTCACTGTAACAAAGGAGAAACTTCCGAGAGACCATTGTGCATTGCATGAGAAGGTGGAAGAATCGATGATTTTGGAGCCAGGAAACCTGCTTGGTATGGCGAGGTTAAACTTCCGTGTAAAGTGTAACAACCAATTTTGAGGAATTCCGCAGCCTCAAAGTGTTGTCTGCTTTTATGGAGCAGACATTTTTTATGGAATTCGCCTGTTCGTTAAGAATTATACATGATTAAATGGCAGGCGATACTACTTCGGATATTTTCGTTCCCTCCGCGCACTTTGAACGATATATTTTCTACCACGAAGTAGTACGCTGTCTTCCAAATTTGAAAAGTACGTTGATGATGAAAGAAGAGTTGGAAATACTCTTCATTTTTTATATAAGGAGATAAAATGGAAAAAGCATATTGGGAGGATAAGCATTATTCCTTCTTTTCAAATCGTGAATGTGAATATTTTCCATGTCATGCAGGAGCAGATCCGGAGGATTTCAACTGTTTGTTTTGCTACTGCCCTCTCTATGCATTGGGAAAAGATTGCGGCGGAAATTTCAGAATCACGGAAAAAGGAATTAAGGATTGTACAAACTGTATGATTCCGCATAAACGCAAAAATTATGGTTATATCACAGGAAAGTACAGCGATCTGGTGAAAAGAATAGATGAGTTTGAAAAAAAATAGCCTTCACAAATGGAGAATTTTCTCCGTTTGTGGAGGCTTTTTGTGATAAGAAACGGTGTTTCCTCAATTGCTGTCTGGAATAATTATCGTGTCTGCAGAAAGGCTTTGAGTGTCGGAATCTGATTATTTAAAATCAGACTTTCAGGAAACATTTCAGAGTGAATAAATTCTGCCGCATAGGTAAAATCACCGATATGATCGGTTCCGTGACTGTCACTGGAAAGGATTACCGGGACGTTATACTTTTGGCAAAAATGAAGAATCTTGCGGCAATTGGAACGGGTATCTCCACGATATCCATATGGTGCAAGCGAAGCTTCATTGATTTCCGGTATCGTACCGGTTTCATTTGCATGTGAAATGATTGCTTCATAGTCAACGGGATATGCCGAATTATCACAGTGCCCAAGTATTTTTACATGTGGATTTTGCATGACGTTCAGAAAAGCCCGAGTGTTTTCCTTAAGAGAACGTGGGCGGAAATTCTGAGAATGCATACTGGCAATTGCATAATCAAGGTTTTGCAGCAGTTCAGGTTCTAAATCCACATGACCGTCAATATCCAGAATATTCAGTTCGATTCCATACAAAATGTCAACATGAAAACGTTGACGCGGTGAGTAGGCAACACTGCGAAAATAAGAAGGAGTTCCGGCTGCAAGTGTGGCAGGACCATGATCGGTGATCCCTAATAGTTTTAAACCACGTATAGAAGCCATTTTGGCCATATCGGAAATTGTGCTGGTAGTACCATGCCCGCTCGCGATGGAGTGTGTATGCAGATCAGAAAGATACATGAAAACGATCTCCTTATATAATCAAAAATCTAAAAAATGTTCTTGAATTTAATAAATCGATTATAGTATGACAGATGCGAAAAATAAAGTCAATTGTAAAAAAGTTCAACACGTAAGAAAAACAAATAAAAACCACATTGACAAACAAAAGAAAACCACAAATATATTGAAAAATACATAAAATAAACATAAAAGCAAGGTGGAAAGTGTTGGGTTTCGTTGACAGTTTTTGAGTGATAGTATATAATGTTGATTAAACTAATTTATTCTGTGTGCATTATAAGTTTTTTATGTTTGAAACAGCATAAGAATAGTAAATATCGGACAGAGTAAGAAAGGAAAATTATGGGAAAGTTAAATGTGACAGACATTCCAAAGCCGGATCGTATTACAAGATTGGTAGAACGTATGTATGCAAAAATGCCGGAAATAGAATCTGCAAGAGCAGTCTTACTCACAGAGTCATTTAAACAGACTGAGGGTGAGCCTGTCATCACAAGAAAAGCAAAATCATTTGCTCATATTTTGGCTAATATTCCAATCATTATCAGAGATGAAGAGCTGATCGTTGGAAGCAGCACCATCGCTCCACGTGGATGTCAGACATATCCTGAGTTTTCTTTTGATTGGTTGGAGAGTGAATTTGATACAGTAGAAACACGCAGCGCGGATCCTTTTTTTATTGCGGAAAAAACAAAAGAGGAATTGCGAGAAGTTCATAAATATTGGAAGGGTAAAACTACCAGTGAACTTGCAACAGCATATATGGCACCGGAAGCGATTAGAGCGATTGAGCATAATATCTTTACTCCGGGTAACTATTTCTACAATGGAGTTGGTCATGTAACTGTTAAATACTGGGAAGTACTTGAAAATGGTCTGGAATCAATAATTGCCAGAACGAAAGAGGAACTTAACAAATGTTCTTTTGGTGATGCGGATTATGCGAAAAAGACGCATTTTTATCAGGCGGTAATTCTTTCCTGCGAGGCGGTAATCGGTTATGCAAACCGATATGCAAAGCTTGCGGCTGAGATGGCATCTAAGTGTTCGGATCCGGTGAGAAAACAGGAACTGCTGACAATTGCCCAAAATTGTTCAAGAGTTCCGGCCAAAGGTGCAAGAGGATTTTATGAGGCATGCCAGTCTTTCTGGTTTATTCAGCAGCTTCTTCAGCTTGAATCCAGCGGACATTCTATTTCACCGGGACGTTTTGACCAGTATATGTACCCTTATTATGAGAAGGACATTAAGGAAGGGAAAATCACTCGTGAATATGCCCAGGAACTGATGGACTGCATTTGGGTTAAATTAAATGATTTGAATAAATGTCGTGATGCTGCTTCGGCAGAAGGTTTTGCCGGATACAGTTTGTTCCAGAATCTGATTGTCGGCGGACAGAATGAAGATGGGGAGGATGTTACAAATGATTTATCCATCATGTGTATTCAGGCATCCAAACATGTATTTCTTCCGATGCCATCACTTTCTGTTCGAGTATGGAACGGATCACCGCATGAATTCTTGATAAAAGCGGCGGAACTGACCAGAACCGGAATTGGTCTTCCTGCATATTATAATGATGAAGTTATTATTCCGGCATTGATGAATCGCGGAATTTCACTGAAAGATGCCAGATCTTATAATATTATCGG
Source organism: Eubacteriales bacterium (assembly GCA_030526665.1). Taxonomy (GTDB): domain Bacteria; phylum Bacillota; class Clostridia; order Lachnospirales; family Lachnospiraceae; genus Blautia_A. The sequence continues at coordinate 13,901 of JAUNCI010000001.1, forward strand.
ATGTGTGGAACCTCAGGTTCCCGGAAAAACCGAAGGGTGGCATGACGCGGCATTTTTCAATATGTGTCGTCCTATGGAACTTGTTTTCTCCAATGGTATGGATCAGGGAGAAATGGTTGGTATTCCAACCGGCGATGTTACCCGGATGAAAACATTTGAAGAGTTTTGGAATGCATTTGCAGAACAGACAAAATATTTTATTTCGCTTTTGGTAAATGCAGATAATGCAATTGATGTTGCACATGCAGAACGTGCGCCGTTACCATTCCTTTCCTGTATGGTTGATGATTGCCTGAAGAGAGGAAAGACGGTTCAGGAGGGCGGTGCGATTTACAACTTCACAGGTCCACAGGGATTTGGTATTGCAAATATGGCGGATAGCATGAATGCAATCAAAAAACTGGTCTATGAAGATAAGAAAGTATCCATGGAAGAGTACAAAGAAGCACTTGCATGGAACTTTGATAAAGGACTTGATGAACAGTCGATAAAGGAACTTACAATGACAGTTCTGAAAGGGATGGAACAGGCTGGACAGAGTGTGGATGTTCAGACTGCGGAAGCTGTTATGAAAGCAATTATGGCAGCAAAACCTTCTCAGAAAAAATTAGATAGATTTAAAGAAATTCATGAAATGGCCGAGTCACTTCCGAAATATGGAAACGGAATAAAAGAAATAGACAGAATGGCCAGAGATGTTGCTTATACTTATACGCGTCCGATGGAAACCTTCAAAAATCCGAGGGGAGGAATGTTCCAGGCAGGAATGTATCCTGTGTCTGCAAATGTTCCGCTTGGCGGACAAACAGGAGCCACTCCGGATGGCAGATATGCCCATACACCTGTTGCAGACGGTGTATCCCCATCGGCGGGAATGGATACCAAAGGTCCTACGGCAGCGATGACGTCCGTTTCGAGATTGGATCACTTTATTGTTTCAAATGGAACTTTGTTTAATCAGAAATTCCATCCGTCTGCATTGGCGGGGCGCGAAGGACTTGAGAAATTTGTTTCTTTGATTCGTACATTTTTTGATCAAAAAGGTATGCATGTTCAGTTTAATGTAGTTGATCGAGAGACTTTGATCGATGCACAGAAACATCCTGAAAACTACAAACATCTCGTGGTGCGAGTTGCCGGTTACAGTGCACATTTTACTTCGTTGTCACGTTCTCTGCAGGATGATATTATTCGTCGTACCGAGCAGGGATTATAGGAGAAAATATGGACTATTTACAGACAAAAGGCAGAATTTTTGATATCCAGAGATATTCCATACATGATGGCCCCGGTATACGAACGATTGTTTTTTTTAAAGGCTGCGTGCTTAGATGTAAATGGTGCTGCAATCCGGAATCACAGGAATATGCAATTCAGAATATGCGGGTTCTCGGAGAAAACAAAACGATTGGCCGAGATGTTACTGTAGAAGAAATGATCGAGGAAGTTGAACAGGATTTTCCGTATTACTATCGTTCGGGAGGGGGATTAACACTCTCGGGAGGAGAAAGCCTGTGTCAGCCTGAATTTGCAAGAGACTTATTCAGAGCAGCAAAAGAGAGAGGGATCAATACCGCGCTAGAGAGTATGGCGGGGGTTCCGTACAAAAATATCGAAGCGGTTCTTCCGTATTTAGATACCTATCTGATGGATATCAAACATATGAATCCACAGAAACATAAGGAATTTACCGGAAAATCAAACGAATTAATGCTTGAAAATGCACGAAAGGTTGCACTTTCCGGGCAGACAAATCTCGTAATTCGAGTTCCGGTGATTCCGACATTTAATGATACCGTGGAGGAAATTCAGGCAATCGCAAGATTTGCGGATTCTCTTCCGGGTGTAAAGAAAATACATCTTCTGCCTTATCATCGATTGGGACAGGATAAATATAATGGTCTTGGACGTCCATATTTGATGGGAGATGTGCTTCCGCCTTCAGCGGAACAAATGGAAACATTAAAGAAAGCAGTCTATGCCGTTAGCGGATTGGATTGCCAGATTGGAGGATAACCTGTGGGATATACAGACACAATGCCGCCGGAAATTAAACAGCGAATTATTCAGGAACTTGTACCCGGTAAACAGATTTCGCTTGCACATATCATTGCAAATCCGGATAATATATTATATGCGAAATTAGGACTTGATCCTGCTTTGACATATTCCAGATCTGCAATTGGAGTAATGACGGTAAGTCCGGCAGAAACTGCAATTATCATGGCAGATATAGCAATTAAATCTGCTGGTGTTGATTTGGGATTCGTAGATCGATTCTCCGGCAGTTTGATAATTACCGGAACGGTATCAGAAGTAGAGGCTTCCGTTAATGCAATCCTGGATTATGTTGGCGAAAAACTGGGATTCGTCACATGTGAGATTACAAGGACCTGATTATATGAAAAAGATTTGTTTGATCGGGAGAAGTGAGGCAGGAAAAACAACGCTTACACAGGCTCTCAGAGGAGAAAAGATTCACTATCATAAAACCCAATACGTGAATCATTTCGATGTTATTGTTGATACGCCGGGAGAGTACGCACAAACCAAAAGGCTTGGCGGAGCTCTTGCGCTGTATTCATATGAATCAGATGTGGTTGGTCTTTTGGCGTCGTCAATTGAACCATATTGTCTGTTCCCGCCGAATATTACGTGTATGGCAAACAGAGAAGTGGTAGGTATCGTGACAAAGATTAATCATCCTGATGCAAATCCGGAACGGGCGGCTTCCTGGCTGCGTCTCGCCGGATGTAAAAAGATTTTTTTTGTGGATTCCAAAAATTATGAAGGCATACCTGAAATCCTGGAGCACTTAAAGGAAGATGGGGATGTACTTCCGTGGGAAGAATCGCAATAAAAATAATAGAGACCCTTAGACATGAGGGAGCAACTCAAAACCAAATGCGCTTAAGGAGGAAAATAAGCATGGTAAACGAATTCGAAATCAAAAAGCAGATTTGCGAAATCGGAAAAAGAATCTACAACCGTAACATGGTAGCTGCAAATGACGGAAACATTTCAGTAAAAATCTCCGATAATGAATTCTTATGCACACCTACCGGTGTTTCCAAAGGTTTCATGACTCCGGAATTTATCTGTAAAGTAGATGCAAAAGGTAATGTGATTCAGGCAAATCCTGGATTCAAACCTTCATCAGAAATCAAAATGCACATGAGAGTATATGAAAAAAGACCAGATGTTGGTTCTGTAGTTCATGCTCATCCAATGTATGGTACAGCATTTGCAATCGCAGGTATTCCGCTTACACAGCCAATTATGCCGGAAGCTGTTATTGCTCTTGGATGCGTTCCGATCGCTGAATATGGTACACCATCAACAATGGAAATTCCGGACAGACTTGAAAAATATCTTCCATATTTTGATGCGGTTCTTCTTGAAAATCATGGTGCACTTACATGGTCAACAGATCTGAATGCTGCATACATGAAAATGGAATCTCTTGAATTCTATGCAGAACTTCTTTATAAATCAAAAGTTCTTGGCGGACCAAAAGAATTTGACAAAGAAAATATTGAAAAACTTTACAATATCCGTCGTAAATTCGGTATGCCTGGAAAACATCCGGCAAGCCTTTGCCTGAACAAAGATGGTAAAAACTGCCATAACTGCGGTGGATCTTGCGGAAGCAAAGAAGACTTCAGACAGTTCCCTGGATATCAGTATGATTTCGTTGGAAAACCTGCTGAAGAAAAAGCAGCTGCAGATGATGCTGAATTAGTTGTTCAGATTACAAAGAAAGTTATGGAATCCTTAGGATTAAAATAATTTTATAGATACTTATTATTTAGGAGGTCAATCTCATGCCAATTAATGAGAATATGGTACAGACAATTGTACAGGAAGTAATGGCTAAGATGCAGATTGCAGAAGCTCCAACTACAGGAAAACATGGTGTTTTCAATGATATGAACGAAGCAATTGAAGCTGCAAAAAAAGCACAGAAAATTGTACGTGCTATGTCTATGGATCAGAGAGAAAAAATTATTTCTATCATCCGTAAGAAAACACATGAAAATGCTGAAATTTTTGCTCGTATGGGTGTGAGCGAAACAGGAATGGGAAACGTAGGAGACAAAATTCTGAAGCATCATCTTGTAGCTGATAAAACACCTGGTACAGAAGACATCACAACAACAGCATGGTCAGGAGACAGAGGTCTTACCCTGATCGAAATGGGACCATTTGGTGTCATTGGTGCAATTACACCAACAACAAACCCAAGTGAAACAATTTTGTGCAATACGATCGGTATGCTTGCCGGTGGAAATACAGTTGTATTTAATCCACATCCGGCTGCAATCAAAACATCTCTGTATGCAATCAACATGCTGAACGAAGCTTCTCTTGAAGCCGGCGGACCGGACAATATCGCAGTTTCCTGTGCAAAACCTACCATGGATACAAGCGCAGTTATGATGAAACACAAAGATATTCCGCTGATTGCTGCAACAGGCGGCCCTGGTGTAGTTACGGCAGTTCTTTCTTCCGGAAAACGTGGAATCGGTGCCGGAGCAGGTAATCCACCGGCAGTAGTTGATGATACAGCTGATATCAGAAAAGCTGCACAGGATATTGTTAACGGATGTACATTCGACAATAACCTTCCGTGTATCGCTGAAAAAGAAGTAGTTGCTGTTTCTTCTGTTGTAGATGAACTGATGCACTACATGCTTACAGAAAACGATTGTTATCTTGCTTCTGAAGAAGAACAGAGAAAGCTGACAGAGACAGTTCTTCAGGGTGGAAGATTAAATCGTAAATGCGTTGGCCGTGATGCAAAAACACTTCTTTCTATGATTGGTGTAACGGCACCGGCAAACACAAGATGTATTATTTTCGAAGGACCAAAGGAACATCCTCTGATCTCCGAAGAACTTATGATGCCAATCCTTGGTATTGTTAGAGCGAAAGATTTCGATGACGCTGTTGAACAGGCTGTCTGGCTTGAACATGGCAATCGTCATTCCGCACACATTCATTCAAAAAATATTGATAATATTACAAAATATGCGAAAGCAATCGACACTGCAATTCTTGTTAAAAATGCTCCTTCTTATGCAGCATTGGGATTCGGTGGAGAAGGGTACTGTACATTTACAATTGCAAGTCGTACCGGTGAAGGTCTTACAAGTGCAAGCACATTCACAAAGAGACGTCGCTGCGTAATGTCAGACAGTCTTTGCATTCGATAATTTAGGAGGAACAAATAACATGGATCTTAATAATGTAAATATTGAGGAAATTGTAAAACAGGTTCTCTCCGGCATGACAGGAAATGCTCCTGCAGCAGCTGCAGCAAAACCGGCTGCACCGGCTGTAAACAGCGTTCCGAAAACTGCCAGAGTGGCAATGATGACAGAATTAAAGAAATTTGAACTTCAGGAATATCCACTTCCGGAGCTCGGCGATGATGATATGATCGTTAAAGTTGAAGGCTGCGGTGTTTGTGGTACTGATGCTCATGAATACAAAAATGACCCATTCAGCCTGATTCCGGTTGTACTTGGACATGAAGGTACAGGCGAAATCGTTGCTATGGGTAAAAACGTTAAAACTGATACAGCAGGAAATCCTGTTAAACTCGGTGATAAAATCGTTACATGTATGATCTTCAAAGATGATCCTGAAATCACAATGTTTGATTTGAACAAGAAAAACGTTGGTGGAGCAGATGTTTACGGTCTTCTTCCGGATGATGATGTGAAATTTAACGGATGGTTTGCTGACTACATCTTTATCAGAGGCGGAAAATTCGGATCAACATTCTTTAATGTAAGCGATCTTGATCTTGATTCCAGAATGCTGATCGAGCCATGTGCAGTTCTTGTTCACGCAGTAGAAAGAGCAAAAACAACCGGTATTCTGAAATTCAACAGCCGTGTAGCTGTTCAGGGATGCGGACCGATCGGTCTTATCTGCATTGCAGTTCTGAAAACAATGGGTATTGTTAACATTACTGCAATCGACGGAAATGAAAAACGTCTCGAATTTGCTAAGAGAATGGGTGCATCAGCAACTGTTAACTTTGCAGATTACAAAGGAATTGAAGCTCTTACAGAAGGCGTTAAGGAGTCCTTTGGCGGACATCTGGCTGATTTTGCATTCCAGTGTACAGGAAATCCAAAAGCACATTCCAATATCTATAAATTTATCCGTCCGGCAGGCGGACTTTGTGAACTTGGTTTCTTCATTAACGGTGGTGATGCAGTGATCAATCCACACTTTGATATTTGTTCAAAAGAACTTACAATCGTTGGATCATGGGTTTACACTCTGAGAGATTATGCTACTACAATTGATTTCCTGAAAGCTGCAAAAGCAATCGGACTTCCAATGAGCGAGCTGATCACAGACAGATTCCCATTAGAGGAAATCAACGAAGCTCTTCAGACAAACCTTGCAATGACAGGTCTTAAGATTGCAGTTGTTAACAAATAATTTTGAACCGGAAGGAGAACACAGATGGCAGAAGCTGTAGGAATTTTAGAAGTATTCGGGTTGACCACTGCATTTGTTGCAGCCGATGCCGGATGCAAAGCAGCGAATGTTCGGCTCGATGTTTTCGATAAGAATAAGCCTGCAAAGGCAGACTCTTTGCCGGTGCCATTACTGGTATGCATTAAATTCCGCGGAAGCGTTACAGATGTGACCGCAGCAGTTGAAGCTGGTATGGAAGCTGCAAACCAGGTGGCTGGCGTTGTACAGCATTACATTATACCGAACCCGGAAGAGGGAACAGAAAAAATGCTGAAGATCAGTGCTTTGGATAAAATCTGATATTTTTTCAAAGACACATTAAATTTAAATTCTATATATTTATAAATCAGGAGGATTTTAAAATGGCTCAGGAAGCATTAGGAATGGTTGAAACAAGAGGACTTACAGCAGCAATCGAAGCAGCAGATGCAATGACAAAAGCAGCTGAAGTAGCACTGGTAGGAACAGAAAAAATCGGATCCGGTCTCGTAACAGTTATGGTTCGTGGAGATGTTGGAGCAGTTAAAGCTGCAGTAGAAAGCGGAGCAGCAGCAGCTTCCAGACTTGGCGAATTAGTAGCTACACACGTAATCCCAAGACCACATAACGACGTTGAAAAAATCCTGCCTACTATCTAATTTAAAGATATAGTTCGCAAAGGAGTTTGCAAATGAGCAAATCATATGGTTTTATTGAAATCGTAGGTGTTGTAGCAGCAATCGATGCGCTCGACATCATGTGTAAAACCGCGGACGTTGAACTTGCATCATGGGAGCGTAAGATGGGTGGACGCTTGGTTACCTTGATTATTGAAGGTGATGTATCTGCAGTAAAGGAAGCTGTTGAAACAGCAGCGGCCAAAGCAATGAAAAAACCCGTTTGTCAGGCAGTAATAGCCCGACCACATGAAGAAATTATTAGAATCGTGGAGTTAAGCGCAAGCAGATGGAAGAAAAAAGTAGAATCTGCGGCTAAATTAAAATAAAAAATCTTAGGAGGAAATCAAAATGACTCAGGAAGCATTAGGAATGGTTGAAACAAGAGGACTTACAGCAGCAATCGAGGCAGCTGATCAGATGTGCAAAGCAGCAAACGTTGCATTAGTAGGAACAGAAAAAATCGGATCCGGTCTCGTAACAGTTATGGTACGTGGAGACGTAGGAGCAGTTAAATCTGCAGTAGAAAGCGGAGCAGCAGCAGCTTCCAGACTTGGCGAACTTATCGCTACACATGTAATCCCAAGACCACACACAGATGTTGAAAAAATTCTTCCGGCTATCAAATAATAAATCGGCGGAAAGAAAGCAGGTGTAATCTTGGAAACAAATAATATTGAATTAATCACGAAAATGGTAATTCAGGCAATTAACGACAATGAAAGCAAAACAAGCGGATTTGTTGTTCCGATTGGTGTTTCTGCAAGACACATCCATTTAACACAGGAACATGTAGAGGCTTTGTTTGGACCTGGATATCAGCTGACCAAGAAAAAAGAACTTATGGGTGGCCAGTTTGCATCAAATGAACAGGTTACAATCGTGGGACTTAAACTTCGTGCGATTGAAAATGTTCGTATTCTGGGACCGGTTCGTAAAGCTTCGCAGGTAGAAGTATCTGCAACAGATGCTATTAAACTTGGTATGAAAGTACCTGTACGTGAGTCCGGCGATGTAAAGGGTAGTGCTCCGATTGCAGTCGTTGGACCAAAAGGTGTAGTATATCTTGACGAGGGTTGTATCGTGGCAATGCGCCATATCCATATGTCTCCGAAAGATGCAGCTGCAGCAGGCGTAAAGGATGGAGATATCGTATCTGTAAAAGCAGATAACGAACGCGGAACTACATTCAATCATGTGAAAATTCGTGTGCATGAAAGTTTTACACTGGAAATGCATATCGATACTGACGAAGCAAATGCTTCACAGATCAAAACAGGAGATACTGTTGAGATTATAAAATAAAAAGTGCTTATTCCTCAAAATATATAATACCGGCAGGTCCTATGGGTCTGCCGGTAAATGAGGATAAATGGAGGTCATATGATTGTAGGCAAAGTAGTAGGAAGCATTGTTTCCACTAGAAAAAGCGAGAAATTAATAGGTAGTAAATTTATGATTGTAGAGCCACTGGATCATATGAAATCCGGAAATGGTCAGGTTGTTGCAATTGATATTATCGGTGCAGGAATCGGCGAGTATGTATTGGTGGCACAAGGAAGCGCAGCAAGAATTGGCTGCGGCGTAGAAGAAGCGCCTGTAGATGCCGCAATTGTCGGTATTGTAGACGATGGCGCAGGATTGGAGTAAACGCCATGGAAATCAAAGAATTACAGAAAATCATACAGGAGTGTGGCGTAGTTGGTGCCGGCGGTGCCGGTTTCCCTACTTATGCAAAGCTGGATGAGAGAGCAAATACAATTCTTATGAACTGTGCAGAGTGTGAACCATTGCTGAAGTTACATAGACAGTTATTGGAAAAACACGCTTATGAAATTATGAAAACCTTTGATCTGGTTCGTGAAACCGTAAAAGCTTCAGAAGCAATCATTGGTATCAAAAAATCATATGTACAGACAGTAAATGCTTTGAAACAGCATATCGAAGAATTCCCAAATATGAGAATTCACCTTCTGGAAGAAGTATACCCTATGGGTGATGAGGTTGTTCTTATTTATGAGGCAACCGGACGCGTGGTAAGACCGGGCGGACTTCCTATTGAGCAGGGAGTTGCCGTGTTTAACGTAGAGACGATCTATAACGTATACCGCGCAGTGGAACAAAATAAACCAGTTACAGATAAATACGTATCTGTAGTTGCTGAAGTCAGCAATCCTGTTACGGTACGTGTACCGTTAGGCTGCACACTTGATGAAGTTGTTGCGCAGGCAGGAAATGTGACAGTTAAAGATCCGGTATATTTTGTTGGCGGACCAATGATGGGACGTATTGGAACAGGGTCTGAACCTGTAACCAAAACAACAAATGCAATTCTGGTTCTTCCGAAAGACCATACTATCGTGACGAAGAAAAACAGAACTTCTTCGATCGATTTAAAACGTGCAGCATCTATTTGCTGTCAGTGTTATACATGTACAGATCTTTGTCCGAGAAATAATCTTGGACATCCGATCAATCCGGCACTGTTCATGAGAGCTGCATCAAATCAGGATTTCAGAAATCTCAATCCATACATTGATGCATCGTTCTGTAGTTCATGCGGTGTGTGTGAAATGTATGCTTGTCCTCAGAGTCTTGCCCCAAGAAGTCTTCTGGCAGACATGAAGGGCGGTTTAAGAGCAGCAGGAGTTCGTCCGCCTCAGGGCGTACAGCCGAAACCGGTTAAGGACTCCAGAGAATATCGTAAAGTACCGGAGGAACGTCTGATGGCTCGTTTGGCACTTACAAAATACGACAAAGAAGCACCAATCGATGAAACACTTGTAGATGTTTCAAAGGTAAAAGTAAACTTAAGCCAGCATATCGGAGCACCGGCGCAGGCAATTGTAAAAGTTGGTGATCAGGTAACCAGAGGTCAGATGATCGCACAGCCTGCAAATGGTTTGAGTGTTGCGATTCATGCAACTTTGAGTGGTAAAGTAACAGAAGTTACAGATCGCTATGTTGTAATTGCCAAGAATTAGAAAGGACGTGCTAAAAAATGAGTAAAGCAATCGGCATGATTGAATTTAAAACAACAGCCGCAGGTATCACAGCAGCAGATGCTATGGTAAAAACATCTGACGTTGAGATCGTTGAGGCACAGACCGTGTGTCCTGGAAAATATATTGCAATTATTTCCGGTGACTTAAGCGCGGTTAAAGCAGCAGTTGAAACTGCAGTAAATACATATCCGGAAAAATGTATTGATAGTTTTGTGCTTGGTAACCCACACGAATCCATCTTTCCGGCAATCTATGGTGCATCAAGTGTAGAAGAGATTAGTGCACTTGGAATTTTAGAAACCTATGATGCAGCATCTATTATTGAAGCAGCAGATCAGGCTGCAAAAACAGCAATCGTACAGTTGATTGAACTTCGTATTGCAAAAGGTATGTGTGGAAAATCATATATGCTGATAACAGGAGAGGTATCTGCAGTAGAGGCATCTATTGAAAGAGCAAAAGAACTCGTTGCTGAAAAAGGAATGTATCTTGACTCTTCTGTTATTGCACATCCGGACAGCCGCATGATTGACAGCTTATTATAAAATGAAGAAATCCTCTTAAGAGGGAGGCAGAAAAAATGCTTGCACTAGAGAGAAGAAACCTGATTCTCGCAAAATTACAGGCAGAAAAGCGCGTTGTAGTCAGTGAACTAAGCGCGCTGTATGATGTCTCTGAAGAGACGATCCGCCGTGACCTGGATAAACTTGAAAAAGAAGGCCTTGCTACAAAAAGTTATGGCGGTGCGGTTATTAATGAAGATTTCAGCATTGATTTACCATTTAATATTCGTAAAAACCAGAATGTAGTAGGAAAACAAAAAATGGCGGAACTCGTTTCTGCACTGGTAAAGGAAAATGATCATATTTTTCTGGATGCCAGTACAACTGCTGTTTTTGTTGCGAGAGCTTTAAAGGAAAAAGAAAAGCTGACAGTTATTACAAATTCCATCGAAATTTTGCTGGAATTATCAGATGTATCCGGGTGGACAATTATTTCCACCGGTGGTGCCGTAAAAGAAGGCTATCTGGCGTTTCATGGATCTAGAAGCGAAGAGGCAATTCGTTCATACTATGCGGATAAAGCTATTTTCTCCTGCAAAGCACTAAATCATGAACGTGGAATTATGGAATCGCAGGATGCGTTTTCAAATTCCAAAAAATGCATGATAGCATCTTCCAGAAAAAAAATTCTGGTAATTGACAGTACAAAATTTGACCAGACATCGTTTTCCGTTGCCGGAAAATTGAGAGATATTGATGTGGTAATTACAGATCAAAAACCATCCGATCAATGGCTGAACCAGTTTGAAGAGTTGGGGATTGAGTGTATTTACGAATAAGCACATCATAAGGAGTGTTATATATGAATACCTTTAAAATGTTAACAGAAGTTCATTTTGGAGATAACGCACTTGGACGTCTGAAAGATATTCCGTACAACAGAGTATTGATTATTACAGACCCGTTTGTAGTGCAAAGCAAAATGATCGATCTGGTTACAGCTCCATTAGAAGCGGGAAATAAAACTTATGAAATCTTTTGTGATGTAGTGCCGGATGCACCGCTTGATAAAATAGCAGCCGGTGTAAAGGCCTTTTTAGCCTACAAACCTGATGTGGTTGTTGCCGTAGGCGGAGGTTCTGCTATCGATTCGTCGAAAGCAATCCGTGAATTTGCTTCCAAGATTGATAATTACGGAAAAGTAGGGTTGATCGCTATTCCGACAACAAGTGGTACAGGTTCAGAAGTTACTTCTTTTGCAGTTGTAAATGATACAGAAGCGAAAATTAAATATCCATTGATTTCTGACGAATTAACAGCAGATGAGGCAATTCTCGATGCCGAACTGGTTCGCAGTGTGCCGCCTGCAATTACCGCAGATACAGGTATGGATGTTCTGACACATGCAATCGAATCCTATGTCAGTCTTCGACATAATGAGTTTTCTTCTGCACTTGCAGAAAAAGCAATCGAAATTTGCGGTGTGTTCCTGCTCCGTGCATATCTGGATGGAAATGACGTTCACGCCCGCAAGAAAATGCATGTTGCATCATGTCTTGCCGGATTATCATTTAATACGGCAGGGCTGGGAATTACTCACAGTATGGCACATCAGCTGGGAGCAAAATTCCACATTCCACATGGGCGCGCGAATGCAATGCTTATGCCGCATATTGTGGAATATAATGCTGGAATCAATAAACACAGCCGCAGTCAGAAAGAATATCCACCGGCTGTAAAAAGATATACCAATATTGCGCATCTTTTGGGACTGAGCAGTTACAATAAAGTTATGAGCGTTCGTTCTCTGGTAAACTGGATTCAGTTTATGCAAAAAGAAATGAATATTCCGTTGACGATTCAGGAATTACATACTGTTTCACCGGAAGACTATTTTGCTGCAATTGATGATATGGCAGAGGCCGCTTTGAAAGATGCATGTACTCCGGATAATCCGAAAGTACCTACAAAGGAAGATATCGTAAAAATTTATGCAAAATTATGGTCTTTCTAATTAAGAAAAGATTCGTTGTAAGTAAAACTTAAAATGCGGAGAAAGAGGTGCAGCATGTTGTATGACCGCGGAGTCATATAACATTGTCTGCAGCGATAAGAATAATAACATGAAAAGATCAAAAAGAATTGAAACGCTGGATCGAAGAGCTGTAAACATGGATGGCTTCATTGATGAATGGCCGGAAATGGGCTTTGTCGCTATGCACAGTCCTTATGATCCTAAGCCATCCGTTAAGGTGGAAAATGGAGTTATTACTGAACTTGATGGTAAAAGCAGAGAAAAATTTGATTTTATAGATCAGTTTATTGCAGACTATGCCATTCGCATAGATCGTGCTGAAAAATCTATGGCAATTCCATCCCTGGAAATTGCCAGAAAAATCGTTGATATACATGTTACAAGAAAAGAAATACTTGAAATTGTTTCAGGTATTACTCCGGCGAAAATGGCAGAGGTCATCAACTATTTGAATGTAGTAGAGATGATGATGGGTATGCAGAAAATGCGTGCCAGAAAAGTTCCGGGAAATCAGGCACATATTACAAACCTGAAAGATGATCCGGTTCAGATCGCGGCTGATGCTGCGGAAGGTGCGCTTCGCGGATTCAGTGAAGAAGAAACAACGATGGGTGTTGCCAGATATGCACCATTTAGTTCTATTGCACTTCTCATTGGATCACAGGCAGGTCGAAAAGGGGTTCTGACACAGTGTTCTGCCGAAGAAGCAACAGAGCTGGAACTTGGAATTCGTGGATTTACCACATATGCAGAAACATTATCTGTATATGGAACAGAAAAAGTGTTTGTAGATGGAGATGATACACCATATTCAAAAGCATTTTTGAATTCAGCGTATGCATCGAGAGGATTGAAGGTACGTTTTACTTCCGGATCCGGATCTGAAGTTCTGATGGGAAGCAGCGAGAAAAAATCTATGCTGTATCTGGAATGCCGTTGTCTGTACTGTACCAAAGGTGCAGGTTCGCAGGGAATTCAGAATGGATCTGTAAGCTGTATCGGTGTAACGGCCGGTGTTCCTGCGGGAATTCGAGAAGTTATCGGTGAAAATCTGGTAGCAGCACTTCTGGGATTAGAGTGTGCTTCTTCAAATGACCAGAGTTTTTCGAATTCGGATATGCGTCGTACTGCAAGAACGATGCTTCAGTTTATGCCGGGTACAGACTTCATATTCTCCGGTTATGCGGCAGAACCAAACTATGATAATATGTTTGCCGGTTCAAACTTTGATGCAGAGGACTTTGATGACTATAATGTTATGCAAAGAGACATGCAGGTAGATGGCGGTCTTCGTCCCGTTACGGAAGAAGAAGTTATTCGTGTGCGCCGTTATGCGGCAAAAGCTGTACAGGCCGTTTTTAAATATCTTGGTCTTACTGAAGTTACGGATGAACAGGTTGAGGCAGTTGTATATGCACATGGAAGCAAAGATACTTTGAATCGAGATGCGGCAGCAGATATCATGTCAGCAGACGATTTGATGAAACGCGGCATTACCGGTGTTGACGTTGTAAAGGCTCTCTCAGAAACAGGATTTGAAGAACTTGCAGAAAGTATATTAAATATGCTGAAACAGCGTGTAATCGGAGATTATATGCATACAGCCGCAATCCTGGATGAAAACTTCCAGGTTATGTCCGGTGTAAACACACCAAATGATTATCAGGGCCCGGGAACCGGATATCGTGTAGACGGAAAACGCTGGGAGGAGATCAAAGCAATTCCTCACAGAATCAATATTGATGAATTTTAAGGAGACTGTGTTATGGAAATTAATGAACAGCTGATACAGGCCATTACCAAAGCGGTTGTGGAACAGTTGAAAGCCGGCGAAACACAGTCCGCGCCTGTAGAAACAGCACCTGCTGCTGCAAAATTAGCAGGAAAAACAAGAATGCGTCCAAAGCGTTCCTATGTCGGAGCTGTAAAAGCTGCACAGGGAACAAATCCAAAAGAAATTGTTATTGGAGTTGGTGCTGCATTCCAGACAGAAATTACAAAAACAATCGGTGGAATTCCTTTGGATGAAGTACTTCGTAATGTCAAAGCGGGTATTGAAGAAGAAGGAATGGTATCCCGTGTTGTAAAAGTTATGGACACTTCCGATGTTGGCTTTATGGCTCTGCAGTCTGCAAAGCTTTCCGGATCCGGCATTGGAATCGGTATTCAGTCCAAAGGAACAACGGTTATTCATCAGAAGGATTTATATCCGCTGTCCAATTTGGAACTTTTTCCACAGGCTCCATTGATGAACCTGGATACTTATCGTAAAATCGGCAGAAATGCCGCTAAATACGTAAAAGGTGAAAAAGTAACTCCGATTGAATGTACGAATGACCCAATGGTTCGTGCAAAATTCCAGGTAAAAGCTGCGTTGATGCATATCGTTGAAACAGAACAGCTTGAACCGGAATTAGGAATGATTGAATGGGAGGGTGGAAGATGAGTCAATACCCGTTAGGTGTACATGAAGCAGATCTGATTACTTCCAAAACAGGAAAAAAACTTTCTGAAATTACGATTGAAGAGATTAAACGCGGCAATGTAAATGCTGATGATATCAAGATTTCTTCAGAAATGCTGAAAAAACAGGGACAGGTTGCAAAAGAAGCAGACAATCCACAGATGGAAGCGAATTTTGAACGTGCGTCTGAACTTGTAAATGTTCCGGATGAAGTAATATTAACAATGTATAATAAACTGCGTCCAAATCGTTCTACCAAAAAAGAACTGGTGATGATGGCGACGGAGCTGCTGGAAAAATACCATGCACCACACTGTGCAAAACTGGTACTGGAAGCAGCCGATATTTATGAAAAAAGGGGAATTCTTTTGTGAGACTGATAGCTGGTGTTGACATCGGAAATTCTACAACTGAAGTATGTATTGGCGGTGTGGAAGAAAATGGAAAATTCCATTTTCTTTCCAGCGCTTCCCGAATGACAACCGGTACAAAAGGAACACTTCCTAATGTGCACGGAATCAAAGCAGCGCTTTTGGAGGCATTGGAAAAGATTCATCTGCCTTTAAATGC
The DNA here is from genome assembly GCA_030526665.1 of Eubacteriales bacterium. GTDB lineage: Bacteria > Bacillota > Clostridia > Lachnospirales > Lachnospiraceae > Blautia_A. The sequence goes on from JAUNCI010000001.1 coordinate 29,635, forward strand.
GCTTGATTTGGTGCGTCTTAACGAAGCAGCTCCGGTTATCGGAGATACTGCAATGGAAACAATCACAGAAACGATTATTACGGAATCTTCTATGATTGGACATAATCCATCAACTCCTGCAGGTGCCGGTCACGCTGTAGGAGAACTATTATTTCTGGAAAATATTTGGAAAGGAAAACCGGGAGTTCCATATATTATAGTGGCATCCAATAAGTTTTCCTATGAAGATGCAGCAGAACGTCTGAATCAAAAGCTGTCAGAGCTTGCTATTAAAGGAGTCATCCTTCAGGCAGATGAAGCTGTACTTGTAGAAAATCGTCTGAACCGAAATGTTCCGATTATTGATGAGGTTCGACATATTCAAAAAGTTCCGGAAGGAAAAATCGCAGCGATTGAAGTTGCGCTTCCGGGTACGACGATCAGAATGTTGTCTAATCCGTATGGGATTGCAACACTGTTAAAATTAAATGCGGACGAAACGCGATCTGTAACACCGATTGCGAAAAGTCTTGTTGGAAAAAGAAGTGCGGTGGTAATTAAAACACCACACGGTGACGTTCGAGAAAATATTCTTCCGGCCGGAGAAATTACATTTCACGGCGACAAAGAATTAAAGATAAATATTGATGCCGGTGCAGACAAGATTATGGAAACATTGGCAGAATGCGGAAATATCCGCAACATAGACGGACAGTATAATACAAACGTTGGAAATATGCTTGACCGTATCACGACAAGCATGGCGGATGTGTCAAAAGCTGAAAATCAGGATATACGAATTACCGATATTTTAGCGGTAGATACGCTTGCTCCGGTTGAAATTTCCGGTTCGCTTGCAGGAGAAACCTGCATGGAAAAAGCAGTTGGAATTGCGGCGATGGTAAAAACACAGCAGCTTCCTATGCGACAGATCGCAGAAAAATTAGAAGCAGATCTTCAGGTTCGTGCAGTTGTAGCAGGGGTGGAAGCGGTTATGGCATCACTGGGAGCTATGACAACACCCGGAACAAAACTGCCCCTTGCAATTTTGGATATGGGCGGCGGTTCGACAGATGCTGCAGTGCTTGAACCAAATGGTCAGGTTCGAACTACACATCAGGCAGGAGCCGGGGAACTGGTATCAATGCTGATTCAGACAGAATTGGGATTATCTGCCAGAGTAACTGCTGAACAGATAAAAAAATATCCGATGGGAAAAATTGAGAGTCTTTTTCACATGCGTTTGGAAAATGGTGCAATGCAGTTTTTCGAGGATTCTATTGACCCAAGATACTATGGACATGTAGTACTTTTGGCACCGGATGAAATGTTGAAAATTGAAGAAGACATTCCGATGGAGCGAATTCTGGAAGTGCGAAGAGAGGCCAAAAGAAAAGTATTTGTACGAAATGCGATTCGTGCACTGAAAACGGTAGCACCTGATCATGACTTGACAAAAATCCCAAACGTTGTATTGGTCGGTGGATCGGCAGAGGATTTTGAAATTCCCGAGATGCTTATGGAAGCGCTTGCGGAATACAGAATCGTGTGTGGCCGAGGCAATATTCGTGGCATTGAAGGACCTAGAAATGCGGTGGCAACAGGTCTTCTGTTATCCTATCTTGGAAATGCCTGAAGTATGTGCCAAAGGAGAGTATCATGATTGTAAATAAACCTTCCATTATTATATATGTAAATGAACCGGATGAAGATCTTCTCAGAGAAATCTGTGCCGGGATTGAAGAAGAAGGTGTTTTGTATCAGGTTTCCGCACATGAGGGAGACCTGGATACTTTAGCATTTGATGCAGCAAAAGAATCGATGCTTGGATCTGGAATTGGTATGACGGGTCAGCAGATTGCAATGCAGATGCATCGTGTGCCAAAAGGACATAATGTTTTTGAATTAAATCGGCCGTTTTTCTGGCAATGCCGCTATATTGGCGCAAACAGTGCCAGGGCAATCAAAAAAATGCCGTTTAAACAGATATATACCGAGAATGGAGAACCAGTATGAATATCTATACGAAAGGTGGAGATAAAGGCACAACGAGCCTTGTTCATACGAAAAATGTTTCAAAATCAGATGATCGCATCAATCTGGTAGGAACCATTGATGAATTGACCAGCCATATTGGACTGGTAAAAACAATGCTTTCTGATGCAAAAACCATCCGAATGCTTGAAACCATACAGGAAACTCTGATTACCGTAATGGCCGGAGTTGCAGATAGTTATAATCGTAAGTATCACATCGAAGAGGACAAAACGGAAATGCTGGAGGCAGAAATCGATCGAATCGAATCACTGTTTCAGCGTCCGAAGAAATTTATTCTTCCGGGAAAAACACGTTTATCCGCGGAGATGGATATAACCAGAACCGTATCCAGAAGAGCAGAGCGTGCGCTGGCACTTGTCAGTGTGAAATTCGGAGCTGACAATGGAGCAAAAAAATTCATGAACCGACTTGCCGATTATTTATATATTCTGGCTCGATACGAGGATGCAAAGGCTGCGGATAATGAGGAAAACTCAGAAAATGCGATTTCTGAATCGAAAGATTCCATTGGACATTCAGAAAATGCAATTCCAAAAAAGAATGTACAAATGGAAGTAAGCGAGACAGAAGAAACGAAAATCGGAACGTCAGGAGGAACAGAAGCTGTGGAAAATCTTCAGAATATCAATGAATCTGTTATAGAGGCTGTGCTGAAACGTCTTGGAATGCAGGCGAAAATCAGTCTGTCACAGGCGAAGAGATTGATAGATCGCATTGAAAAAGAGGCAGAACGCCGCGGCAAAAAAGCAGTTATCGCCGTATGCGGACCGGATGGAAATCCTGTTGCCGTACATGTTATGGATGGAGCGTTTCTGGTCAGCTTTGATGTTGCTGTGAAAAAAGCATACACATCGGTGGCAGTAAAAATGTCAACAATGGAACTTTCAAAAATAGCTCAGCCGGGAGAAACATTTTATGGAGTTGATAAATTGGACGGCGGAAAAATAGTTATTTTTGGCGGTGGCATTCCAATCAAGATCGGAGATACAATTATCGGTGGGCTGGGTGTATCCGGCGGCACAGGAGAAGAAGATCACAGTCTTGCTGAATTTGGTCTTGCCGGATTGAGCGAAATATTATAAAAAGAAAAAACAGTTAAACGAACAAAGTCCTTAGTTCCTCTCAGAGATGAGAAGAGCTAAGGACTTTTTTGCATAATAGAAAAAATCATTTCTTATAATATTATTTCCTTTTATATTTCCCGGGAGTGATCCCTTTGTATTTTTTGAAGGTACGTATAAAGTAACTTTGATCGTTAAAACCGGTCTGATAGGCAATATCCGTAATCGATGCATCCGTAGTGAGTAATTGAGAACATGCATGTTCAATACGCTGCCGATTTAAATAATCCATAGGTGTCTGGTGAGTCATCTCGTGAAAAAACCGACAGAAATATTTGGGTGACATGGAGACAGAATCGGATAATTCCTGAAGAGTGATCTGACTTCCATAGTTTTTGTCGATAAATTCAAGAACCTGTTTCAGCTGTCCGATACGTTTGTAATCACGGCGTGTTCGGGAAAGATTCTTTAAATAGTAATGTTTACTAAAAACGAGACCGAAAAAGTGGTAAAATTGTCCTATAACAGAAAGCTCAAAACCGTCCTGACGATGCCAGATGGCATCAAATATAGCATTAGCGGATTGAATGATCTCCAAATGCTTTTCTGTAAAGTGATGATAAATAATTACATCCATGTGGACAACTTTCTGCATATATTCGGAACAGGCGGAAATATGCTTCAAAAAGAAATTGCTGTCAAAGACAATGCACTGATAAATACAATCCTTCGGAATTCCGGAATGTAGAATTCCACTATGGATAAAAATAACATCTCCGGCCTTTGCTGTAAAACTTTTTTCGTCTAAAGTGACGGAGAGTTCTCCGGATATGATGCGGATCATTTCGTATTCGACATGCCAGTGGTAGGACATAACATATCGAGGGTGATTGGATTCAATGTGATGAAATTCAAAAGGAAAGTCATATGTTCCGCGCATGCGGTTTTCGTTTTCGGCTAAATCATGCATAGAGGTCACCTCTCGGATCGAAATCTAAAGAATTTTGATGAGCTGAGATTATATTTAAGAAGAATATTACATAATTGTGAAAAAGTGAATATAATACTATTTTTTGCTATTATATCACAAGTATTTTCGATTTGACAATCATATAATAGTTTTATCTGAGGGCGAAAAGAAATCGCCTAAAACGAATCCAATATATACTTAATTATGGAGGTAATCTAATTATGGCAAAAAACAGATATGTCGGCGAATATCCGGTTATCGGTATCAGACCTACAATTGATGGACGTCGCGGACCATTGAAAGTACGTGAATCTCTCGAAGAGCAGACAATGGGAATGGCGCTTGCCGCAAAAAAATTATTTGAAGAAAATTTAAAATATTCTAATGGCGAACCGGTTAAAGTTGTAATCGCAGATACAACAATCGGTCGTGTAGCAGAAGCTGCTGCATGTGCTGCCAAATTTGAAAAAGAAGGCGTTAAGATTACTCTTACAGTTACTCCATGCTGGTGCTACGGATCTGAAACTATGGATATGGACCGCAATACAATTAAAGCTGTTTGGGGTATGAATGCTACAGAAAGACCTGGTGCTGTATACCTTGCTTCCGTTCTTGCATCTCATGCACAGAAAGGGCTTCCGGCATTCGGTATTTATGGTAAAGACGTACTGGAAGCTGACGACATGAACATTCCGGAAGACGTTAAAACAAAACTTCTTCGTTTTGGACGTGCTGCTGTAGCTGCTGCTACAATGCAGGGAAAATCTTATCTGCAGATCGGTTCTCAGTGTATGGGTATCGGCGGTTCTATTATCGATCAGGATTTCATCGAACAGTATCTTGGCATGCGTGTAGAATCTGTTGATGAAGTTGAAATTCTTCGTCGTATTGATGAAAAAATTTATAGTGAAGATGAATATCAGAAAGCTTTGGCATGGATCAAAGAAAACTGCAAAGAAGGTCTTGATAAAAACCCTGAATTCGTTAAACAGTCTGATGAAGAAAAAGCGAAAGCATGGGAATTCATTGCAAAAATGGCTTGTATCATCGAAGACCTGTATCAGGGAAATCCAAACCTTCCGGAAAATGGCTTAGAAGAATCTGTTGGACACAACGCAATCGCAGGCGGTTTCCAGGGACAGAGACAGTGGACAGACTATATGCCTAACTGTGACTTCCCTGAAGCAATCCTGAATACATCATTTGACTGGAACGGCGCTCGTGAGCCATTCATTCTTGCAACAGAAAATGACGTTCTCAATGGACTGGGTATGCTCTTCCTGGAACTTCTTACAAATCGTGCACAGATGTTTGCTGACGTTCGTACATGCTGGAATGGTGCTTCTGTAAAACGTGTTACAGATTATGAACTGGAAGGACATGCAAAAGATTCAGACGGTATCATCCACCTTATCAACTCAGGTGCCTGCTGCCTTGATGCTTCCGGCGTTTGTACAGACGAAAACGGAAACCATCTGATCAAAGAATGGTACAATGTAACAGAAGAAGATCAGAAAGCAATCATGGATGCAACAGAATGGTGTGCAGCTGATAACGGATACTTCCGTGGAGGCGGATTCTCATCCAGATTTGAAACAAAATATGATATGCCGGCTACAATGATTCGTCTCAACCTTGTAAGAGGACTTGGACCGGTTCTTCAGATCGTAGAAGGATGGACAGTAGGACTTCCTGAAAAAGTTTCAGATACACTTTGGAAACGTACAGACTACACATGGCCTTGTACATGGTTTGCACCACGTACAGATGGTGTTGTAGGAAGTGCATTTGAAAATGCATACAGCGTTATGAATAACTGGGGCGCTAACCACGGCGCAATTTCATACGGACATGTTGGTGCAGATGTTATCACAATGGCATCCATCCTCAGAATTCCGGTATGCATGCATAACGTACCGGTAGAAGATATCTATCGTCCGGCTGCATGGAATGCATTTGGAATGGACAAAGAATCTGCTGATTACAGAGCATGCGCTAACTTTGGACCACTTTACAAAAAATAATATTTGATGCAATATATATTATTTGAAAAAATATACGCATAAAAAGGCCCGCTTCCGAAATGGAAGCGGGTCGTTTTTTATGTAATAGTTTTTTTAAATAATAGAAATTTTGGTCTTCGTATAAGATGCAGAAACTATTTGTTTACAACAACACCTTTACGAAGAATGATATTTGCATAGATTGCAGTTTCGCCTGTCATAATTACGACACGGGATTTTGCTCTGGTTTTGTCATAGAAGTCCCATTTGTTGATTTCCTCAAAGCAGGCATCACCGCGTTCGTCATGTTTAGCTACGATTTCTTTGTAAGTATCCCAGATCGGTGTTTTTGCATCATCACCCGGTTCTACTGCCATCAATGTACATGGCGGAACCATAACGCCGTTTGCATCCGGATAAGTATCAAGCGGAAAAACCTGAAGAATCGCATCGAGAATTTCTGGTACACCATGACCGTCCATGCGAATTACTTCTGTTCCAAAAGAATGACCCGGGAAGTTGCCGTCGCCGATTGTCAGCTCGTCGGTGTGTCCCATTTCACAAAGAACTTTCAGCAGTTCAGGGGATAAGATTGGTGGAATTCCTTTTAACATAGTATTGCTCCTTTCAGATTGAAGAGTGTATTTTTGCATGTTGATTTTTAAAAATTGGATACCTTAGAACATGCATTTCTAAACAATACCTTACCTTTTTTTGATAGAGAAAACAATAGGATATTTTCTGAAAAAGTATGAATATTTTCCTGTCTGTTTTATCAGAGTTGAGTTCGATTTGAAATCTGAAAAGACACTATTTTACAATTGACAAAGAGAAGTATGAATAGTATGATAAAGAAAAACGAATCGTTTCGGTTTTGGAGATTTTAATGACAGGAGGATAAAAAAATGCCATTAGTTACATCAAAAGAAATGCTTGCAAATGCCCAGAAAGGTGGATATGCGGTAGGTGCTTTTAACGCAGAAAATATGGAAATGGTGAAAGCAATCATTCAGGCTGCAGAGGAATTGAATGCACCGGTTATGATTCAGACAACACCGTCTACAATTAAATATGGAACACTGGATACTTATGCCGCAATCGTAGCAGCGGAAGCAAAAAAAGCGAAAGTTCCTGTATGTCTTCATTTAGACCACGGTTCAAGTTTTGAATTGGCTATGCAGGCACTGAAAGCAGGATATACATCTGTTATGATCGATGGATCAAAATTAGATTTTGAAGGAAATGTTGAAGTAAGCAAAAAAGTTGCTGACGTTGCTGCTGCAATGGATATTCCATGCGAGGCAGAACTTGGAAAAGTCGGAGGAAAAGAAGACGACCTGGAGGCGGAAGCAGACACAAATACAGATCCGCAGGAAGCAAAAGAATTTGTAGAAAGAACAGGAATTACATCCCTGGCAGTTGCAATTGGAACAGCACATGGCTTTTATGTAGGTACTCCGGTACTTGACAAAGAACGTCTCAGCGAAATCAGAGAAGTTGTTGATATTCCGCTGGTTCTTCACGGAGCTTCCGGTCTGACAGATGAGGATGTAAGTGACTGCGTACAAAGAGGAATCTGCAAAGTGAATTTTGCAACAGAACTTCGTGCTGCGTATACAAAAGCTGTGAAAGAATATTTGGAAGAAAAACCGGAAACAATTGATCCAAAAGCTTATGGAAAAGCCGGTATTGCTGCAGTCAAGGAACTTGTCATAGGTCGTATGAAAGTACTCGGATGCGAACAGAAAGCAATTTAAATACAGAAAATCCGGAGTGATGATATGGCAGCGACAATGAAAGATCTGGCAAAGCGTACAGGACTCGGAATTGCAACGATTTCTTCCTATTTTAATGGTGGAAATGTACGTGAAAAAAACAGAATAAAAATAGAAGAAGCCATAGAAGAACTTCATTATGAAGTAAACGAGGTTGCCAGAAATTTAAAAAGAAATGCAACAAAAACCATAGGAGTTGTAATTCCGGAATTAAATAATATCTTCTGCTCAGAGATAATTACCGAGATGGAAGATGTACTGCGAAATCATGGATATGCAACGATTATCTGTGACTGCCGTACAGATAAAAAACTTGAAAAAGAAGCAATTGAGTTCCTGATGTATAAACGAGTGGACGGCATTATCAATATGCCGGTGGATACCGCCGGAAAGAATCTTCAGATCGTGCAAAAGCAGAGAAAACCGATCGTTCTGCTTGATCGTCAGATTATGGATCTGCAATGTGACAGTGTTCTGGTGGACAATGAGGCAGCGGCCCAAAAAGCAGTATCCTATTTGATTGAAAATGGACATTCGAATATTGGAATTATTGGCGGACCGAGAGAGGTGTATACAGCACAGGAACGTATGAATGGATATGTACTCGCTCATAAAAAACATAATCTGGATATCAGAGAATCTTTGATTTATCATGGCGATTATACCATCAAAGGCGGTGTAAACGGCGTTGAGGAACTGGTTCAAAAGAATCCGGATATGACGGCGATTTTTGTTACAAACTATGAAATGACAATGGGGGCTGTGATTGGCGTAAATGAGATGAATATTAAAATTCCGGAACAAATATCGCTGATCGGTTTTGACAATCTGCAGTTTGCCAGAGCATGCAGTCCGAAATTAACGATCGTTGCACAGCCAACAAAAAGCATAGCACAGGAAGCGGCCGGCTTAATGCTGAAACGGCTGGGAGGAAATAACGGCGAAGAGATGGCGGAAGCGGAACCGGAATATCAGACGATTCGTCTTCAGACATCCATGATTGCCGGGAAATCTGTTATAAATTTGAAGTAGAGAATGAGGTTCTATATGGGGAAAAAATACTTAATAGGAATTGATCTTGGAACGAGTGCCTGCAAGGTTGCTATTTTTGATAAAAACGGAACTGTCATTGCTGCGGCAACCGGTGACTATCCGGTGTACTACCCACAGGAAGGCTGGGCAGAGCAGGATCCAAAAGAATGGTGGGCAGGTGTTTGTTCTGCGACGAAAAAAGCACTTGAAAAAGGAATGGTGGATCCACAGGAGATTGCCGGTGTCGGAATTGATGGACAAAGCTGGTCGGCAGTTGCAATTGATAAAGAAGGAAATGTTCTGACGAATACTCCAATCTGGAATGATACAAGAGCACAGAAAATATGTGATCGTCTGAATGCAGAAATCGGTGCGGATGCGATTTTTGAAGTTGCCGGAAATGCTCTTCAGCCATCCTATACAACTGCAAAGATCATCTGGTACAAAGAAAATCTGCCGGAAGTATATGCAAAAATTGACAAGATTCTTCAGTCCAACAGTTATATTGCGTTCTGTCTGACAGGAGAGGTAAGTCAGGAAATTTCGCAGGGCTATGGTCTTCATTGCTTTGATATGAGACATGGCAAATGGGATGTTGATATGTGTGAGAAACTTGGAATCCCTATGAACTTTTTACCGGATATAGTTTCCTGTGACCATGTGGTAGGCAGTGTTACAGAAAAGGCTTCCGCAGAATGTGGACTGGCAGTTGGCACACCGGTTGTTGCCGGAGGACTGGATGCCGCATGCGGAACATTGGGAGCCGGAGTCATTCATCCGGGGGAAACACAGGAACAGGGCGGACAGGCCGGCGGAATGAGTATTTGTATGGACACATACAAAGCGGATCCGCGTCTGATTCTCGGATACCATGTAGTTCCAAATGAGTGGCTTCTTCAGGGCGGTACTACCGGCGGCGGTGGCGTCATGAGATGGTTTGAGCGTGAATTTGCGGATTATGAGAGAAGCGTGGCAGAAGAAAAAGGAAAATCTTCTCTTGTTCAGTTAAATGATATCGGTGAAGAAATTAATCCGGGATGTGACGGCGTTGTCTTTTTACCATATATGGCTGGCGAACGTACGCCAATCTGGAATCCTCATGCAAAAGGCGTTTTCTATGGACTTGATTTTGCGAAAACAAAAGGACATATGCTTCGTGCATGTATGGAAGGGGTAGCACTTTCTCTGAGACACAATCTGGAAATTGCAGAGGAAGCAGGTGCAAAAGTTGAAGTGCTTCGTGCAATGGGCGGATCTGCAAATTCGTTATTGTGGACACAGATAAAATCAGATATTACGGGAAAACCTATTGTGGTTCCTTCATCAGATACCGCGACAACACTTGGAGCGGCAATTTTGGCAGGTGTAGGTGTTGGCTTCTATAAAGACTATGAAGAAGCTGTAAAACTGACTGTTGTTGAAACCAGAAGTCATCAGCCAAATACAGAGAATAAAGAGGTGTACGATAAAACGTACGATACATATATAAAACTGTATAGATCACTGGAAGATCTGATGAAGTAAATAATAATCAGATACTATTAGAATGGGAGTCAATATATTAATAATTTTCTAGATAAATCATTTAGGAGGAAAAAGGTAATATGAAAGCAGCAGTTGTAGTAGCAAATGAAGATGTACGTTACATGGATGTTGAAGAACCGCAGGTAAAACCGGGGCATGTGAAAATTAAAGTAAAAGCATCCGGAATCTGTGGATCGGATATTCCGCGTGTTCTTCACAATGGCGTTCATTTCTATCCTATCGTTCTTGGACATGAATTTTCCGGAGACGTAGTAGAAATCGGAGAAGGAGTTACAAAAGTTAAAGTTGGTGATACAGTATCCGGTGCTCCGCTGGTACCATGTATGAAGTGTGAAGACTGCCAGAAAGGAAACTATTCTCTGTGTAAACATTATAGTTTCATCGGATCCAGACAGCAGGGAAGTAATGCAGATTATGTAGTTATTCCGGAAAATAATGCAGTTCCTTATGATCCGTCTATTCCATATGATGTAGCAGCTATGTTTGAGCCATCAACAGTTGCGATTCATGGTCTTCTTCAGAATGAATATGAAGGCGGAAAATATGTTGCTATTCTTGGCGGCGGTACGATTGGTATCTTTACAATGCAGTGGGCAAAAATTTTCGGTTCCAAAAAAGTAGTGGTATTTGATATCAGTGATGAACGTCTGGAACTTGCAAAACGTCTTGGTGCTGATGAAGTTGTAAATACATTAAAAGAGGGATTCATGGATGAAGCTATGGCTATTACAGGCGGAAAAGGCTATGAATATGTATATGAAACAGCAGGACAGGTTCCGACAATGCATATGGCATTTAAACTTGCCGCAAACAAAGCACATGTTTGCTTTATCGGAACACCACATGTGGATATGACATTTACACCTGCACTTTGGGAAAATATGAATCGTAAAGAGTTTAAGCTTACAGGTTCATGGATGTCTTACAGTGCACCATTCCCGGGAAAAGAATGGGATCTGACAGCTCATTATTTTGCAACCGGTCAGCTGAAATTTGACAAGAGCATGATTTTCAAAAAAATTCCTATGAGTGAAGCGCAGGAAGCATTCCAGATGTTTAAAACACCTGGACTTGTACAGGGAAAAATTCTTCTTGTAAATGAAGATTAAATAAAATAATGTATTGGGAGGAAAAAAACATGGGATTTATTGATCCAAAAACAGTTCCGGTGAAAGTATTAAATGACGGAACAACAATGCCGGTAATCGGTATGGGTACATTCGGGTCTGACCGCGTAAGTGCGGAAGATGTTGCAAAAGCAGTTGCAGGTGGTATCCGCTGTGGATATCGTATGCTTGACTGTGCTGCATGCTATGGGAATGAAAAAAATATCGGTGAGGTAATCGCAGCGGCAATCAAAGAAGGTGTTGTAAAAAGAGAAGACCTTTATATCATGACAAAAGTTTGGAATAATATGCATAACGATGTTGCGACAGCCTGCAAACAGAGTATTGCTGACCTTCAGTGTGATTATGTGGATATGTATTTCATTCACTGGCCATTCCCGAACTATCATGCACCGGGATGTGATGTAGATTCCAGAAATCCTGATTCTGTTCCATTTACAGCAGAACGTTTCATGAATACATATCGTCAGTGTGAGGAATTGGTCGAGGCTGGATTGATTAAACATATCGGTATTTCCAATATGACCATTCCGAAACTGGAGGCAACACTTCCTCTGATGAAAATTAAACCTGCAACATGTGAAATTGAAATTCATCCATGCTTCCAGCAGAAAGAACTGTTTGATTATCTTGTGGCTCACGATATTCAGCCGGTTGGCTATATGCCTCTGGGATCTCCGAGACGTCCGGAACGTGACATTTGTCCGGAAGATATCGCAGATATGGATATGCCTGAAATTAAGGCAATTGCAGAAGCACATGGTGTTCATCCTGCAACTGTTTGCCTGAAATGGGCAGTACAGAACGGACAGGTAACCATTCCGTTCTCATGCCACAACTATGAAGGAAACTTAAAAGCAATGGTTGACGGAGATGATCTGACAGACGAAGAAATGGCTTCCATCGCTACATGTGAAAGAGGCAATCGTCTTGTAAAAGGTCAGGTATTCCTTTGGGCCGGTGCAAAAGACTGGCATGATCTTTGGGATGAAGAAGGATTTATCGTAAAATAGTCAGTAAAAGAAAGTTACAGTTTACGTTACACATGAACTGTAACAGTTATAGATAAGTTATAAATATAAAAAGGAAAGGTCAGGGCGCGATTGCTTTGGTCTTTCCTTTTTTTATGGTATGATGTATCATAAAGTTTAGTTTATAAATCGGTCATAAACCGGGAAGGATCAGTATGATTGCGTTAGAAAATCAGTGCGAGTTATTTGAATATGAAATGATAGAGGATGAAATCGTTTTAAAGAAATGGATTTCGGATACGCCGGAGGTAAAGGTGCCGGAAAAATGGGAGAATTTTCCAATTACACAGATCGATGCCTACGCTTTTTCCGGTGGACACTATCGTGCAATCTCTCTTCCGAATACCATTCGTAAAATAGGAAGATATGCATTTTATAATTGCTTTGAATTGCTTCGATTTTCTTTTGCTACATCGATTTCCGATATCGGGGCAGGTGCGTTTACCGGATGCCGAAAAGTGAGAGGTCTGGAAGTGTATCAACGTGATACAAAACGTTCCTGTTTTCGAGATGTATTATCTGAGTTTACAGAAGAAATATCCGTTGTTTATCATACAGAAGAGGAAGCACATCTCATGTTTCCGGAGTTTTATGAAGAGGGAATCGAAAATACTCCCGCACGAATTATCATGACGGAAATTCATGGAACGGGAATGTATTATCGAAATAGTTTTGTAAATGGAGAACTGCAATTTTCGGAATATGACCGTAGATTTGAAATGGCAAAGGCGCAGGAGTATCCAGGCTTTTTGATTCGCCTTGTGATTGGGCGTCTGCTATATCCGTATCGATTGGAAGATAAGGCAAAGACTTCTTATGAACAGTACCTCATGGAACATCCGGAGGATGCCGTAGACTATCTTGTACAGACAAGAGATATTTCTGAATTGCAGAAAATGATAGCTTATGACATGTCTGTTCCGGAAGGCAAAGACAAAATAGAAAGTTTGAAGAAAGCAATTCTGAATGCGGCTCAGAAGGCGGGATGGACGGAAGCGGTCAGTTATCTGATGGACCGAATGAGAGATGCGAAACCCAAACGTCGTATGAGCTTTCAGCTATAAATGTGAGACGTATGCGTTGTTTATGCGGTGAATTACAAAAGTAATATTAGAGTGGATGGAGAATGTGATGGATAATCCGATTCGAGAAGAACAGTTGTATGAGGATCGAAAACAGAATATATGTATCGATATTTTAACGGATTGCCGCAATGAGCTGTATATGAATATGCGTTTTCTGGATGTATCACTTTCCGGTCTTCGATTTGTTCGCCATGATACGATTCATTTTCTCGGAACGGATGGAGTAAATCTCTATTACCAGCCGGAACAGCTGATGCGCGCATATGCAAGCGGGAAAAACATTGTAAATAGAGGATATTTTCATACTTTGCTGCATTGTCTGTTTTGTCATGGATTTCCGGAACGGTCAAATCGGGGAGGAATTATCAAACGTGATGAAACGTATTGGAATCTGGCATGCGATATGGCGGTTGAATTTATAATGGATGATCTGGTTCTTCGCTGCATTCATTTACCGAAATCGCCGATTCGAAGACAGGCAGAGAAGCGTTTTCGAGAGCAGAAAAACTCGAAAGCCCTGACTGCACAGAAATTATATCGAACGCTGTGTGAACTTCGTCTGCCGGAGTCGGAAATTGCAATGTACCAAAGAGAGTTCGGAATCGATGATCATCAGTTTTGGTATAAAGAGCGTCCCGGACAGCCGAATAATTCCAGAAAAAGAGAAAACTGGGATGATACAAGGGAAAAAATGCAGACCGAGATGGAACTGTTTTCAAAAGAGGCCGGGCAAAGTCAGAATACGATGAGCGAGCAATTACAGATCGCAAACAGGAAACGATACGATTATCGGGAATTTCTCAGAAAATTTGCAATTCCCAAAGAAGTCATGCAGGTTGATATGGATACCTTTGATTATATTTTTTATCATTATGGCATGCAAAAATACGGGAATATGCCTTTGATTGAACCACTGGAGACAAAAGAAGTAAATCAGATTCAGGATTTTGTGATTGTTATAGATACCTCGATGTCATGTGAAGGAGAACTGGTAAAAAAATTTCTGGAGCATACATACGAGATACTCCGGGAGGCGGAGAGTTTCAGTCATAGATTTCATGTGCATATTATCCAGTGTGATGATAAGATTCGGCACGATCAGAAAATAACAGATCGTGAACAGATGAAACATTATATGGAGCATTTTGAGGTCCTTGGGCAGGGCGGAACCGATTTTCGACCACCGTTTACTTATGTTGAGGAACTAAAATCAAAAGGAGAATTTTTAAAATTAAAAGGGCTTTTATATTTTACGGATGGATACGGTGTCTTTCCGTTGAAAAAACCGGATTATGATGTTGCATTTATTTTTATGAAAGAAGACTACCAGGATGTAGACGTTCCTCCGTGGGCATTGAAACTGATTATTGAACCGGATGAACTGGATACAGAAATTGATTAAGGGATCGTAATTGCAGGAAATATTGAAATTAATATAGAATGACAAATAGAGAAGGTGCAAAGGTACAAAATGAATATCAAGCGAGCGAAAGAGGAAATAAAGGATGCCATCGAGGCATATTTATATAAGAATGAATACGGTGAATATGAAATACCGGTAATGCGCCAGAGACCGATTTTGTTACTGGGAGCTCCCGGTATCGGAAAAACGCAGATTATGGAACAGATTGCCAGAGAATGCAAGGTTGGTCTGGTGAGTTATACAATTACGCATCATACAAGACAAAGTGCAATCGGTCTTCCGTTTATTTCCGAGGAAGAATTTAATGGAAAAAAATATGCAATTACAGAATATACGATGAGTGAGATCGTTGCATCTGTGTATGCGAAGATCAAAAAGACAGGGCTTTCAGAAGGAATTTTATTTATCGATGAAATTAACTGTGTCTCAGAAACTCTGGCACCTGCCATGCTGCAGTTTTTGCAGTGTAAGACATTTGGAACACACGAAATACCACAGGGATGGCTGATCGTTGCTGCGGGAAATCCACCGGAATATAACAAGTCTGTTCGTGAATTTGATGTGGTTACAATGGATCGTGTGAAAAAAATCGAAGTGGAACCGGATTTTGATGCATGGAAAGAATATGCATACAAAGAAGGAATTCATCCGGCAATTCTGTCTTATCTGAATGCGAGACCGTCCAGATTTTACCAGATGGAAACAACGATCGATGGAAAGCAGTTTGTGACACCGCGAGGATGGGAAGATTTGTCTCGTATGATCTGTGTATACGAAAAACTGGATAAAATCGTAGATCGAGATGTTGTAATTCAGTATTTGCAGCATGAAAAGACGGCACGTGATTTTGCAAATTATCTGGAACTTTCCTATAAATATCAGGATGATTATCAGATGGAGCAGATTTTTGAAGGAGAGATTCCGGATTCGCTTTTGAAAAAACTCTCTCATGCTTCCTTTGACGAGAGATTGAGTGTGACAGGTGTATTGCTTTCTTATTGTACGGAGAGTTTCCGTGACTGCTATGAGAAAAAGCAGAGAGTGATTCGAATTATGGAATGTCTCAAAGAATGCAAAGAAGCTATATTGGGTGCATATTGTGATATGCCGTTATCATTCCTAAAGGATTATCTTTTGAATTATGAAGCGGAAACAGAACGTTTAAAAAATGCAGAACTGCTGGATCGTGTTCAGACACATGAACGCATCTGTACATATGAGGATCTGCAGACTATTTTCAAAGTACTGGATGGTGAACAAACCGCTAAGGGTGAAACGGTTTTTGAAAAAATGCAGACAGAATTTCAGGCATTTACGGAATTGTATCATCAGGCGGCGGATTATGCAGATAAAATTTTGGAACGCTCGTTTGACTTTATGGAAGCTGCATTTTTAAATGCGCAGGAAATGGTTATTTTTATTACAGAATTAAATACCGGATTTTATGCAGTTCAGTTTTTGCAGGAATATGACTGCGAGAGATATTATGAGTATAATCGTTCGCTCCTGTTCCAGGAAAAGCGCGGCGATATTTTGAAAAGAATTCAGGAAATTAATCTGAACAGCTAAAACGGAAGTAGAAATATATAGTTATAGGAGAATAGGAATGTATCGTATTTTGCTGGTGGACGATGAAATTCTTGTCAGAGATGCAATCAGAGAAAATATCGACTGGGCCGGATTGGATTGTGAGCTGGTTGGAGACTGCGAGAATGGCCAGGTGGCGGCTGAGTTTATAAAAACTCATGAGGTGGATATTGTTCTGACCGATATTTGCATGCCATACATGGATGGAATGGAGCTTAGTCATTTTCTGCATGATAATTATCCGGATATTGTGATCGTGGTATTCAGCGGATTCGGAGAGTTTGAATATGCAAAAAAAGCAATTCAGTATAACGTATCGGAATATCTTCTGAAACCAATTACGGCAATGGAACTTCGAGAAGTGATTGGCAGAATGAAGATCATTGTAGATCAGAAACAGAGAGAAAAAAAGAAAATTGAAAATCTGACATCTGCATCCAGCAGCTATAAAAAGAATGCGCTGATGATTCGTTCCAAAGGCGTCGAAGCGCTTGTGAAAGGGACAAGAGATTCGGAACAAAGTATTCGAGAATTGCAGAATATGGGAATCTCTATGGAGGCATCGGATTATCGTGTGGCTGTAATCGAAATGGATCTTTATTCGGAGCTCAGTTTGATTTCTGCCGAAAAAAGAAAAGAAAGTGCACTTATGGCATTTGTACTGTTTAACGTCTGTGATGAAATTATTACAAGAGAAAATGCCGGAATTGTTTATCAGGCGGGTGATAATCGCAGTTGTGTGATCTATAAGGACTGCGCAATGTTTGATTCTATGAAAATTAATCGTATTTCCAGAGAAATTCAACAAAATATGAAAGAACTTATGGGAATGGATGTGTCCATAGGAATCGGTGTAACAGTACGTTCGTTGGAAAAACTTATCAAATCATATCAGACGGCAGAAGAGGCACTTAGTCGAAAGTATCTGCTGGGAGGAAACCTGTTGATTGATATGGAACAACAGGAAACCTGTGATCTGAGTTGTTTTTCGCTGGAGAAACCACTGCAGGAATTTGCATATGCAATTAAAACCGGAAAAAAAGAAGAGATGGAATTGATGCTTGCGAAAATGGAGCAGGCAATCAAAGATGCTTTTCTGTCGGAAGAACAGGTAGGAATCTATCTGCAGAAAATTATCCAAAGCGCAGTAACGGTTTCTAAACAAATGGTGGGGGATTTTACGAGCCTTTTAAAACAACAGGATAAGGTGGTTCTGAAGGTATTAGAGCAGAAATCGTTCCAGCTTGCATTACAGGCTGTAAAAGAATATGTGCAGGCTGTATTTGAAGAACTTCAGAAAATCAGCGGATCCAGCGGGCAGAGACAGGCACTTCTGGCTATGGATTATATACAGACACATTATATGGAACAGGATCTGAGTCTGAATTCCGTTTGTTCCTATCTAAATATCAGCACAAGCTATTTCAGCACGATTTTCAAGGAGGAAACCGGAGAGACCTTTACGGAAGTGCTGATTCGTACACGAATGGACAAGGCAAAAGAACTGCTGTCAAATACAACTTTGAAAAACTATGAAATCGCAGAAATGGTAGGATTTTCGGATCCGCACTATTTTGGAATTTCTTTCAAAAAAGCGACGGGAAAAACACCGACGGAATATGCAAAGGAGATGCGTAGATGAAAAAGCGCATATTCAAACGGCCCTGGACCAAAAAAGTCAGAAGTATTCAAAGCGAAGTGTTTTTAATGAGTGCCATGCTTGTTTTGGTGGCGGTTATTACAATTACTTATGTTTCGGTTCGCGTTACCAGAACGTCAATTTTGGATAATTCAACGACCTACACAAAACAGATACTTGACCAGATGAACCATAATCTTGGGTCCTACGTAAATTATATGGATAACATCGCTTCCATTGTTGCGGAGAGTGAAAACACGCAGGAATATCTGTTTCGGGAAAATGAAACCAGGACAGAAATAAATCAAATATTGGAACAGTTTTCCATTATCCTAAAAGGACGAGCCGATATTTTAAACCTTGGTATAGTGAAAGACAGGGGAGCAGCAATCATTAATGATGCACAGACTAAGATAAATACAAACATCGATATTGAAAAACTGGACTGGTATCGAAAAGCTAAAATTAAACCGGGACGCGCGATAATAAGCTCATCTCATGTACAGCATATTATAGAAGGAAGCAGACCGTGGGTAATTACTTTGAGCCGGGGGATTCGCAGCAAAACAAATCATAATGAAACCGGTGTCTTTTTTATTGATTTAAATTATAATGCAATCAGTGAATTGTGCGATCAGAATACTCTGGGAGAAAATGGCTATGTGTTTATCATGGATCAGAATGGAAACATTGTGTATCATCCTCAACAGCAGCAGCTGTACAACGAACTGCAAAGTGAGAACACGGAAAGTATTCTGAATTCACAGGAGGATACGGTAGTTGTCGGAAAGGGTGCCAATGAAAAACGTTATACGATTTCCCGTCTGGATCAGACCGGCTGGGTAATTGTTGGATGTGTGTATACAAAGGAACTTTTACGAGACAGTGATAATGCGCTGAAAATATACACGATCCTGGCAATTTCATTGATTGTAGCAGCACTTCTGGTATCTATGCTGATTGCTAAAGGAATTACGACACCGATTCAGCAGCTGCGACATTCTATGGAACAGGTCCAGGAAGGAGATTTCTCTGCCGGTGATATACAAACGAAAGAACAGAATGAGATCGGCAGTCTTACAAATTCATTTCGCGTTATGACACGGCGTATTGAGGAATTGATGGAGCAGAATGTTCATGAGCAGGAGGAAAAGCGAAAAAGTGAACTTCGTGCTTTACAATCGCAGATCAATCCTCACTTTTTATATAATACACTGGATTCCATCATCTGGATGGCAGAAGGCAAAAAGAATGAAGAAGTAGTGCTTATGACCTCTTCGCTCGCCAGATTGTTGAGACAGAGTATCAGTAATGAGGAAGAGCTGGTAACCATCGGACAGGAGACTGAATATGCCAAAAGCTACCTGACGATTATGAAGATGCGCTATAAGGATAAACTGGAATATAGCATTCAGGTGGATCCGTCGGTAAATAGAATTCATATTATAAAGTTGGTATTGCAGCCGATTATTGAGAATGCCATCTATCATGGCGTGAAATACAAAGAAAGTCAGGGGAATCTGGAAATTACCGGATACCTGGATGGAATGGATGCGGTTATTCGGATTTCTGATGATGGTGTGGGAATGGATGAAAACACATTACAGCACATTTTTGAAAAGCACAAAGTGAATTATCAGTCGAATGGTGTGGGCATTTACAATGTTCAGAAACGTCTGGAATTATATTATGGCAGTGGTTACGGTCTGACTTATAAAAGTGAGCCGGGGAAAGGTACGACTGTAGAAATCAGAATTCCTGCAGGAGGTGGTGCGAATGAAACGAAATGAAAAATGGATCGTACTGGTTCTTGTGTGCCTCGTACTGTTCGGAACCGCGATACTGTTATTGCAGCAACGTTCTCCCAAAAAGATGAAGGAAGCAAATTTTATTTATATTCCCAAAACAGAAGATGGAACAAATGAATTTTGGACGGCTTTAATTGCAGGAACCCGGATGGCTGCAAAAGAATATGGGATTAATTTAAAAGTTGAAAGTCCGAAAAGGGAACAGGATATTGAACAGCAGGAAAAAATATTGCAAAATGCGATTACGGAAAAACCGGATGCAATTTTGATTTCACCATCCAGTTATACCAGATCTACGCAGATGCTCAAAGAGGCGAAAGCGGAAGGGATACCGATCGTTTTTATTGATTCTTATATAGAAGAGAAAGTACAGGATCTGACGGTTTCTACTGACAATGTAGCTGCAGGACGAAAACTGGGAGAATATGCCGACGGTCTATTAAAGGAGAATGAAAAGATTGCGGTTGTAGGGCACGTGAAAGGTGTTTCTACTGCGATGGAACGTGAACGAGGTTTTGTTGAGGGGCTTGGAGAGAAAGCCGGTTCCGTCGTAGAGATCGTTTACTGTAATTCAGAATATGACAAAGCATATCAGCTGACAATGGAATTACTCGAAAAATATCCTGATCTGAAAATGATTGCGGGATTAAATGAATATTCTTTTGTTGGAGCTGCAAGGGCAGTCCGAGATGCTGCGGCTCAGAATCATGTTATGATCGTAGGAATCGACAGTTCACAGGAAGCTGTGGATATGATGGAACAGGGAATTATTAAAGGTATTGTTGTACAGAAAGCTTTCAAGATGGGATATATCGGTGTACAGGAAACGTACAAAATGCTATGCGGAAAAACGGTTCCGGAACAGGTCGATTCCGGGTGTGAACTGGTAACACCGGAGAATATCTATGACAGTGAAATTGAAAAACTGATTTTTCCATTTTCTGAATAAGCGTTCTCAATTTGAAAATATTATATATAGAAAGAACGTATTTTTGTTCAAGGTATAAAAGGTAAATGTTTTACGAATAAGTAGAATATTTACCTTTTTTTATAAGATATTCCATTAAATTTTGAATAATTTTAACCTATAATTATTAAAGTGACAATTATGCAGGAAATGGAGGGAGAATAGTGGGAGAAGTTATTTTGACCATGAAAGGGATTGATAAATCCTTTCCGGGCGTTCATGCACTTGACCATGTAGACCTTGAAATCCGTAAAGGCGAAGTACATGCACTTATGGGTGAGAATGGTGCAGGAAAATCTACCCTGATGAAAGTTCTGACCGGTATTTACACAAAAGATTCCGGAACCATTACTTATGAAGGTCAGGAAGTAGAATTCAACGGACCAAGAGATGCCCAGGCAAAAGGTATCGTGATCGTTCATCAGGAATTAAATATGATGAATCATCTTACGGTTGCACAGAACATCTTCATCGGTCGCGAAATGATGAATGGAAAATTGATCAATGATGCGAAAATGAATGAAGAAGCAGCAAAACTATTCAAGCAATTAAATATCGATATTGACCCGGCTGAAAAGATGGGAAATCTTACCGTAGGTAAACAGCAGATGTGTGAGATCGCAAAAGCAATTTCGCATGAAGCAAAGGTCATCATTTTTGATGAGCCGTCAGCGGCTTTGACAGAAGCGGAAATTGAGGAATTATTCAAGATTATTCGTGACCTGAGAGCCAAACAGCTTGGTATCGTATATATCTCACATCGAATGGATGAGATCAAAGTTATCACAGACCGTGTAACGGTAATGCGAGATGGCGGATATGTAGGAACTCTGATTACAGAAGAATGTACCAAAGATGACATCATCAACATGATGGTTGGTCGTGTAATTTATGAAGATCCAAAAACACACAGCATGGTGGCACCGGATGCTCCTGTCGTTCTGAAAGTTGAGAATCTGAATGCAGGAAAAATGGTACAGAATGTAAGCTTTGAACTTCACAAAGGTGAAATCCTCGGATTCTCCGGACTGATGGGTGCCGGAAGAACCGAAACAGCCAGAGCTTTATTTGGAGCGGATCCAAAAGAGAGCGGAAAAGTATATATCAATGGAAAAGAAATTGATATTAAAAATCCTATGGATGCCGTAAAACATGGTATCGGATATCTCTCAGAGGATAGAAAAAGATATGGTATCGTTGTTGGAAAAAGTGTTGCGGAAAATACAACAATGGCAACTCTTACAGAGTACATGAAAGGCCTTTTCATCAACAAGAAAAAAGAGAAAAAGATTGCTGAAGAATATGTTGCATCTTTGAAAACCAAAACACCATCTGTAGATCAGCTGGTGGTGAATCTGTCCGGTGGTAACCAGCAGAAGGTCGTAATTGCAAAATGGCTGGTTCGAAACTGTGATATCCTGATCTTCGATGAACCGACAAGAGGTATCGATGTAGGGGCGAAGAGTGAAATCTACACTTTGATGAATGAGCTGGTAGCTCAGGGTAAATCCATCATCATGATTTCCTCTGAAATGACAGAAATTTTAAGAATGAGTGACCGTGTAATCGTAATGTGTGAAGGCAAAAAGACAGGAGAGATCGATATCTCCGAAGCTACACAGGAAAATATTATGCATGCGGCAACTCTGAGAAATTAGGAGGAAGAGAAATGGAAAATTTCAAAAATAATCCAATTGTGAAAAAACTGGGATTCAACCGTATCGTTCTGGTTTGCGTTATGATCCTGATGTATATCGTATTCTCAATCGGAAGTATGAAACTTGGAAGCGGAAAACCACTTGGTGTTGATAACATGATGAGTGCATTGAACTATGCATACTTCCTTGGTTTTCTTGCACTTGGTGTTACATTTGTAATTGCAACTGGTGGTATTGACTTCTCTATCGGACCGGTAATGTTCTGTGCTGCTTTGATTGGCGGACGTCTCCTTACAAAAGACGGATGGCCGTTGATCGTATGTCTGCTCATTACGATCGCTGTTGGATGTGTTTTTGGTATCGCGAATGGATTTTTGGTAGCATATATGGAGCTTCCATCCTTTATTTCCTCTATGGCTCTCATGATGATTGCCAAAGGTGTAGGTTCTGTATTTACACAGACACAGTCTATCAACTGGCCGCAGTCCGGAGATGAAAGCGGACTTGGAGCATTCCGTAATCTTGTTAAATGGGATACCGGAAGTGCAACGATTCCTATGGGTCTGATTCTTCTTCTGATTACCGCAGTGATCTGTACTATTATTTTGAATAATACAAAAGCCGGTCGTTATATTCTCTGTCTCGGAAGCAACAAAGAGGCAGTTCGTCTTTCCGGCGTTAATGTTAAAAAATGGGAAATGCTTGCATATATTCTCTGTGGAACACTTGCAGGAATTGCGGCAATCTTCTATGTAGGTGCTTATACAACTGTAGGACCTGGACTTGGAGATACATTCAACAACGAAGCGATTGCAAGCTGCGTTATGGGTGGAACATCTATGTCCGGTGGTATCGCTTCGATCGGCGGTTCCATTATCGGTACAATGATTATCGCGCTTCTGCAGGAAGGTATCCTCGCTATGAAATTCCAGAAAGATTATCAGTATCTGATTACCGGTATCATCGTAATTCTGGCTGTATATGCGGATATTCGAAGCAGAAGAAGAAAAAATTAATCCATTGCATGGATCAATACAGAAAGGTGTATAGGTGAAGACATGGGTGAAGTCATTTTAACAATGCAAGGAATTGACAAGTCTTTCCCGGGTGTACATGCGCTTGACCATGTAAATCTGGAAATTAGAAAAGGCGAAGTACATGCCCTCATGGGTGAGAATGGTGCCGGTAAGTCTACCCTGATGAAGGTATTGACCGGTATTTATACAAAAGATTCCGGAACCATTACTTATGAAGGTCAGGAAGTTGAATTCAACGGACCGAGAGATGCCCAGGCAAAGGGTATCGTGATCGTTCATCAGGAATTAAACATGATGAACCACCTTACGGTTGCACAGAATATTTTTATCGGCCGTGAAATTATGAACGGCAAGCTGATCAATGATGCAAAAATGAACGAAGAAGCTGCAAAATTATTCAAGCAGCTGAATATCGATATTGACCCGGCTGAAAAGATGGGAAATCTTACCGTAGGTAAACAGCAGATGTGTGAGATCGCAAAAGCAATTTCGCATGAAGCAAAGGTCATCATTTTTGATGAGCCGTCAGCGGCTTTGACAGAAGCGGAAATTGAGGAATTATTCAAGATTATTCGTGACCTGAGAGCCAAACAGCTTGGTATCGTATATATCTCACATCGAATGGATGAGATCAAAGTTATCACAGACCGTGTAACGGTAATGCGAGATGGCGGATATGTAGGAACTCTGATTACAGAAGAATGTACCAAAGATGACATCATCAACATGATGGTTGGTCGTGTAATTTATGAAGATCCAAAAACACACAGCATGGTGGCACCGGATGCTCCTGTCGTTCTGAAAGTTGAGAATCTGAATGCAGGAAAAATGGTACAGAATGTAAGCTTTGAACTTCACAAAGGTGAAATCCTCGGATTCTCCGGACTGATGGGTGCCGGAAGAACCGAAACAGCCAGAGCTTTATTTGGAGCGGATCCAAAAGAGAGCGGAAAAGTATATATCAATGGAAAAGAAATTGATATTAAAAATCCTATGGATGCCGTAAAACATGGTATCGGATATCTCTCAGAGGATAGAAAAAGATATGGTATCGTTGTTGGAAAAAGTGTTGCGGAAAATACAACAATGGCAACTCTTACAGAGTACATGAAAGGCCTTTTCATCAACAAGAAAAAAGAGAAAAAGATTGCTGAAGAATATGTTGCATCTTTGAAAACCAAAACACCATCTGTAGATCAGCTGGTGGTGAATCTGTCCGGTGGTAACCAGCAGAAGGTCGTAATTGCAAAATGGCTGGTTCGAAACTGTGATATCCTGATCTTCGATGAACCGACAAGAGGTATCGATGTAGGGGCGAAGAGTGAAATCTACACTTTGATGAATGAGCTGGTAGCTCAGGGTAAATCCATCATCATGATTTCCTCTGAAATGACAGAAATTTTAAGAATGAGTGACCGTGTAATCGTAATGTGTGAAGGTAAAAAGACAGGCGAGATCGATATCTCCGAAGCTACACAGGAAAACATTATGCATGCGGCAACTCTGAGAAATTAGGAGGAGAGAAAGATGAACGAAAAAAAGGGAAATGCTTTTACCAATAATCCTATTGTAAAAGCAATTGGTCTTCAGAAAATCGTAGTAGTTTTAGTTATTGTGCTGTTGGCAGCATTCTTTAGCATTATGAGTCCTGCTTTCAGACAGTATTCTACACTGGTAAGTTTGTTTGACTATTCATACTATATTACATTCATGGCAATTGGTGTTACATTCTGTTTGATTACAGGTGGTAATGACCTTTCTGTTGGTACCGGTATGGTGTGCTATAGTTTGTTTGGTGGATATCTCATTGTTCATATGGGCCTCCCGGTTGGTGTTGGTATGATTGCAACGATCCTTCTCGGTATGGTGATTGGTTTATTAAATGCCTTCCTCGTTGCGGTTTGGGATCTTCCTCCATTTATCGCAACACTTGGAACAATGATGATGACACGTGGTCTTGGATCCATTCTAACCGGCGGTCTTTCTATTGCATGGCCTGCAACAGCAGTTCCACAGGGATGGTTCAGAAGTATTTTCAAATACAAAACATTGAATTCAGCAGGAAAACCACTCATGATTCCGGTTGGTTTCATTCTTGTACTTATCTGCATTATTGTAATGTCAATTTTCCTGAACAAATCAAAACCGGGTCGTTACATTATTGCGATCGGAAGTAACAAAGAAGCAACCAGACTTTCCGGTATCAATGTTGTGAAATATCAGGGACTTGCATATCTGATCTCAGGTTTCTTTGCAGGTCTTGCAGGTATTGCATATGCAGCTACATTCCAGTCTATTGCTCCCGGAACAGGTGCAGGTCTGGAATTGGATGCCATCGCCGGCGCTATCATTGGTGGTACATCAATGACGGGTGGTGTTGGTACGATCACAGGTACACTTCTCGGTGTATTCGTTATGTCTCTTCTGAAAACCGGTCTTCCATATATTGGTCTTCAGGCAAACTGGCAGCAGATCATCACAGGTATCGTTTTGATAGTGGCTATCTTTATCGATGTACTGAAAAATAAAAAAACTGCATAAAAATAAAGTGGACAATGAAAAATATTTGTGCTATAATACATATCAAATTAAAGGAAGCTGCACAAATAGCCGTCAAAATGAACAAAAGAAGCAAAAACACGAAGTGCAAAATAATTATGGTATGTACCGGTAGAGGCAATCCGGTCAACATATAAATTTTCAATAATCTCAAGGAGGATTAAAAATGACAAAGAAAGTATTAAGCGTTGCATTAGTAGCAGCAATGGTTGGATCCATGACATGCGCAGTATCAGCTGCAGATTACGCTGGAATGAAAATTGAAATCGTATCCAAAGGTTTCCAGCATCAGTATTGGCAGGCCGTTAAAAAAGGTGCTGAAGAAAAAGCTGAAGAACTTGGCTGTACAATCAACTTCGTAGGACCTAACTCAGAATCTGACTATGCTGACCAGGTACAGATGCTCAACGCAGCTATCAACTCTGAACCATCAGCTATCGGTCTTGCTGCTCTTTCTACAGAAACTTGTCTTGATTCTATCAAAGATGCACAGAGCAAAAACATCCCGATCATCGGTTTCGACTCTGGTGTTCCAGGTGCTCCAGAAGGTGCTATCGTTGCTAACGCAGCTACAGATAACTATGCAGCAGGTGAACTTGCAGCAGAAAAAGGTTATGAAGCAATCAAAGATAAAATCGATGCAGCAGAAGCTCCTGTACGTATCGGTGTATTAGCTCAGGATGCTGTTTCTGAATCCGTTATGAACCGTGGTCTTGGATTCATCGACAAAATGGCAGAACTTACAGGCGGCGTTAAACTTGAAGGTAACGATGCATATGTAAATGGTGCTACATGCGAAAATAAAGACGATGCTAAAGTTATCATCGAAACACTTGTTCCTTCACAGGTTACATCTGAACTTTCAGCTATCGACTGCCAGACACTCCTTAACAAAGATGACATTATCTGCATCTATGGTTCTAACCAGCATTCAGCAGAAGCTATGGTAACTGGTGATGAAAACTATGGAAGACTTGGAAATGACGTTGTAGGTATCGGATTTGACTCTGGTGCTGTTACAAAAGCTGCTGTAGCTAGCGGACAGTTCCTTGGTGCTATTACTCAGGCTCCAGTAGCTATGGGTGCTAAAGTTGTTGAACTTGCTTGTGCAGCTGCAGCTGGTGAAACAGTTGAAGACGTTGACACAGGATGCCAGTGGTACACAGCTGAAAATATGGAAGATCCTGAAATCGCACAGAACCTGTACGACTAATCAGAAATTTCATAATTCAATTTGCTGAGATAAATCAGTGATTATATGAATCTTTTGCTCCCCCGGTTTTGCCGGGGGAGTTTTTATGTCTGATAAGATTTTAGATTCGTGTCATTTTATTTTGAATTTTATCCGGCGGTTAGAAAAATATGCCTATTTTCGGTCTGATTTTGTAAGGAGTAATTGACAGTGAATCGTATCTAAAGTATTATTAGATTAATAGAAATCTGTTATTTTTTTACACCAATTGGTATCATATACTAATACCAATTTTGGAGGGACTATGAAGTTAAAAGTATTTCAAAAAGGCTTTAATTATTCACAGGATGGCAGAGGCAATCGCTTGATTTTTCATCTGCAGGGCTGCAATATGCATTGCCCATGGTGTTCAAATCCGGAAGGAATGGCAATGAACGGTGTTTTAATGACCGACAAAGAATGGCTGAGTGACAGCTGCTGTCCGAATGGTGCGGTAAAGGACAAAATACTGGATCGTACAGTGTGTAAAACCTGCGAAGATATGCCGTGCACAAAAAGAAGACGACAAAAAGGGCTGCGATTGTCTTATCAGGAAATGGAAGTGGATCAGATCGTAAAAGAGTGCGTGAAGAGTCGGCCGATGTTTTTTGATGGCGGTGGAGTGACTTTGACAGGCGGAGAAATCAGTATGCAGTTCGAAGCTGTCAAAGAGCTGCTCGGAAAACTAAAAGAACAGGGCATTCACTGTGCAATTGAAAGTAATGGATCGCATCCTCGTATGACGGAATTGATTCCACTGGTTGATGAATGGATTATGGATATCAAGCATTATGATGATGAGAAACATAAAGCGTGGATTGGAATATCCAATGAACAGACAATTAAGACGATTCGAGAAGCAGCTCAAAAACATGGAGATGTTCTTTTGAGAATTCCGTTGATTCCGGGTTTTAATGATGGTCCGGATGATGCGGAAGGGTTTGCGAATCTGCTGGGACCAATCGCATCACGAAAAAATGTACGAATGGAATTGCTTATATATCATGAGTTTGGAAAAGGAAAATATGAGCAGTGCGGTATGGAATACAAAATGAAACCGGGACGAATTAAACCGGAGACAGTGAAAACGATGAAAGAAGCCTTTGCAAAAAAAGGAATTGAAATCGTGCATACATAATATATTAGATGTAAGATGACTGTTTAAAAACAAAAAACAAAATTAAAAAAATATAAAGAAAGAATATAATGCGAAAAGGAGAAAACCTATGAAAATTCAAGAGATTTACAATGCTTCTGAAATCACAGCTCTTGCAAAAGATCGTTTTGTAGAGGAACGTGCATTGAACCATCTGGAAGGATGGTTTCTGGCAAGAGAAATCGCTATGGAATGCGATGAAACATTCAAGGCAGAGCCGGATTCTATCCGTATTGCAAAAACACTGGTAGAAGTTATGAAACGAATCCCATTGACACTTGGAGATTACCATGTGTTTGCAGGAACACAGGATGATGCATTTGCCCGTTCTTATGCACTGATCAATCCTGCATTTCAGGTTAGCTCATTTTCCGGCTACTGTGACCCGACAGCTGTGTTTGGTGATATTGATCCGATCGGTGATATTACAGCAGAGAGAATTGCGCATGTAAAAGAATACTATTCTCACAATGATTATGCGAATGCTTTGACCGCGGCATATGCTCCTGTAGAAAAGTACACAGGTGAAGCGACCTTTTTTATGGAACAGGTTACCGGACATGTCATTCCGGATGTTCGCCATTATCTGGAAGTGGGAGCACTTGCTGTTCAGAAAGAAATTCTGGAAAATCAGGCACAGACAGATGATGAAGCGAAAAAGACATACTACGAAGCAATGAAAATTTCGATTGATGCAATGCTGATTCTGGCAGAGCGATATGCTGTTATGGCGGAAGAAAAAGCGAATGCAGCGGAAGGAAAAGCAAAAGAACGCTTCACACTCATGGCTCAGACTCTGAGAAAAGTTCCGGCAAACGGTGCAGCTAACCTTTATGAAGCGGTACAGTCGTTCCTTTTGATCTGGCAGACGATGACTGTTGAGCAGACACCAAATCCGTTTGCATTTTCTGTAGGAAACGCGGATCGTCTGTTTGAGCCATATCGTGCAAAAGAAGATCTGGACAGAGATACAACAGCAGCACTTTTGAAACATATGCTGGTATTCTTTAATGTTGCAGACAGAAGCTGGGCAATTTCTCAGAATCTGATTATCGGCGGAAGAGATGTACTTGGAAATGATCTGACCAATGCTACATCCTACGCATTGTTTGATGCATACTTTGATATGAACCTTCCACAGCCGATCTTATCAGTGAAACTTCATAAAAATACTCCGAAAAAACTGTATGAAGAGATGGGAAGATTTTTCTTTACACCGGGTGTACTGACGCCGTCTTTATTTAATGATGACGCATTGTTTGAAGTTCTTGAAAATCACGGTGTTGCCGTAAGTGACCTGCCGGACTATTCTGTTGCAGGATGCCAGGAACCATTGATCATGGGAAAAGATAACGGAAATACAACAAACAGCTGGCTGAATCTTCCTAAGGTGCTGGAACTTGTGCTGCAGGGTGGAAAATCAGAGATTACCGGAACACAAATCGGCAAAACAATGGAAGAACTGGGATATCAAAATGAAGTGAATCTTCTGAAAAATATTCGTGAAGTTTTCTATAAGGAACTGGATTTCTATGTGGATCAGATGACTACAGCAGCTAATGCAGCATCAAAAGCGCTTAGTCTTCTTCAGGTTCCATTCCTTTCTTCTATGATGGGAGGTATTGATTCCGGTATCGATATGCGTGATGTTACACAGCAGGGAACACCATACAATGGAAGCGGATGCCTGATTCATGGTCTGAGCGTCATGGCAGATTCCTTTATTGCAATCGATACCTTACTTGAGGAAAGACCGGAAGATGCCGGACGTATGCTGGAAGCATTGAGAACAAATTTCGAAAATGATGAGGAAATGCATCAGTATTTGGCATCCTGTGATAAATTCGGAAACAATATCGAAGATGTAGATAAAGAAGCTGTTGAAATTGCAGAAAAAGTCTCTGAAATCGTAGCTTCCAAGAAAAATTATCTCGGAAATCCATTCCGTCCTGACTTTGCAACACCATCCACACATCTGATGTATGGTTACTGGGTTGGCGCAACACCGGATGGAAGAAAATCCAGAGAAATGCTGAACTATGGTGTAGACCCGTTATTCGGAGACGCTTCCAATGGTCTCGGAATGCGTATGCTTTCCAACAGACAGCTTCCGTTTGAAAAATTCGTCGGAGGTTATGCATCTCATCTTGGTATTAATCCGGGATACTTCCATGGCAAAACAATGGAAGAAAAAGGTGTGGAGTTCAAGACAAAGATCTTTGATCCGTTATTCTTCAGCAATTACGATGAAGGAAGCGTTTCACCATTCTATTTATATGTAAATGTAACAACTCCGGAGATGCTCAGAAAAGTACTGGCAAATCCGAAAAAATACGCACCAAGCGGAGTATATATTGTTCGTATCCATGGAACATTTGTTAACTTCCTCGATTTGTCACCGGAAATTCAGGAGGATATTATCAAACGTCTGGATCCGGCTTCTACCGAAATGAGCGCGTAATGGGAAATGCAGAAGAACAGAATTTATATGAATCAGTAAAAAGGCAGATTTGTCGAAATATATACAAAGAAATCTATCCGGACGGAAGTCTGATTCCGTCCGAGAGAAAATTATCAGAGGAATTTGGGGTCAGTCGTGTGACCATACGAAAGGCACTGAAATTACTCGAGGAAGAACACATTATTGAACGTGTGCAGGGAAGCGGAACTCGCGTTGCTCTGGAGTATGGAGCGAGACAAGGAAAAATGGAAATTATTACTCTCGTAGCACCTGCACAGAATACTTTTTTTTCAAAATTTATCGATGCATTCCAAACAGCTGCCGAGGAAAAAGACATCTTGATTTTATACAAACAGAAGCCGCAGAATATGAGCCTGGAAAAATGCCTGTATCAGATTTATGACAAAAATCTGAGAAATGTGGTTCTCTGGCTTGAAGATATGGAATTAAGTATGGATGCACTTAGAAAACTTCGTGGTTTGGGAATGAATATTGTACTGTTTGATACAACATTTCGCTCGAATTTTGCAGATGCTGTTTGTCTGGATAATGGGGATGCCATTCGAGAATTGCTTGCATATTTTCGAAACGAACAGTGTCAAAAAATCGGATATGTCGGATGGGATGAAAAACAGGTACGAAGTGTCAGCGTTCGAGAAGCAGAGGTGAAAAAAGAAATCGCCGAAGAACAATGCATGACGATTCCGTGGGAATATCACAAAAATCCGGATGCAGTACCAACGGAAATAATTGAATCCTGTCTGTGGAAATTGAGATTTTGTGATGCTGTTTTATACAGCGTTGCCGAATTGGCGATTCCGTTTGAGAAAAGAGCAAAGGAACTGGAACTTCATCATAAAGCTGCTGCAATCGATGACCTTCCGGGAGCTGAAGAATTGGGGATTTTAACTATTGAGCAGGATTTTCATAAAATGGCGGAGCAGGTCATTGACTGTCTCAGTCGCCAGAATCGTAAGGGAAGCAAATGGAAAGCAAAAACATTTATGGTTTCCGGAAATATAAACAGGAGGATGTTCGATGCGAGCAATAGGAATTGATATAGGAACAACGACCATCAGTATCATTATGATCGATGGTGAGAATGGTAAATTGCTTGGAAGCAAAACGATTGCTCATAAATCTTTTCAGAAGGGTCCTACAAGTGCGAGTAAGGTGCAGGATCCTGAAAAAATCTGGAACTTTACGCGCAGCGGTGTAGAAGAAATAATTGCCGAGTTTGGAAAACCGGACAGCATTGGAATGACAGGGCAGATGCACGGAATGCTTTACATAGATAAAAACGGTAAAGCAGTCAGCCCGTTATATACCTGGCAGGATGGAAATGGAAATGAACTTCGCAAAGATGCTGCGACCTATGCAGAAACATTAAGAGCTGCAACCGGAAGTGCAGCCACAGGATATGGACTGACAACACATTATTTTCTGCAGGAAAATGATCTGATTCCGGCAGACGCACAAAAAATGGTAACGATCAGTGATTATGTTGCAATGCGTCTTTGTGGAGAAAAAGATCCTTTTATCGCAAAAGATATGGCCGCAAGCTGGGGCTGCTATGATCTGGAAATAGGAGATTTCTGTAAAGATGAAATGAAAGAAGTCGGCATTGATATTTCCTATTTACCGAGAATTTTGCAGGGACATGGCGTAATCGGCATGACGAAAGGAAACCATTTGCCGGAAGGCATTCCGGTATCCGCATCCCTTGGAGATAATCAGGCAAGTGTCCTTGGATCGGTAAAAAATTTATCGAATACAGTTCTGGTTAACATTGGAACAGGCAGCCAGGTTTCCTTTGGGACAGAAACATTTCTCGAGTCAAATGGATCGATTGAACTTCGTCCTTGTACAGATAAATTGTACCTTATGGTAGGTTCGGGACTTTGCGGAGGAAGAGCATATGCAATGCTGGAACAGTTCTATCGTGAGATTACCGATAATGATACACAGCTGTATGGAATGATGGAAAAACAGGCGAGAGAATGGAAAGAAACCAGCGGAAAAGAATCTGCATGGAAAGTTCGTACAACATTCTCGGGTACCAGAAGTAATCCACGTGAGCGCGGCAGTATTACGGGAATCGGTGTGGAAAACTTCCATCCGGGTGCAATGACTCTGGGGATGATTCAGGGAATTTTGGAAGAACTCTATGAAATGTACAAAAGAATGAAAGAAATGACCGGAACAAAGGCAGTTCAGCTTGTAGGATCCGGAAATGGTATTCGTCAGAATAAACTCATGCAGGAACTTGCAAAAGAGTTGTTCCGTCTGCCGATGGATATTCCGGAATGCAAGGAGGAAGCAGCATACGGTGCGGCTCTTCAGTCACTTGCCTCTGCCGGATTTGCGGAAAGCATGGAACAGATGCAGCAGAAAATCCGTTATATTTAATGAAAAAGCTGTAAAACGTAATGATTTAAAATATAGATAACATAGATGACGGGAGAATGATTATGACCAAATATTTACTTGCGCATGATATCGGTACTTCGGGAGATAAAGCGTCGTTGTTTTCCGTAGAAGGAAAACTGATTTGCAGTAAAACAGTCGGATACAGTGTGAATTATCAGTCGGGATCAAGAGCAGAGCAAAATCCGGAAGACTGGTGGAACGCAATCTGTGAGTCAACAAAAGAAATTACAAAAAATATTGATGTAAATGATATTTTAGCAGTATCTTTTTCTGCACAGATGCAATGCTGTCTGGTTGTAGATAAGGATGGAGAGGTACTTAGACCGGCGATTATCTGGGCGGACCAGCGTGCGGAAGCACAGGCACAGCAGCTCAGAGATCAGATCGATGAGAAAGAAGCATACGAGCTTCTGGGACATCGTTTAAGTCCTGCTTATAGTATCGAAAAATTGATGTGGATTCGTGACAATGAACCGGAAATTTATGAGAAAACCTACAAAATGCTTCAGGTCAAAGACTACATCATTTATAAAATGACAGGAAATTTTGTGACAGATTATTCAGATGCATCCGGAACGAATGCATTGGATCTGGAACATTTATGCTGGTCAAAGAAAATTCTGGATGCTGCACGAATTCCGGAAGATAAGCTGCCAACTCTGCATCAGTCCATTGATGTTGTGGGAACTTTAACAGAGACGGCTGCACAGGAGCTGGGCCTGACAACTTCCGTAAAGGTTGTATGCGGAGGAGGAGATGGTCCTTGTTCTGCTGTTGGAGCAGGATGTATTGATAAAGACCAGATGTTTTTGACCTTCGGTACTTCAGCCTGGATCGGTGGTACGACTGCAAAAAAATTTCTGGATGAAGATCAGATTTTCTTCTGGTTTGCACACGTTATTCCGGGACTTTATATGCCGTGCGGAACCATGGCATCGGCAGGAAGTGCCTATGCATATATGAGAAACACGTTTTGCAAGGAAGAAATCCGAGAAGCGAAAGAACGAGGCGTAGACAGCTGGGATCTGATTAACGAGCAGGTAAAAAGTTCACCGGCAGGAGCAAAAGGACTTGTATTTCTTCCATATTTAAA
This sequence comes from Eubacteriales bacterium, assembly GCA_030526665.1. Taxonomy (GTDB): domain Bacteria; phylum Bacillota; class Clostridia; order Lachnospirales; family Lachnospiraceae; genus Blautia_A. The sequence goes on from JAUNCI010000001.1 coordinate 64,350, forward strand.
TGGAGAACGTGCACCTAGATGGAATCCGGATGCTTCCGCATCATTCCTGGGTATTCATATGTATCATGAGAAGGTGGATTACCTTCGTGCTTCTCTGGAGGGGGTTGCCTGCAATCTGGAACTGATTCTTCAGGCATATCGAAAATATCTGACAATTGATTGTATGATTCTTACCGGTGGAGGGGCAAAAGGAGATATCGTTGCCCAGATTCTTTCGGACGTATTGAATACAGAACTGGTTCGTCCAGACCATGTAGAGGAAGCAACCTCCATTGCTGCAGCGTTGATTGCCGGAATTGGATGTGGCGTATATGAAGACTTTAATGCAATTCACAGTTTCCTGCGTTTTAATGAAGCGGTTGTTCCGAATGCCTCTGTTCAGGAGACATACAAAGAAACAAAACAGATATTTGATGCTGCGTATTATGCACTGAAACCACTATATAAAGCGTAAAGACAGGAAGATATTACCCAAAAGACAGGTAGTAATTACTTGTTGTAAAATGCGAAAATATGATATTATTTAAAACAGAGAATTTGCTGTTTTTCTCACTCGAGAAGATTTGATTATAAGCACGAATCTCGAAATAAATATAGCATAATGCGAATATACGCATCAGGAGGTTTTTATGGCAACATACTATCTTGCAATTGATATGGGGGCATCCAGCGGACGTCATATTCTCGGCCATATGGAAAACGGAAAAATGGTTTTGGAAGAAATTCATCGTTTCGAAAATGGTATGGTTAAGAAAAACGGACATCTTTGCTGGGAATTTGATCGTATTTTTAATGAAGTAATTACCGGTCTGAAAAAATGTAAAGAACTTGGAAAAATTCCAGTAAGTATGGGTGTTGATACCTGGGGTGTTGACTTTGTTCTTCTCGATAAAGACGAAAAGGTAATCGGAGATACTGTTGGATATCGTGATCATCGTACAGATGGTATGGATGATGAAGTATATAAAATTGTACCAAAGAATGAGCTTTATGCCAGAACCGGTATTCAGAAGGCTATTTTTAATACCGTATATCAGCTTATGGCAATTAAAAAGACGCATCCGGAATACCTGGAGCAGGCAGAAACACTTCTTCATGTACCGGATTATTTCCACTATCTTCTTTCCGGAGAAAAAACCAATGAGTATACGGAAGCAAGTACGGGAAATCTTGTAAATGCACAGACAAGAGACTGGGATTATGAAATTATTGATAAACTGGGATATCCGAGAAGAATTTTCCAGAAGCTCATTATGCCGGGAACATCTGTGGGACATTTCACAAAAGAAATACAGGAAATGGTTGGATTTGATTGTGAGGTAGTGGCACCGCCTACACATGATACAGGATCTGCAGTTCTTGCCGTTCCTGCAAATGATGATGACTTTATCTATATCAGTTCAGGAACCTGGTCATTGATGGGACTGGAAAGAAAAACACCGGATTGTTCAGAAAGAAGCTGTGAACTGAATCTTACCAATGAAGGTGGTTATAACGGAACAATTCGCTATCTGAAAAACATTATGGGACTTTGGATGATTCAGCAGGTTCGTCATGAGATGAACGATGCATACGGTTTTGCAGAAATCTGTGCGATGGCAGAAGAGGCAAAAGATTTCCCTTCAAGAGTAGATGCAAATGATGAATGTTTCCTGTCACCTGCAAACATGACAGAAGAAGTAAAAGACTATTGTCGTAGAACAGGTCAGCAGGTTCCGGAAACGGTTGGCGAATTGGCAACGGTTATTTATACAAGTCTTGCGGAATGTTATGCAAGAACTGCAAAAGAACTTGAAGAAATGACCGGACGTACTTATAGTCGTATCTGCGTTGTCGGCGGTGGATCAAATGCCGGATATCTGAATGAATTAACTGCAAAAGCATGCAAAAAGAAGATCGAGGCAGGACCGGGTGAAGCAACTGCAATCGGAAATATTACAGCACAGATGCTCAAAAGCGGAGAATTTAAATCTGTACCGGAAGCACGTACAGCAATCCATGAGTCGTTTGATATCAAAGTATACGAAGCGTAATACGGCAATTGGAATGTAGAATGGAATTAGAATGGTAAAATAAATATTTATAAAAAGGACATTTGAGCTTGCTTAAGCAAGAACAAATGTCCTTTTTATATTTCGTGTTTGTAATTATTGATCACAGTTCCTGAGTAGGAGAACGAAGAGCCGGAATTCGTATTTCTACTTCCGTACCCTGTCCCAATTGACTGCTATAGTGAAGTCCGTAATTTGAACCATACAGTACCTGTAATCTGCGGTGCGTATTGTAAACAGCAATGTTGTTGCCTCCACGGAAACTGTTTCCGCTGCCGGTAAGAATAACATCCAGTTTTTCCTTTGGGATTCCGACGCCATTATCTGAAATGAAGAGGACGACATCATTTCCTTCCAGCCAGCCGGTAAGAACAATGGTTCCTGATTTAGAGTCCTTTGCAAGTATTCCGTGAAGAATTGCATTTTCAATTACGGGCTGCAGCGTAAGCTTAGGAATCTGATAAATCTGCAGCTCATCCGGAATATCGGTAATAAGCTGTATGTTGTCTGAATAACGCATATTTTGCAGACGCACGTAGATGGTAACATGTTCCACCTCATTACCTATGTCAGATATGCCATTTGTTTTGCTCAGAGTCAGTTTATAAAAACGAGAAAGATTCTGTACAACATCGCTGATCTCCTCAGTACGTCCCTGCTGGGCCATCCAATTGATCATATCCATAGTATTGTAGAGAAAATGTGGATTGATCTGTGCCTGAAGAGATTTAAACTCAGCAATGCGGAGATCTTCTGCTGCTTTGGCCTGTGACTCTATTAATCGCGTCATTTTGTCTGTCATATAGTTATACGTGTCAATCAAATCGCCGACTTCATCGTGAATCGTAGAGCGCGGCATGGCAATTGGCGGTCCCTCCCGAACTTTTCGCATTTGTCGAATAACTGAAGAGATTCGGTTGGTAATGGATCGTGATAAGGCATTTGCCAGAAAGATTGCCAGTATCAGAATTGCTATATAAATCAGAAATATCTGCAAAATAATGATGTTGCCCTGATGAATCATAGGCCGGGAAGGAAGCACGGTAACCATAAACCAGTTTGCTTCGTTAATGCTGTAAAAGCCGGCATATACCTCATTGTTCAGAATTTGACGAACGACGAAGTTATTGGACGACATAAAAGATTCTTCGACGGTTTTATAATCAAGAAGGTATGTTCCGGTGAGGGTATCATCAGAAGAAATAATTACATCATTACGTCTGTTTAGAATATAGGAAACACTCTTTTCCAATAGCAGATTTCTTTGAAGAATGGAATACAGACTGCTGCCGGAATAATAACAAACAATGTAAGCATCTACAGCATGTCCCTGATAGTACAGGGTAGTTCGTCGAACATAAGAGTGATCACCATAGCTTTTTCGTTCCTGTTCTCCGAGATACGAGGGCGGACAGTGCAATTCTTTTAAACCGCTGTTTCCATGAAGAATACCTCGCCAATAGGTACGGGCATCCTGAATAGAACTGAAGAGCGGAGATACATTTTGACCGGAATCCGTCTGAAGGCTTTCCCTTGGAAGATCCAGGTAAAAATGAATGGCTGTCAATTCTGATGAATCTACAAAATGAGCAATGGATTTTTCAAAGTCTTTGCTATCTTCTGAGACCAGAAGTTCGGTCAGAGGAGTGTTGACCGGCTGAAAAAACAGCTGCTCATAAAAAGGCTCCTGTGTCAGTGAGGCAGAAGTATTTACAATATCGTAGATGAACTGCTCGATCGCGGGCACTGTGGTGGAGGCGGCATCCTGTTCTTTGCGGATGGTATCCGAAATAACCATATTGTAAAGTCTGGGAAGAAACAGTATCGCTATGAAAATGCCGGGAATGAATACGATCAAAACCAGAGCAATGGTAAATTTGGATTGAAGTTTCATGTCACTATATAATTTTGAGAGTGTTCGTGGACTCATAAAGACTTCCTTTCGCGAAACTCGGATGGAGAGACTCCAATGTGTTTTTTGAAAATTTTTCCGAAATAGTTACCATCGCTATATCCGACTTTAGAAGATATATTAGATATTCTATATCTTGGATCATCCAGCAGCTGTTTTGCTTTTTCTATGCGGAAATCAGTAATGTACTGATTTAATGTCTTGCCTGTTTCATTTTTAAAAAATGTGCAGACATAGGAAGTAGAAAGATATACATATTCGCTGATCTCTTTGACTGACAGCGTTTCTTTGGAAAAGTTCTGACTTATATAATCTTTAATAAGAAGAATCGTCGGATTTTCCTGAGACTGTTCATTGAGATCATGAAAATATGTATTTACACGGTCGGATAACTCCCGATGAAGCTCCGTGTAGGAAAAACATTTTTCAACCAGAGAAACGGCAATATCCCCGTCATGATGTGAGAGCAGCTGATGCTGAATACGGGCATCTTCTAAGGTATAAAAAAGTTTATAGTAGAGATCCTTAACCTGATTAGGCAAACAGTGACCGTTTTCATGGAAAGTCTGATACAGTTTTTGCAGAAATACAGCTGCATGATCAGCGGTTAAGGCGTTCAGTGCTTTGCTGAATTCTGATTCATTGGGAAGAGAAAAATCCATATCAAAGACCGTACTTTGTTCAATCTCTTCTGAAGACAGGATGGTTCCGGTGTCAAAAAAGTAGCAGCGCTGCATTAGTATTACGGCCTCTTCATAAGAAGAATGCGCATTGTTCAGACCATTCTGAGATTGACCGAGAGTAATATAATAATTGGAAAAATGCGCCAGCTGTTCTTTCAAAAAAGCCAGACTTTCATCTAATATATTTTGACTGAGCCTGCCATTGGATAAAAAGGTAAAAACAAGATACTGATGCCTTCTGGTTTCGGAAAGAAGATGAACAGAATGCTTTTCCAGTTTCTTGTATAGCGTAGAGATAATCTCCTGCACAAATGGAAGACTAAGATCTGCGGAAGCATCTAATTGTACCAGCATAGTAAGTATGGTATCGCATTCTTCCGGAGGAATGGCAAGATCTTCCAGAAGATCCATGGCTTCTTTTAGATGGGATTCGCCCGGAACAGTCAAAAGATGAGCTAGTCTGGAACCGGATTCTCTTGAATGCAATACTTCAACATGCTGAGAACGTAATTTTTTTGCATGAAGAGCCACCGCTTTTTGAAGCGTAGACTCGAGTTCTGCTTTGTTAATCGGTTTTTCTATATAATTAACGGCCTTCAGTTTGATGGCTGCCATGAGATATTCTTTATCAGAGTATCCACTCATGAAAATTCCGGTGGTGTCCGGAAAATGACCGGAAATCTGATCAAACATGGCAATTCCATCCATACGGGGCATACGAACATCACAGAGTACAATTTCCGGATGCTCCCGGAGTGCAATTTCAAGACCATGAACTCCATCATCAGCCTGAAAAATTTCCTGAATACCCAATGCCTGCCAGTCTATGGAAGAGATGACCCCTGTTCTTGTAAGTTCTTCGTCATCTACGATCAATATTTTCATATGGTTGCTATCCCTTTCGTTGTAATCATTAATGTATGAGACGTTAATATATGAAACATTATTATAAGAAGCATTACTATAAAAACTATTAATATACAAATATTAAAAGAATGATGAAAAATAACCATCAATCATTATTAAAATGATACAGCATTTTCATGTTTATGATACCATATTTTTTATATACTGACGAGGGCAGAAAAGAGAAAAAAATATTACCCTGATTCAAAAAATATTCCGATTTTCAGAAATATAAATAGATGTTAATATGAATGCATATTAAAAAAGGAGGGAAACATCTGTGTCTGAATATGTTCTTGAATTAAAAGGCATAACCAAAATTTTCCCGGGTGTCAAAGCACTGAACAACGTACAGTTTCAGCTTAAACCAGGCGAAGTTCACGCACTGATGGGTGAGAACGGAGCGGGAAAATCTACGTTCATCAAAGTTATTACCGGCGTACATAAAGCAGAAGAAGGTGAAATGTATCTGAATGGTCAGAAAGTAGATTTCAAAGGACCAAAGGATGCACAGGCAGCAGGAATTGCAGCAGTATATCAGCATGCAACCTCTTATCCGGATCTGACAGTTGCAGAAAACATTTTTATGGGTCATGAAATTATCAAACATGGAATGATCCAGTGGAAAACAATGAATAAGGAAGCAAATATTCTGCTGAAAAAAATGAATGCAGATTTTGATGCTACCGCAGAAATGGGTACTTTGAGTGTGGCTCAGCAGCAGATGGTTGAAATTGCAAAAGCTCTTTCTACGAATGCAAAAATCATCATTCTTGACGAGCCGACAGCATCATTGACCAAGAGAGAATCTGAGGAACTTTACAAGATCGTTGATGGCCTGAAAGAAGATGGCGTTTCCATTATCTTTATTTCACATCGTTTTGAAGATATGTATCGTCTGGCCAGCAGAGTTACCGTATTCCGTGATTCGCAGTATATTGGAACATATGATGTGGATGGAATTACAAATGCCGATTTGATCAAAGCTATGGTTGGTCGTGAAATTAATGATCTCTTCCCGAAACCACAGGTTGAATTAGGTGCAGAAATGCTCAGAGCTGAGCATCTTTCCAGAACCGGTTTCTTCAAAGATGTTTCCTTTAGTGTTCGTGCAGGTGAAATTCTCGGCTTCACAGGTCTGGTTGGTGCAGGACGTACAGAAGTAATCGAGACAATTTGCGGTATTACTCGTCCTGACTCCGGAGAAGTATATCTGGAAGGCGAAAAACTGAATATCAAAACTCCATCGGATGCTATGGAAAAAGGTATTGTACTTCTTCCTGAGGACCGTCAGAAGGAAGGCTTGATTATGAGCTGGGGACTTGGACGAAATGTTACTCTTCCGACGATCGGTAAATATGCAAAGAGCGGATTTAACAATGAAGCAAAAGAAAGAGAATTAGCAAAGGATCTGCTGGAGGAAGTAGATACCAAAGCTGTAGATATTTTCCAGCCGGCAAGTTCTTTGTCCGGTGGTAATCAGCAAAAGGTTGTTGTAGCAAAAGCCCTTAGCCAGGATATGAAAGTAGTTATTATGGATGAGCCGACAAAAGGTGTTGACGTTGGTGCGAAAGCAGAAATTTATGCAATCATGGGTGAACTTGCTATGAAAGGATATGCAATTATCCTGATTTCTTCCGAAATGCCTGAAATTCTGGGTATGTCCGATCGTATTATTGTAATGTGCAACGGACGTAAGACCGGAGAGCTGATGCGTAATGAAGCTACACAGGAAGGCATCCTGGAGCTCGCTATGGAGAAAAGCAGCAAAGGAGGGGCTGAATAATGAAGAAAAACTCAACTGTGAAAAAAATTGTGGGTTCTCGTGAGTTTTTGCTTGCCGTAATTATTGCAATTTTGTTTGCTTTGGTTACATTTAAGAGTCCATCTTTTTTAACACCGAAATCACTTTCTGATATGTTAAAAAACAATGCTGTAACGATGGTAATGGCATTAGGTATGCTCTGTGTTATGCTGGTAGGCGGTATTGATATTTCTATCACCTCCACATTGGCACTTTCCGGTATGTCAATCGGTATGCTTCTGAAATATGGACACATCAGCGGAATCATACTGCCGTTTATTATTGCGATTGCAATTGGAATTGCCTGTGGATTGATAGTCGGATTGATTATTTCCAGAGCAGACGTACCTCCGATCATTGCAACAATGGGATTCATGTATATCTATCGTGCTATGGGATATCTGATTTCCAATGGTGGTGAGTGGGCAGGTGCTGCAGCACTCGGAACATTTAAAGATTTTGCAACATCAACATTTCTCGGAATCAACAAAGTAATCTGGGTAATTATTGTATGTTATGTTATTTTCTTTGTATTTATGAAATGGGCAAGAACCGGACGAAAAATCTATGCAGTGGGCAGTAATGCGGAAGCAGCACAGGTATCCGGTATTAATGTAAGAAATATTAAATTACTTGTATTCTCAATTATGGGATGCCTTGCCGGTTTAGGCGGAGCACTTCAGGTATCTGTCTATGCATCGGCAATGCCTGATATGCAGTACGGTGGTGAAATGGATGTTATCGCAGCCTGCGTAATCGGTGGCGTAAGTATGAGTGGTGGACGAGGAAGCGTCGTTGGTGTTCTCTTTGGATCTATCATTCTGGCAACTATCGCAAAAGCACTTCCGCTGGTTGGAATTGACGCGTTGGCTCAGAATATGGTAAAAGGTATCATTATTCTGGTTGTAGTCGTAGTCAATGTCATCCTGCAGAGAATCGCAGACAACAACGCACTTAAAGGAAGGGAGATGTAATTATGGCTGGTAAATCTGGAAGATCAATTAATAACGTACCTGAATCTCCTTTTAAGAAAGCAATTTTTAGCTGGGAAGGTATCCTGGTCATTGTTTTCATCCTTGTAAATATCTTAAGCTCACAGCTTTCTGAATTTTATAACATTGGTAATGTTTTGTATCAGATGCCGACTTTCCTGGCAGAAGTATTACTGATGCTTCCGATGGCATATATTCTTGTTCTCGGTGAAATCGATATTTCTGTAGGTGCTATGGTTTGTTTATGTGCGACTACCAGTGTTATGGTGTGTAATACAGGAGCCCCATTTATTCTCGTAGTACTTGCCGCACTTGCAACAGGTCTTTGCTGTGGCGCAATCAATGGTTTTATCCTGACTCGTTTTCAGGAATTGCCTCCAATGATCGTTACTCTGGGAACACAGATTATTTTCCGTGGTCTTGCCGAGGTCATTCTCGGAAGCGGCGGATCTGTATCTGCAGCAGATACAAAAGGATTCAAGCAGCTTCAGACAAAAGTCGGAGAGGTTCCAACCATTTTATTTGTAGTTCTTGTATTTGCTGTTATTGCAGCAGTAATTCTTGGCAAAACGATTTTTGGACGTCGTGTTTACGCAATCGGTACGAACCGAGTAGCTGCCTATTATGCAGGAATTCATGTACAAAAAATCCGATTCATTATTTACTCAGCTATGGGTGTAATGAGTGGATTGTGTGCACTGTATCTTGTTTCAAAATCATATAGTGCCAATACAACACAGGGTAACGGATTCGAAATGGATGCCATTGCCATGGCAGTATTTGGCGGAATCTCCTCTACAGGTGGTAAAGGTAACCTGGCAGGCGGTATTATTTCTGCATTTATTATTGTATGCTTACGTTGTGGCTTGAAACTTGCCAACGTACACGCACAGGTTATTCTTTTGATTATCGGTGTACTTCTGATCAGTGCGGTTGCACTTCCAAACATCATCAAGGAAATCCGTAAGGCAGCTTCCGGTAAGAAAAAAGCTTGATTTTCAGGCACAAATGAATTATGTAAGTAGCTGCTTTCTGGCAAGAAAGCAGTGAAAATAAAAAATTATTTTTATTTTCCAAAAGGAGGAACAAAAAAATGAAAAGAAAAGTGTTAAGTGCAGTTCTTTGCGGAGCAATGGTTCTCGGCGCAGCATCTCCGGCATTCGCAGCAGCAGGTGATGGACAGAAAATCGCATTAGTTGGTAAATCAGCAGGTAATGCATTCTTCGAAATCGCTGCAGCTTCATTTACTGAAACAGTAGAAGCTGAAGGTGGAGAAGTTACAGTAGCATATCCGGAAACAGCTACAGCAGATGCTCAGATCGCTACATTGGAAGGTCTGATCGGACAGGACTTCGATGCAATCTGCGTTGCAGCAAACGACGTTAACGCTCTTCAGGCAGTTCTTGAAGATGCAATGGCAAAAGGAATCAAAGTATCTTCTTTTGACTCTGCTCCAAACCCAGACAGCCGTCAGGTATTCGTAAACCAGGCTGGTACAAAAGCTGTAGGACAGGCACTTATCGATGCTTGCTATGATATTGCTGGTGGAGAAGGACAGTTCGCAATCCTTTCCGCTACATCTCAGGCTGCTAACCAGAATGCATGGATCGATGCTATGAAATCTATCATGGAAGCAGACGAAAAATATAGCAAACTTGAACTTGTAGAAGTTGCTTATGGTGATGACGAACCACAGAAATCTACTGACCAGACATCAGCACTTCTTGAAAAATATCCAGATCTTAAAGTTATCTGTGCACCAACAACTGTAGGTATCGCAGCAGCTGCTAAATATCTTCAGGATAACGAATCTGCTTGCAAACTGACAGGTCTTGGACTTCCTTCAGAAATGATCGAGTACACAGGCGAAGACAAGAGCTGCCCATACTTCTATCTGTGGGATATGCAGGGTCTTGGAAAACTGAGTGCATATGCAACAATGGCACTTGTAACAGGCGACATCACAGGCGCTCTTGATGAAACATTCACAGCTGGTGACCTTGGCGAATACACAATTACTGAAGCAGATGATGCTGGTACAGAAATCGTTCTTGGCCTTCCACTTGAATTCAACAGCGAAAATATCGAAGAAATGGCTAAATTATACTAATTTGTATTGATTAGATATTTCTGACTGAGAAATGATCAGTCTCTAAAAAGACATCCGCTCTCGCGTAAGCGAGAGCGGATGTCTTTTTTTTATATAAAACGCTCCGCGTAGATAGATTCGTTACACTGTGCGCACAGAATAAAGTTTTATCGCTGGATTGTTAGCACTCTCTGTAAATGAGTGCTAAAAACTTGTTGACATATAAAAAATGCTATGTTATATTGCATGTAGAACAAAAAGTGATGGAGGTGATAGATATGAATATTAGCAAATTTACACAGAAATCCGTGCAGGCTGTACAGGATTTGGAGAAAATCGCATACGAATATGGCAATCAGGAAATTGAACAGGAACATTTATTGTATTCTCTTTTGACGCAGGAAGATAGTTTGATTCTGAAACTGATTGAAAAAATGGAGATTGACGCCGGATATTTTGTCAATGCAGTAAAAAAAGCATTGGATGCAAAAGTTAAGGTGTCCGGAGGCAATTTACGATTTGGTCAGTATTTAAATCAATCACTGGTGAATGCAGAAGATGAGGCTAAACAGATGGGAGACGAATATGTATCGGTAGAGCATCTGTTTTTGGCTATTTTAAAATATGAAAGTCCTTCTATGAAAACTCTTTTCCATGAATTTGGAATTAACAGAGAACGATTCCTGCAGGCATTGGCCACAGTGAGAGGAAATCAGAGAGTGGTAAGTGATAATCCGGAAGCAACCTATGACACATTAAATAAATACGGCGAAGACCTGGTGGAGAAAGCACGCCGTCAGAAAATGGATCCTGTAATCGGTCGAGATGCGGAAATTCGTAATACGATTCGTATTTTGTCCAGAAAAACAAAAAACAATCCTGTTTTGATCGGTGAACCGGGAGTTGGTAAAACCGCAGCGGTAGAAGGGCTGGCACAGCGTATTGTTCGCGGTGATGTTCCGGATAGTTTGAAAGATAAGAAGATTTTTGCCCTTGATATGGGTGCTCTGGTTGCCGGGGCAAAATATCGAGGAGAATTTGAGGAACGTCTGAAAGCAGTTCTGGAAGAAGTAAAACAAAGTGATGGACAGATTATCCTGTTTGTCGATGAACTTCATCTGATTGTCGGAGCCGGCAAAACGGACGGTGCGATGGATGCAGGAAATATGTTAAAGCCAATGCTGGCCAGAGGGGAATTGCATTGCATCGGAGCAACAACATTGGATGAATACCGAAAATATATTGAAAAAGATAAGGCACTGGAACGTCGTTTCCAGCCGGTACAGGTAGATGAACCTACCGTGGAAGATACGATTTCTATCCTTCGTGGCCTGAAGGAACGATACGAAGTTTATCATGGTGTAAAAATTGCCGATAGTGCACTGGTTGCGGCGGCTTCTCTTTCTCATCGTTATATTACAGACCGTTTCCTCCCGGATAAGGCAATTGACCTGGTGGATGAAGCCTGTGCATTGATTAAAACGGAATTAGATTCCATGCCGACAGAACTGGATGAATTAAATCGTAAAATCATGCAGATGCAGATCGAGGAATCTGCCTTGAAAAAAGAAAGCGACCACTTAAGTCAGGAACGTCTGCAGATATTACAGAAAGACCTTGCAGAATTACAGGATGAATTTAATGCACAGAAAGCACAGTGGGATAATGAAAAACACGGTGTGGAAAAACTGCAGAAGCTGCGTGAGCAGATAGAAGACATCAACAAAAAGATTGAGATCGCAAAACAAAATTATGATCTTGAGGCAGCTGCTGAACTGCAATACGGAGAACTGCCGAAACTTCAGAAACAGCTGGAAACGGAAGAACGCCAGGTAAAAGAACAAGGACATCATCTCGTACATGAGGCGGTTACGGATGAAGAAATCGCTCGAATTATCTCACGCTGGACCGGCATTCCGGTTGCGAAACTCACAGAGGGCGAACGAACAAAACTGCTGGCATTGGAAGAACAGCTTCACAGAAGAGTGGTAGGACAGGATGAGGGCGTGCGCCTGGTATCTGATGCGATTCTTCGATCCAAAGCAGGCATTAAAGATCCGTCAAAACCAATCGGTTCATTCCTGTTTTTGGGACCAACAGGTGTTGGTAAAACAGAACTTGCCAAAACACTTGCCGAAAACTTATTTGATGATGAACAGAATATGGTTCGAATTGATATGAGTGAATATATGGAGAAGCATTCCGTATCCAGACTGATTGGAGCGCCTCCGGGATATGTTGGCTATGAAGAAGGCGGACAGCTGACAGAGGCAGTGCGTAGAAAACCTTATTCCGTTGTATTATTTGATGAAATTGAAAAAGCGCATCCGGATGTCTTTAATGTGCTTTTGCAGGTGCTGGATGACGGACGTATCACTGATTCCCAGGGACGTACCGTAGATTTTAAAAATACAATACTGATTATGACTTCCAATATCGGATCTATGTATTTGCTGGATGGAATTGGTGAGAATGGAGAAATCAAGGAAGAAGTTCAGAATATGGTTATGACAGACCTTAGAAGCCATTTCAGACCTGAATTTTTGAATCGACTGGATGAAGTGATTTTATTTAAACCATTGACGAAAGAGAACATCGGTGCTATCGTGGAGCTGATGATCAGTGAACTTGATTGTCGTTTGCAGGAACAGGAACTGCATCTGGAACTTACGGATGCCGCCAAAAATCACGTAATTGAAAATGGATATGATCCTGTCTATGGAGCGAGACCACTGAAGCGTTATCTTCAGAAATACGTAGAAACACTGGCTGCAAAGGTGATTCTTTCCGGAAAGGTTCATGCCGGCGATACACTGGTACTTGATATGGCAAACGGTGAAATGGTTATCACTGTGAAGGAAGGAGAACGTTCATGATACCCAAAGATCCGGTCATGCTTTTAAGCTACGTAAACACACAGCTGAGAGATTTTTATTCTACAATGGAAGACTTTTGTGCATCCAAGGATGTAGATCAGAATGAAGTTGTTGAAAAGTTGAAAATGATTAATTATGAATACGATTCTCAGAAGAATCAATTTGTATAAGAATGAATTTATATAAGAATCAATTCGTATTAAAATCATTTTGTATAATATTAAAATCATAAAAAAAGGGAATTTTGAGCAAACAGTATCAATATTTACTCAAGATTCCCTTTTTGTGTTTTATCTAATAGATAGCTGCTCAACTTTAACCAGAGGAAGTAAGCGTTCAAATTCTTCTTTAGTACACATCAATGTACCTTCACGTCCAACGGAGCCACCTGCGGCGGCAGTCGCATAGCGAAGAGCGGTTTCGGTATTTTTGCCTTGCAGGAAAGAAACACACATTCCTGCAACCAGAGAATCACCGGCACCCTGAATGCCTTTGACTTTTACAGGAGCGGGCGGTGCATAGAAAACACCTTCGGAAGAAGAAAGCAGTGCTCCCTTTGCACCCAGAGAAACGCATACATAAGGGATTCCCATTTGATTGCATTTTATAGCCGCATGTGCTGCGTCCTCGATGGTATTTACCGGATGGCCGGTTAATTGAGCGATTTCGTCCTGATTCGGCTTAATCGCATAAGGGCGTGCTTTGACACCTTCAATCAACAGTTCGCCGGAAGTATCGAGAAGAACTCGAATATTTTTAGCTTTAGAAAGTTCAATCAAGGAGCGATAGATCGTTGCCGGAACGCCTGCAGGTACACTTCCGGACAATACCAGGATGGAATCCGGATGAGCTTGAGTAAGAATCTGTTCGGTACTTTTTAGCAGCTGCTGAATATTTTCTTCGGTGACCGGCTGTCCCTTTTCATTGAATTCAGTCATAGTACCATTTTTCTCGTTGAAAATTTTTATGTTTACGCGAACGGTTCCTTCAACCGGAACGAGGTGATGAGTGATTTTGTTTGCCGCTAACATTTTTCCGACTTGTTTTTCACCGGAAATATAGTCAAAACCAAGGCAGCAGGTATTGATATCCCACTGATGAAGGGCAATACTGACATTGATGCCTTTCCCGGATAAATCCTCTCTGACATGCAGAACTTTATTGGTTCCGTTTAAAATAAAATCTGCAATTGCAGAGGTTCGGTCAAGACATGGATTCAAGGTTACGGTAATGATGGAAGGGGCTGTCTGATTCATATTTTTTCTCCTGACTATGGTATATAATATGTTAATTATAAAACGTATTTGCTGTTTTGTATATCTAAGGTCTATCAATAATGACCAAAAAAAGGTATAATAACAGGGAATCAGTATCTGAGAAGGCTGCTGGTAAGTACAAAACTATATCATCTGCGAAAACAGGTAAATTTAGGGAGGGAGCAAATGAAACGTTCAGATTTAAACAGAATTATCGACAATGCGATTGACTTTTTGGAAAAAAGAGGAATGCCGCTTCCGCCATTTGCATATTGGGGTTTAAAAGAATGGCAGGAAGCCGGAATTGAATACGAAGAAATTGTTGATAATATGCTTGGCTGGGATGTGACCGATTTCGGAAGTGGGGATTTCGAAAATATCGGTCTGACTATTTTTACATTCCGTAATGGTAATTTCTATAATACAGACAAATATCCAAAACCATATGCTGAAAAAATGCTTCTTGTAGGTGATGGACAGATTCTTCCATATCATTATCACTGGAGTAAAATGGAAGATATTATCAATCGTGGCGGTGGTGATCTACGAATGAAAATGTACAATTCTGTTCCGGAGGATTTTGCAGATGTTGAAGGCGGACGTGCGGGAAAACCGGGCACTTTTGATATGGAATCGGATGTGGTGACAAAAATCGACGGCAAAACAGTTGTTGTACCGGCAGGCTCGGAAATCGTGCTGAAGCCGGGACAGAGTATTACTATTTTCCGCGGACAGTATCATACATGGCAGGGCGTTCCGGGAACCGGACCGGTCATGTTATTTGAGGTGTCCACATCAAATGACGATAACATTGACAATCGTTTCTATGAGAAAACAGGCAGAATTCCGGCGGTTGAGGAGGATGAGGAAATCAGACATCTGATGTTTGCCGACTATCCGACATACTATAAAGCAAAATAAAAGACAAAATAAAGAATAATAAACATTGGGGGAGTAATTTGAGAGAGCTGTGAAAAAACGGCTCTCTTTTTTAACCTTTCGACTATACATTTTCGTGAATCTATGGGATAATATTAATTTATAGGATTAAGAAATACCGGAGGTAACACTATGTCAAACCCAAACGGAAGGGAATATCTGGCGGAAGTAACAGAAAAACTACATGCCAGAATCCGTGATGTGAAACAATCTATTCAGGATGGCCAAAAAGAAATTGAAGGCATGCATGAATATTATTGGGAAAATTATGCGGAGATGGATCAGTATGGTTACGAGAATTTTGATAACCAGCAGGCCTTATTGACGCAGGTGAATGCAAATCAGGAACAACAGATTCTGCTTGCCCAATTCAACAAAATGCTGGATGCACCATTTTTCGGTCGTGTTGATTTTACCTATGAGGGGGATGACGAACCGGAAGTGTTTTATATAGGAATTGCAAATTTCTCGGAGAGAGTTGGACAGCTGCCAATGATTTATGATTGGCGTGCCCCGGTCAGCAGTCTGTTTTATGACTATGATCAGGGAGCTGCTTCATATGAGGCACCGGGAGGAATGCAGTATGGTGAAATAACATCAAAATGGCAATACAAGATTCGTCGCGGAAAATTGATTTATGAATTTGAGAGTGATGTAAAAATTGATGATGAGATTCTCGGGGCAGAGCTTGCCGGTCACGGAGAAACAAAATTAAAAAACATCGTTCGAACAATTCAAAAAGAACAAAATGCTATCATTCGAAATACGCAGGATCGAATCATGGTGATTCAGGGAACTGCGGGAAGCGGAAAAACTTCCGTAGCACTTCATAGAATTGCGTATCTATTGTATCATGACCGTCAGAATCTGAAGTCGTCCAATGTGCTTATCTTATCTCCGAATAGTGTGTTTTCAGACTATATATCCAGAATTTTGCCGGAACTCGGAGAAGAAAATATTCGGGAAATGAGTTTTGATTTGTTTGCATATCGTCAACTGAAAGAAATTGCATCGGACACAGAAGAATTATACGATCATCTGGAGCAGGTGATGCGAGATGCATCGATTCTGGATACCTATTATGAAAAACGCTCAAATGAATTTCTCGAGGAACTAGAAGGATATATCCTTGAACTGGAAGATCGCCTGATG
The DNA here is from genome assembly GCA_030526665.1 of Eubacteriales bacterium. Lineage (GTDB taxonomy): Bacteria > Bacillota > Clostridia > Lachnospirales > Lachnospiraceae > Blautia_A. The sequence goes on from JAUNCI010000001.1 coordinate 81,010, forward strand.
GATTTTCGAGATGTTGAATATCGTAAATTCAGAAAAAAAGAATCTGAAATTATTGAATTATTTTATTATAAATTTATGGATGTTCCGTTATTATCCAGAATGGATGCAGTGGCGGAATATTTTATGGATGAGTGGGAAACTCTATATAATGTAGATCTTGCCGAAGAGGAAAAAGAACTGATTTATGAGAAATTTCGTTCCATGTATCTGCATAAAGATATTTATGTTCTGTATAGTCGTTTCCTGGAAGAAACAGGCTATCAGCCGCTGAAACGCGTGCCGATAGAAAAAAGAAAAATTGCATATGAAGATGTATATCCACTGCTGTACTTGAAAATGCGTATGTATACAACACGTGAACACAAAGGCATTAAGCATCTGATTATTGATGAAATGCAGGATTATTCAGAAATTCAGTACCGTATCCTTCGAAAAATGTTTCCGTGCCGTATGACTCTTCTGGGTGATACGGAACAGACAATGGAAGCAGAAAAAAGAAATGTAATGGACTTTCTGCCCGGAATATTTGGTAAAAAGATTCGTTATATTTCTATGGAAAAAAGTTATCGAAATACTATGGAAATCGCAGAATATGCGAATCGTGTTGCCGGTATCAGTGATATGGAATTGTTTGAACGACATGGAAAGCCTGTTACAGAACAGCAGATAACTTCTATGGAAGCGGCTGCAGAGGAAATTGTAAAGAAATTATCGGTAGGTGAGGACGCTTACGATACAGCTGCTGTAATTACACAGAAGGAAGAAGAAGCATATGAATTACATATGCTCTTAAAAGAAAAACTCGCAAATCAGGGATACGATATCGAAAACAATTTGACTTATCTGGATCGAAACAGTTCAAAATTCCGCAGAGGTCTTACCGTTACAACTTTTTATCTCGCAAAAGGACTTGAATTTGAGCAGGTTTTTGCGGTAATGAAACATGATGAAAAGAATCCATTGGAAATTCCGGCGCGTTATATCAGCGCGACGAGGGCTCTTCATGAATTAAATGTATTAAATATAGGAGGATAACGTTATGAAAAATAGAAAATATTTCGTTCTTTCACTCTCTGTTATCGCAGCTGTGAGTATTATATCAGGCTGCGGAAAAAAGGATGACAGTCAGCTGGTAGTATCGCCAACACCTGAGGCTGTAATACCGGGACCAACGGAAGCTCCTGCATTGCAGAGTACTTCTTTTACATCAAAAGATAAATCAATCAGTATTGAATTGCCGGATACAACGTGGGCAAATAAAAATGACAGGGCTGAGCTTGTCAGCTTTGAATCGGCTGAGCAGGGAAAAATTTTGATTATGCATATCACAGAGGAAAAAGATTTATCTTCAACTCTGATTCCTACCACGCAGGATCTGGCAAAGGCTATGGCACAGTCAGACGGTCTTACCGAAGGGGCGGATTTTGAAATCAAGGACTTTACGGAAGATATGGCAGGAGATATGAAACATTATTCATACACTGTGGAATACAAGGATGCAGCAAAAGCAAAAGGTGTATATCATGCGATCTATGAATATTTTGTTGCTGAAAAAGAAGTATACAGTATTGAAGGTACCGTAAAATCGGCGGATGCAAATGTGCTCTCCGGCATTCAAAAATCCATAGCGTCTATTAAATTAAATGCCGTGGCTAAGGCTGCTCCTGCAAAAGCAGAGACAACACCAACACCGGAACCGGAAACCAAGAGTTCGATTGAAAGTCTTCCTGCCGAAGTGCTCAGCGATACAGCAAAGACAAGAACTATCTATCGAAATGAAGATGGACAAGGAATTCCGATTATGTTGGATGGTTCCGGAAACTGGGTAGATGAAAACGGAAATGTTTATCGCTTCAGCGAAACCGAAGAGAGTACCGTTTATGATGCACAGGATACGGATTATTATTACGGTGGAGAAGGTGCAAATGTATTTTATATGTCATCCACGGACAGTACGGATTCAGAGGAATCCGATGATGATTCCTACGACGATTCCTATGATTCCTACGATGACAGTTATGATTATGACAGCGATTACTATGACAGCGGTGATGATTATTACGAATCGGATGATAGTTATGATGAGGATGATGACTACTAGAACTTATGCAAATGATGAATGGAGGCTGTGTATAAATGGAAGCATACGGAGAATTTGCCAGAGTGTATGATCTGTTCATGGATAATGTGAATTATGAGGAATGGGCAAAGTATTTGACACAGGTTCTTCGTGAGGAGAAAATAGAGGACGGACTTGTTCTGGAGTTAGGCTGCGGGACAGGAACGATGACAGAATTACTTGCCGGTGCCGGTTATGATATGATCGGTGTGGACAATTCCGAGGAAATGCTGGCAGAAGCAATGGAGAAGCGTGTAGAATCGGGACACGATATCCTCTATCTGCTGCAGGATATGCAGGAATTTGAATTATATGGCACTGTTCGTGCAATTGTAAGTGTTTGTGACTGTATGAACTACCTGACAGAAACAGAAGATTTACAGAGAGTATTTGAACTTGCCAATAATTATCTGGATCCGAAGGGGATTTTTGTATTCGATATGAATACAGAATATAAATATCGAGAATTGCTGGGGACGCAGACGATTGCGGAAAACCGTGAAGAAAGCAGCTTTATCTGGGAGAATGAATATGATCCCGAAACAAAAATCAATACTTATGAATTGGCACTTTTTTTGCAGCGTGAAGATGGCCTTTTTGAAAAGGCAGAAGAAGTACACGAGCAGAGGGCTTATTCGGTGGAGGAAATAAAAGCCTGCATAGCAAGCGCAGGTATGAATCTGGTGGCAATGTATGATGCATATACATTGGAACCGATCAGAGAAGACAGCGAACGCATTACATTTATTGTTCGCGAAAACGGAAAATAAAGGAGAATTGAAAAAATGAGTGATTATATTGTAAGAGCAATAGCTGCAAATCAGCAGATTCGTGCATTTGCAGCGGTAACAACAGACCTGGTAGAAAAAGCAAGAGTCAGCCATAATACAAGTCCGGTTGCAACAGCTGCACTTGGCAGACTTTTGACCGGAGGCGCAATGATGGGTGTGATGATGAAAGGAGACAAAGACCTCCTGACGATTCAGATCAAAGCATCCGGTCCTTTGGAAGGAATTACGGTAACTGCGGATTCACATGGAAACGTAAAAGGTTATGTTGGAAATCCGAATGTTGTCATTCCTGCAAACGCAAAAGGTAAATTGGATGTGGCCGGAGCTGTTGGTATTGGTCTGATGAATGTCATCAAGGATATGGGCCTTAAAGAACCATATAACGGACAGACAGTCCTGCAGACAAGCGAGATCGCAGAAGACCTTACTTATTATTTTGCGACAAGTGAACAGGTTCCGTCTGCAGTCGGACTTGGTGTACTGATGAACAAAGAAAATACCGTTCGTCAGGCCGGAGGCTTCATTGTTCAGCTCATGCCATTTGCGGATGAAGAAACAATTGCAAAACTGGAAGAAAATGTGCAGAAGATTACTTCTGTAACCAATTTGCTGGAACAGGATCCTACAGCGGAAGGACTGCTGAAAGCAGTTCTGGACGGATTTGATATGGAAATCAGTGAAACGATTCCAACACAGTTCCATTGCAACTGCACAAAGGAAAGAGTAGAAAAGGCGCTGATCAGTATTGGACGTAAAGATCTCAATGAAATGATTCAGGAAGGAAAACCAATTGAACTGAATTGTCACTTTTGTAACACAAATTATGAATTTACAGTAGAAGAATTAAAAGAAATTCTCAAAAAAAGTAAACGATAGAAAAAACAAACAATTCGAAATAAATTTTTTATTAAACAGATACGAAAAACAAACTGGAAACAGGGAATGAAATACTCAGGAGAAAAAGGAAGCGCAGCACTTCACTCCTGAGTGTTTTTCGTTTAAAATAATAAAGATAAAAGAAATAGAAAAAATGAGAAATAAAGAAATAGAGTAAATGATTTCATATAGAATCGAAAACAGTAATAGAGTATATGGGGGAATGTTATGTCATTACAATATGTGGTTGGAGCAGCCGGATCCGGCAAATCTCATTATGTATATGAAAAAATGATTACAGAGGCCCTGCATCATCCGGAGCGTAATTATTATGTGATCGTTCCGGAACAGTTTACCATGCAGACGCAGAAAACGCTTGTTGAGATGAGTCCGAAAAAAGGAATTATCAACATAGATATTTTAAGCTTTAACCGACTTGCCTATCGCGTGTTTGAGGAGGTTGGTGCGGATCGACGTGTATTGCTGGAAGAAACAGGGAAGGGAATGGTTCTTAGAAAATTAATTCAGAATATGGAAGGAGAACTGCCATATCTCGGAGGACAGCTGAAAAGACCCGGATGTCTGGAAGAAATGAAATCACTGTTCTCAGAATTGATGCAATACGATGTCAAAGAAGAAAACCTTGCCGAAGTATTGGAACAGGCAGCACCGAACTCGCTTTTAAAAGGAAAAATGCAAGACATTTCAATTTTGTATAAAGCGTATAGAGAATATATGGATGCGCACTATATGACATCGGAAGAAATTTTGGATGTATTGGTTCCGGCGCTGAGTTTGTCAACGCAGCTCAAAGACAGCGAGATGATTTTTGATGAGTTTACCGGATTTACTCCGATACAGCTGAAAGTGATTCAGGAATTGCTGCACCTGTGTAAAGAAATTTCAGTGACGGTATGCATGGATCCAAAAGAAAATATCTATCAAAATTCGCATAGATATCAATTGTTTTATATGAGCAAAAAAATGATTCATGATTTAAATAAACTTACATCGGATATCAAAGATCCAATTCGAATTTCAGATTCTGAGAAAATGAGATTTGCAGAGAAGCCGGCACTTCAATTCCTTGAATCCAATATTTTTCGATACAGAAATAAATGTTATGAAGAAGAAACAGAAGAAATCCAGATTTTTCAGTCGGCGAATCCCAAAAGAGAAATGGAAGAAACGGCATATCGGATTCGCAATCTGATTCGTGAAAAGGGGTATCGATATCGGGATATTGCAGTGATTACCGGCAATATGGAAGAGTATGCAAATGTAGCAAGACAGGCCTTTGATAAGACGGACATCCCTTATTTTATTGATGAGACACATTCTGTCACTATGAATCCATTTGTGGAATTTATTCGTGCATCTATGGAAATGTGTGTGCAGGGTTTCTCTTATCAGAGCGTATTTCGTTATCTTCGCTGTGGAATGTCCGGATTGAAGGAGGACGAAATTGACCAATTAGAAAATTACGTAATTGCTTTGGGGATTCGAGGTTTTTCTAAATGGGAAGAAAAATGGGTCCGTATTTATCGTGGACTGCAGCCTGAGAAACTGGAGTATCTGAACGAAGCTCGTGGCCGTTTTGTAAATGAAGTGAAGGATATGGCGGCAGACTTTAAAAAGAAACGTACCGTGAGAGAGTTTTGCGAGATATTATACCATTTTGTTGTAAATACCGATTGCAGCGAGAAACTGGAACAGCAGGCGGATGAGTTTGGAAACCTGCAGCAAAAAGCACAGGAAAAAGAGTATCGTCAAATATATAGTATTATTATGGATCTCTTAGATAAAATGGTTGAAATTTTAGGCGATGAGATCGTGTCCGCACAGGAATTTCGCCAGCTGATGGAAGCCGGACTGACGAATGCAAAAGTAGCCTTGATTCCACCTGCCATTGATCAGATTTTAGTTGGCGATATGGAACGTACCCGTTTGAAAAATGTAAAAGTTCTGTTTTTTGTAGGAATTAATGAAGGAAATATACCGAAAAATGTGACCGGCGGAGGATTTTTGACGGAGATGGATCGTGAGTTTCTTGAAACGCATCAAATTCATCTTGCACCGGGAGAAAAAGAGCAGATGGGAATTCAGAGATATTATTTATATCTGAATTTGACGAAAGCCAGTGACCGTTTATATCTGTCGTACAGCAATTCCAACGGAAGCGGCGAAAGAATCTCGCCTGCATATTTGATCCGTACAATACAGAACCTGTACCCAAAACTTTCAATTCAAAATATGGAATCAGGCTTGGCCGATATGAAACAGATGGAATTACCGGGAATCAGCATGGATTATTTTGTGCATGGATTGCATGAATATCAGAATGGGAAATCGGATCCTCTGTTTGAAGAACTATATTCCTGGTATCTGAAAAGTCCTGAATACAGGACAGAAGTGGATCGAATCGTAGAGGCTGCATTTCTAAGAAGCCCACAGGATGTGATCAGCAAAAGTGTGGCCAAGGCACTGTACGCAGAGATGGGAACGGCAAGTGCTACAAAACTGGAACGTTACAGCGCATGTGCATTCGCTCATTTTTTGCAATATGGTCTGCAGCTGCGAGAACGTGCGGAATATGAATTTAAAGCATTTGATATGGGAAATATTATGCATCAAACACTGGATCGTTTTGCAATGACAGTACGAAAAAAAGGACTGGAATGGGGGAGCCTTGATGAAAATATGCGTACGGATATTCTGGATGAATGTCTGGATAGTGTTACAGCAGATTATGGGAATACAATTTTACATACAAATGCCAGAAATCATTATATGATCGACCGTGCGAGAAGACTTCTGCGCAGAACCGTATGGGCACTTCAGGAACAATTGAAAAATGGAGAATTCCGTCCGGAAGGTTTTGAGGTTGCATACGACGGAGGAAGAATCGACCGAGTCGATGTGCTGGAAACAGACAATAAAGTATATGTCAGAATTATTGATTATAAAAGCGGCAGTACGTCTTTTGATCTGGTGTCATTGTATCATGGTTTGCAGCTTCAGCTGGCAGTATATCTCAATAGCGCGCTGGAAATGGAAAAAGATAAGCATCCCGGAAAAGATATCATTCCTGCCGGAGTCTTTTACTATAATATCAAAGATCCGTTACTGAAACAGAAAATGGAAAATAATATTTCGGAACTGGAAGACAAAATTTTGAAAGAAATGGCAATGAATGGAATCCTTTTGAATGAAGAAGAAATTGTTTACAAGATGGATAGCACGCTGCGGTCTTTGCCGGTTACAAAAAGTAAAAATGGATTACGAAAAAGTGATAAGCTGATCAGCACAGAACAATTTGCGGTTCTTCAGAAATTTATCAAGCAGAAAATTCATGAAATTCAGCAAGGAGCATATGATGGAAACGCACAGGCAAAACCATATGAACTAGGGGAAGCACGTGCGTGCACATACTGTTCTTTTGCATCTGCCTGTGCATTTGACAAGAAAGTTCCGGGCTATGAATTTCGCAGCCTGAAAAAGATGAAAGATGACCTGCTGTGGCAGCAGATGGAAAAGGAGGTGCAGTGATATGGAGATGAAATGGACAGAGGATCAGGAAAAAGTCATTTCACTGCGTGATCGAAATATTCTGGTAAGTGCTGCTGCCGGCTCCGGAAAAACCGCAGTTCTGGTACAGCGCATTTTAGAACGAATTATGGATAAGTCAGATCCGGTCAATATTGATGAGCTCTTGATCATGACATTTACAAGAGCTGCGGCAGGGGAAATGAAAGAGCGCATCAGTAAAGCACTCGAGAAAGCGGTGCGTGAGCATCCTGAGGATGAACATCTGCAGAGACAATTGACCGTATTGCATGCCGCACAGATTACAACTATCGATGGCTTTTGCGGTTATATTATTCGAAATTACTTTCATATGATCGATTTAGATCCGGGATATCGTGTGGGAGATGAAGGGGAAATGAAACTTCTCTGCCAGGATGTTTTGGCAGAAGTGCTGGAATCCTGCTATGCGGAAAATGATCCTGATTTTGTGTATTTTGTAGAATGCTTTGCTCCCGGAAAAACAGATGAAGCATTAAAAGATTATATTATGCAGGTATATTCTGCGGCAATGAGCGATCCTTTTCCTGAACAATGGCTGGAGCAGTGCCTGGATGCATATCAGATAGATGAAGAAGAACATCTGGGAAATCTTCCATGGATGAAACTATTATGGACGGAAGCAGAAAATCTGATTCTTGAGGCAAAAAATATTTTACACAAGGCAATAAATTTATGTAATGAATCCTCCGGACCATATTTTTATCGGGATGCACTGCAGGATGATGAAGAAAACGTCCGGGTTTTAGAAAAACTATTAACAAATGCAGATTATAATGAAATAACCGGTTATATTCAACAACATGAATTTACAAAATTGTCACGAAAACGGGATGAAAATGTAGATGATGTATTGAAATCTCGTGTGAAAGACCTTCGGGATGATTACAAAAAGATTATTGATGAATTGAAAAAGGATTATTTCTGCGAAACAGAAGAAAGTATTTTGGAAGATATTAATGAGAGTCGAAAAGCTCTGGAGGTACTTGTAAACTTAACCAGAAAATTTATCAAAGCGTTTGCAGAGAAAAAAAGAGAAAAAAATCTGATTGATTTTACAGACATGGAGCATTTTGCATTGCAAATTCTGTGGGAATACAAGGATGGAAAATGGGTTCGTACACAGGCTGCACACGAATTATCTCTTCGTTTTCGGGAAGTCATGGTGGATGAATATCAGGATAGCAATCTTGTGCAGGAGCGTTTGACAGTTGCAGTCTCCGGACATGGAACAGAGGATAAGAATATTTTTATGGTTGGTGATGTAAAACAAAGTATCTATCGTTTCCGTCAGGCAAGACCGGATCTTTTTATGGAAAAGTATGACTCTTATGAAACGAAAGACTCGGAAAATCAACGTATTGATCTTCGCAAAAACTTCAGAAGCAGAAGTGAAGTTCTTCGCAGTGTAAATTATATCTTCAGACAGATAATGGAAAGGGATATTGGCGGAGTGAGTTATGATGACGATGCAGCTTTATATCCCGAAGATTCATTCCCGGAAGGACAAAGAAAAGAATTCGCTCATACGGAAGTGATGTTGATCGAGAAGGACTCCGAGGAGCTGGAAGATGAGCAGGGCATACAAAATGCAATTGATATGGAAGCATTGGCAATTGCACAGCGAATACAGGAACTTATAAAAAAAGAACAGATTTATGATGGAAAGCTGAAAAAATATCGTAAGGTTGAATACGGAGATATTGCGGTACTTTTGAGAACGTCCGCAAAATGGGCAGAGCGTTTTTCTCAGATATTTACATCAAAAGGTATACCATCCTATACAGCTTCGAAATCAGGCTATTTTTCTACAACAGAAATTGAAACCGTGCTGAATTATTTAAAGGTTTGTGATAATCCCTATCAGGATATTCCACTGTTTGGAGTACTGTATTCTCCAATCGTGGGATTGTCTTCGGAAGAGCTTGCAGAAGTCAGAGCGGAATATAAGCAGAGATGTCTATACGAAACGATCTGTGCATTTCTTGAAGATGGACAAATGGAAGTGATAGAAAATAAAACAAAGGCAGAGTGTAAACAGAAATTAGAGCGCTTTCTGAAACAATTGAAAGAATTTCGCAAAGCTGCAGTTTATACACCGGTACATCAATTTATTCTCCAAATATTAGAACAAACCGGATATGGGAATTATGTGAAAGCAATGCCTGCGGGGGAACAGAGAAAAATGAATCTGATCATGTTGGTGGAAAAGGCAATGGCTTACGAGAAAACCAGTTACCGCGGTTTGTTTAATTTTGTACGCTATATTGAACAGCTGCAAAAATACGAGGTGGATTATGGAGAAGTGAATTTGTCAGCAGAAGAAAATGGTGCGGTACAGATTATGACGATTCATAAAAGCAAGGGGCTGGAATTTCCAATCGTATTTGCTGCCGGCATGGGCAAAGGCTTTAATCAGATGGATATCAGAGCCAAACTTCTCATACATCCCCAAATTGGTCTTGCATGTAATGCGGTGTATCCGGATAAAAGAGTGGAAGTGCCGACACTGATCAAACAAATTTTGCGTAAACAATTAAAAATTGATGCATTAGGAGAAGAATTGCGAGTTCTGTACGTTGCATTTACACGAGCAAAAGAAAAACTGATTATTTCCGGTACGATGGGAAAAGTGGATAAAAAAATTGAAGCACTGCAGCATTTGAGAGAATTAGATACAGAGGTGCTTCCGTATCAGATGCGTCAGTCGGCAAAATCCTATTGGGATTATGTTCTTCCAGCTTTATATCGACATGCAGGCATGAATAAATTGATGATTCAGTTTGGCGTTTTGGATGGAGCGATACCGCTGCCACATGACGAGGGCGCAGAATTCGATGTTCATTTTATTACGGCAAGGGATCTTGTTCTGGAGGAAATTGAAAATGCCACAGACCAGATTCTGCGAAAGGATGAATTGAAAAACTGGGATCCGGATCGGATCTATGATGAAAAACTTCGTGCACAGCTTCAAGAGCGGTTTGAATATCAATATCCATTTGTGAATTTGCGAAAAATACCGGCTAAGGCCAGCATTTCTGAGTTGAAAAAGGGTGAATTCGAGAACAAAGAGGAATTTGGATATGAAAATCCATATTTGGTTTATAAAAAACAGAAGAAAAAAAAGGAAGTCATTCCAAAATTTATCAATGACAGGCAGGAAGAAGTGAAAGGTGCAGCTCGAGGAACAGCATACCATCGTGTGATGGAATGTCTTGATTATGAAAGAATTCGGACGGATGAAATGCTGCAGGAACAAATTGCAGATATGGTACAAACCAATAAAATGTCTCGGGAAGAAGCTGATGTTGTGAAAACTTCTGACATACGTTTATTTCTGAATTCTGAAATCGGAAAAAGGATGGAAAAAGCTGCCCTCGCAGGATTGCTCAAGCGAGAACAGCCATTTGTATTTCAGGTACCGGCAAGCAGACTGAATAGTCAATGGGATCAAAATGTATCTGTCCTGATTCAGGGAATCATAGACGCATATTTTATAGAAAATAATGAAATTGTGATCCTGGATTATAAAACGGACCGCATTGACAGGGAGGATAAACTGGTCGAGCATTATCACAAACAGCTGGAAGGATATGCGGATGCATTGACACAGTTGACCGGGATGCCGGTGAAACAAAAATATATCTATTCTTTCACAATAAAAAAAGATATTTTACTATAATTTCCCCGGGGCAAGGAAGGATCTGTGTAAAAAAATTATCCCATAATTCTCCAGCCGGCAGGATATTTGTTTTTCAGAGTACCATTTACAAGTTTGCCGAATCCAAGAGGATATCCATTGATACATAATACATGCCATCCTTTTGCGTGCGATGCCTCCTCTTCCTGAATCAGGAGCGTTTCACCTTTTAGATAACGAGTGAGGCGTTCGTCGTTTACATCAAGTGAAATTACGGCATCGATATCGCCTTTGTGGAGCGCCAGAGCAAATGGCTGTGAAGGTTCGAAACGATTCTTTTTGAGATCGCCCAGATATAGACCGTTTCGAAGAAATGTGATTCCACGAAAACAGGAAGTATCTGCTTTGGGAAGGTAGTACACTTTATCTTTTCGCACTTCCACACGATTCCAGTCAAACGGATGTCCGCCCAGAGAATGGAAGCCTATTTCTTCAAAAAAGGCACGAATCCATTTTTGAGAATCTTTATCGAGTTTACATTTAGGAGAGGCTGTATATGTGACAGCTTCTCCTTCTTTTTTTAGTAAAGCAAGAAAATGTCCTTCGCCCTGCATCTTATGAGGAAAAATACGAACGCATTTTGTGAGATCGGGATTTCCGTTTCCAAGAGATGGATTTCCGGGTGTAAATCCTTCGTAGCCTTCCATGTCGATCAGAGAAAAATCAGGACGCGCTTCAAGAAACGCACTGATCGTTTTTTCATCTTCTGCAGGAGAAAAAGTGCAGGTAGAGTACATCAGCATACCGCCGGGACGAAGCATATCGGCAGCGAGGAGTATGAGTTCCTGCTGGATTTTTGACAGTTCCTCTGATTTGTTCGGTGTCCAGTCTCGGGCGAGGGCATCTTCTTTGCGGAACATTCCTTCTCCGGAGCACGGAGCATCCAGTATAATTTTATGAAAAAGTCCCTGACAGCCTTTGGCCAGTTTTGCGGGAACCTCATTAGCGAGAAATACATTTGAAATTCCAAAAAGTTCCAGATTGCGTAGCAAAGCTTTTGCACGGCTGGAACTGATATCATTTGCGACAAGCAGACCGTCTCCCTGCAGACAGGCACCTGCAGCGGTTGCTTTACCGCCAGGCGCGGCACACAGGTCCAGAACATATTCGCCGGGCTCGATTGGAATGCGGGAAGCAGGCGTCATAGCACTTGGATCCTGCAGATAATACAGACCTGCCTGGTACAGCGGACAATGTGAGGGTCTGGTATCTTCGGAATAAAAATATCCGTTTTTGATCCATGGGATTTTTTGCACATCAAAAGGTACCAGCTTTTCAAAATCTTCACAACTGATTTTGGATGTATTGACACGCAGACCATAGGTGCGGGGCGCATCATAGCTTTCTATAAAAGAATCATATTCATCCGGCAGCAGTTCTTTCATACGATTCAAAAAGTCCGGATGAAGTGATGAGATAAGTGGATTCATAAAAGTCTCCTTTTTCATTTTGCTATTGTTTCCTATTATAGCAAGAATCCGAAAAGTATGGTACAATAAATTAGTTATGTAGAAAACATTTGAAAAAGGTTTCGTAATTATAAAAGGATATAGTTTTACGATAAAAATATACGGAGGCATAAAATGAGCGTAAAAAGATTATTTTTAATTGTATTAGACAGCTTTGGCGTTGGAAATGCACCGGATGCGGCAGACTTTGGAGATGAAGGCGCCAATACATTAGGTACGATTTTTAAGTCAGAGAAGTATCATACACCAAATATGTGCAAAATAGGTTTTTTTAATATAGATGGTGTTACCTGCGAACCAAAAGAAAAATCACCGATCGGGGCGTATGGAAGATTAACAGAACAGTCAAAAGGAAAAGATACAACGATTGGACATTGGGAAATCGCCGGTGTCGTATCAGAAAAACCAATGCCGACATATCCAAATGGATTCCCGAAAGAGATTCTCGATGAGTTTTCAAAGCGTGTCGGAAGAGGTGTCCTTTGCAACAAACCATATTCGGGAACAGATGTAATTCGCGATTATGGCGAGGAGCATGAAAAAACAGGTAAATTGATCGTCTATACATCAGTAGACAGTGTATTTCAGATTGCTGCACACGAAGATGTTGTGCCGTTGGAAGAACTTTATGAGGACTGCAGAATAGCCAGAGAAATTTTGCAGGGAGAACATGGGGTTGGACGTGTCATTGCCAGACCTTTTATCGGAAGCAACGGTGATTATACAAGAACACCTCATCGTCATGATTTCTCACTCGTACCTCCGCAGACAATGATGGATGTACTTGTGGAAAATGGATTTGCCAGCAAAGGTGTTGGAAAGATTTATGATATTTTTGCAGGAAAAAACATTCAGACTACGGTATCCATTGAAAATAACGTAGATGGAATGAACAAAACAATGGAGATTCAGAAGGAAGATTTTGAAGGCCTTTGTTTTGTAAATCTGGTTGACTTTGATATGCTGTACGGCCACCGCAACAATATTGACGGTTATGCGAATGCTGCCACGGTTTTTGACGAACAGCTGGCTGTCTTTATGGAAAATATGAAAGAGGATGATGTTCTGCTTATCACGGCAGATCATGGATGTGATCCCGGATATAAAGGAACGGACCACAGCCGTGAGCGCGTTCCGGTTCTGGTATACGGAGCGCCGATAAAAGCAGGCGTAAATCTTGGTACACGCAGCTGTTTTTCAGATATTGCTGCAACGGTTCTGGATATGTTTGGAATAGAAGAAAAAGGCAATATAAAAGGGGAAAGCTTCTGGCAGCAGATTCGAAATACAGAGGCATAGAACTGCGTGAATACAAAAGCACAGAAGCATGTGTAAACCTTGACAATAATACTAAAATTCTTTATAGTTAAACATTAAAGAAAATCAGGTAAATAGAATTCGAAATAGAAGACTAAAATAGAAACCGGGAGGAAATTATGAGCAAAGAGTTGGCAAAAACATACGATCCAAAAGGTATTGAGGATCGTTTATATCAGAAATGGATGGACAATGGTTACTTCCATGCAAAAGTAAATCCGGATAAAAAACCATTCACGATCGTTATGCCGCCGCCGAATGTAACAGGACAGCTGCATATGGGACATGCACTTGATGAAACAATGCAGGATATCCTGATTCGTTTCAAGAGAATGCAGGGATATGAAGCACTTTGGCAGCCGGGCACGGACCATGCTGCAATTGCTACAGAAGTAAAGGTTATTGAAAAACTGAAAAAAGAAGGAATTGATAAAGCTGATCTGACTCGTGAGGAATTTCTGAAACATGCCTGGGCGTGGAAAGAAGAATATGGTTCCAGAATTATCAATCAGCTGAAAAAACTCGGTGCATCTGCAGACTGGGAAAGAGAACGCTTTACTATGGATGAAGGATGCTCCAAAGCAGTGCAGGAAGTGTTTATCAAACTTTATGAAAAAGGATACATTTATAAAGGTTCCAGAATCATTAACTGGTGTCCTGTTTGTCAGACATCTATTTCTGATGCGGAAGTAGAACATGAGGATCAGGATGGATTCTTCTGGCATATCAATTATCCGATCGTTGGAGAGGAAAACCGTTTTGTTGAAATTGCAACAACAAGACCGGAAACTCTTCTTGGAGATACTGCAGTGGCAGTAAATCCTGAGGATGAAAGATACAAAGATCTGATCGGAAAAATGCTCAAACTGCCTCTGACTGATAGAGAGATTCCGGTAATTGCCGATGAATATGTTGACAAGGAATTTGGTACAGGCTGCGTAAAAATCACACCTGCACATGACCCTAATGACTTTGAAGTTGGAAAACGTCACGATCTGGAAGAAATCTGTATCATGAATGACGATGCAACAATTAATGATCTGGGCGGAAAATATGCCGGTATGGATCGTTATGAAGCTCGTAAAGCCATGGTAAAAGATCTGGAAGATCTCGGACTTCTGGTAAAAGTGGTTCCGCATTCACATGCAGTTGGAACACATGACCGCTGCGGTTCAACCGTTGAGCCAATGATTAAACCACAGTGGTTCGTAAAAATGGACGAAATGGCAAAAGAAGCCATCAAAGTTCTGAAAACAGGAGAATTGGAATTTGTTCCTTCTCGTTTTGATAAAACATATCTTCACTGGCTGGAAAATATTCGTGACTGGTGTATTTCACGTCAGTTATGGTGGGGACACAGAATTCCGGCTTATTACTGTGAAGAATGCGGTGAAGTAGTCGTTGCACGTGAAATGCCGAAAGTATGCCCGAAATGTGGCGGAACTCATTTTGTACAGGATGAAGATACACTGGATACATGGTTCAGTTCAGCTCTTTGGCCATTCTCTACACTTGGCTGGCCGGAAAAAACACCGGAAATGGAATACTTCTATCCTACAGATGTGCTGGTTACCGGATATGATATTATCTTTTTCTGGGTAATCCGTATGGTATTCTCCGGATGTGAACAGACACAGAAATCACCATTCCATCATGTATTGATTCATGGACTTGTACGTGATTCACAGGGACGTAAAATGAGCAAGTCTCTTGGCAATGGTATTGATCCGCTTGAAATTATCGATAAATATGGAGCAGATGCTCTTCGTCTTACACTGATTACCGGTAATGCCCCGGGAAATGATATGCGTTTCTACTGGGAACGTGTGGAAGCAAGCAGAAACTTTGCAAACAAGATCTGGAATGCTTCCCGTTTTATCATGATGAACCTGGAAGGAAAAACCGTAACAGAACCGGAAGATCTGAATGCACTTTGTGCAGAAGATAAATGGATCCTGTCACACTTAAATACCGTGATTCGCGAAGTGACAGAAAATATGGATAAATATGAACTTGGAATTGCAGTTCAGAAGGTATTTGATTTCCTCTGGGATGAACTTTGTGACTGGTATATCGAGCTTGCAAAAGTACGTCTCTGGAAAGCAGACGAAAATCCAAAGGCTGCAAATGAAGCTCTTTGGACACTTCGTACAGCGCTTACAGAAGGACTGAAATTACTGCATCCATTTATGCCATTTATTACAGAAGAAATTTTCTGTACATTACTTCCGGAAGAAGAATCCATCATGATTTCAGATTGGCCGGTATACAAAGAAGAATATCATTTTGCAGATGCGGAGCAGGCAATCGAAAGCTTCAAAGAGGTCGTTCGCCAGATTCGAAACACCAGAACAGAAATGAATGTTCCTCAGAATAAGAAAACCAGTCTGTACATTGTCGGAAAAGATGCAGATATCTGTGCAATGTATGAAGAAAGCAAAAAATCATTTGTAAATCTTGCATTTGCAAAAGAAATCTTTGTTCAGCAGAACAAGGAGGGTATTGGAGAAGATGCGGTTTCAATCGTTGTATCCAATGCAGTTGTATATCTTCCGTTAGAAGATCTGGTTGACCGTGAAAAAGAAATTGAGCGACTGACAAAAGAGCAGGAACGTCTGACAAAGGAAATTGCTCGTTGTGAAGGCATGCTTGGAAATCCAAACTTTGTAAACAAAGCGCCGGAAGCAAAAGTTGCAGCGGAAAGAGAAAAGCTTGAAAAATATAAAGAAATGAAGGAAAAAGTTCGCCTTCAGCTTGAACAGATGAAATAAAGACAAAGGAAATGTCTGTCTTTAACTTAAACAGATGAAATAGAAATAAAGGAGCAATAGAATGTGGAAGTTTCTTAATCGAATTTCTTTGATTCTTCAGGCACTTGGCAGTGCACTGCTTTATTTTGTTATTGAGGCAATCAGCCGTCATTCATTTGCAGAGGCCTGGACATTTATGGTGGATAAACCCATCGTGTTTGCTTACAATGCATCGTTTATATTTGTCAGTCTTTTGGTGGTATATCTGTTCCGACGGAGATGTTTCCTCAGGGTTCTGATAGGAAGTATCTGGCTGTTTTTGGGAGCACTTAATGGCATTCTGCTTTGCTCGAGGGTAACGCCGTTTACAGGTCCTGATTTAAAACTGCTGTCGGATGCCATGGCAATTGTAAATAAATACATGACGCCGGAGACAGGTATATTGGCCGGAATTATCCTGGCGGCTCTTCTTATCTTTTTGTTATGGCTTCTTATTAAAGGACCAAAATACAAAGGTAAGATTAAATACCGTTATAGTCTGCTGCTTTTGATTGTCGGCGTGGCGTTGTTTGCCGGTTCTACGGAACTTCTCTTGGAAAAACGAATATTATCCACCTATTTTGGTAATATTGCATTTGCTTATGAAGATTATGGATATCCATATTGTCTTGCAACTACAATATTTAACACAGGTATCAGCTGTCCGATGGATTACTCAGAGGAAACAATTTCCAAGATTGAAAAATCAGAGAGTGATCTTCCGAAAACAAATGATGAATCCAGACCAAATATTATTTTTATTCAGCTGGAATCATTTTTTGACCCAACACTGGTAAATTACCTGAAACTATCGGAAGATCCGATTCCGTATTTCCGACAGCTGATGAAGGATTACTCATCCGGCTATTATAAAGTGCCTTCCGTTGGTGCAGGTACTGCCAATACGGAATTCGAATCGATTACCGGAATGAGTATGCGCTATTTTGGACCGGGAGAATATCCATACAAAGGAATACTCAAAGAAGCAACGTGTGAGAGTACGCCATATGTTTTAAAAGAACTTGGCTATACTACGGCAGCAATCCATAACAATGAAGCCAATTTTTATGGAAGACGATCCGTTTTTGCAAATTTAGGATTTGATTATTTCATCTCGGCAGAGTATATGCCGGGCGAAAATGATAAAAATCCTCTCGGCTGGGTTCGGGACCGTGTATTGACTGATGAAATTATGAAATGTCTGAATAATTCAGAAGGACCGGATTATATCTATACTATTTCGGTTCAGGGGCACGGTAATTATCCGGAGGAAAAACTCATTGAGAATCCTGAGATTACGGTTTCCGGTGCACCGACGGAAGCAATGAACAATAAATGGGAATATTATGTGAATCAGATTCATGAGATGGACCTGTTTGTGAAGTCACTTACGGAGGCATTAGAGGATTATCCGGAAGATGTAGTATTGGTATTATATGGGGATCATTTACCGACAATGGATCTCAAGGTAGAAAATCTCAAAAATAAATATTTATTCCAGACAGAATATGTAATCTGGGATAATTTTGGAATGAAAAAGAAGGATGATAATCTGGCAGCCTACCAGATTGCGGCAGAAGTTCTGGATCGTGTTGGAATTCATGAAGGAACCATTCTTCGATATCATCAGGCTCGCAGAAATACAAAAAATTATCAGGTGGATCTGGAAACCTTACAGTATGATGTTCTGTATGGGGAAAAATATTCATATGATGGAAAATCTCCATTTGAGCATAAAAAAGTCAAATTGGGATTGTATGAAGTGCGATTGGATTCATTAAGTAAAATACCGGGTGCGGATGATATCTATCTGCTAAAGGGCGAGAACTTTACACCATCCACGGAGATTCAGCTAAATGGAGAGTGGTATGAAACGATTTATATCGATGAAGAAACATTAATGATCACAGGTGTGGTTCTGGATGATTTCGACATCATTAAAATATGTCAGAGAAGTAACAGCTCTACCAGAAAAGCACTGAGCAAAGGATATGATCGGGCAGTGTATGCCTTGTATGACAGTGATTGGAAAATCAAAAATACATCAGAAAATAAGTAAATTGGTGAAATATATGACATTTGAAGAAGCAGTAGCATATATAGATGAAACACCTAAGTTCACGACAAAAAATTCTCTGGAACATACGCGTGAATGTTTGCGTAGATTGGGAAATCCGCAGGAACAGTTTAAGGTGATTCATATAGCAGGTACAAACGGAAAAGGAAGTACATGCGCATTTTTGACCTCCATTATGAGAGAAGCTGGATATTCCTGCGGATTATTCACGTCGCCTCATCTGGTAGAAATCAATGAGCGTTTTCAGATTAATGAAGTGAATATTGACGATGAAACATTTTTGAATGCTTTTCACAAAGTGAAAGCATTGGCGGACGAACTGGTTTCTGAAGGAAGCTATCATCCGACTTATTTTGAGATGCTTTTTCTCATGGGCATGGTTATCTTTGCGGAAGCAAAAGTGGAGTATGTTGTTCTGGAGACCGGATTAGGCGGAAGACTTGATGCAACAACTTCCATTGCTGATCCGATTGCCTGTGTGATTACATCCATCAGTCTGGATCACATGCAGTATCTGGGAAATACAATTCCGGAGATTGCAGGTGAGAAAGCCGGGATTATTGTTCCCGGTGTACCGGTCATCTACGATGGAAATGATGAAGCTGCGGCAGAAGTGATTGCGGCTTATGCGCAGAAAACGGGTAGTCCATCCTATAAAGTTTGTACTGCAGACACAGAGGTGCTGGAAAACACAGCAAATGGAATTGCGTTCCGATATCTGCAATATGATGGGGAAAATCCGGTATTTCATATACCGTTTATTGCAAAGTATCAGGTAATGAATGCATCTCTTGCAATAAAAACAATGGAAATTCTTCAAAACCGGCTTTCGGTTACGGATGAGGCAATCCATAAAGGAATTGCGGAAACAAGATGGCAGGGACGTATGGAGCAGGTTCTTCCGGGCGTGATTGTAGATGGAGCTCATAATGCCGATGGTGTTATGAAATTTGTGGATACAGCGGAATATTTTCAGCAGGAATATCCTCTGACCTTACTGTTTTCGGCTGTGGATGATAAAGACTATACGGATATGATTCATACGATCTGCAGCAGAATTCATTTTGAACATGTAATTGTAACGCAGGTTGGCGGGTATCGAAAAGTTGATTTTGAAAAACTGAAGGAGATTTTTGTTTCCAATGGAATCCCTGCGGTAGAAGGATATGATACTACGCAGGAAGCATTTACCAGAGCGCTTGCATTAAAACAGGATTACGGAATGTTGTTTTGTGTTGGTTCTTTATATCTGGTGGGGGAAATCAAAGCATTGATTAGGAGAATGCAAAAATGATTGATTATGAAGAAGAATTGAAAAAATTTGAACCATGTCAGGAAATGGCAGATGTTGAAGGTGCAATTTATAATCGAGAGCTTACAGACATTCTCGATGTTCTTCAGGAAATGGTAAAGGACAATAAAGATAAACGAAATATTCGGTAAGGAGAGATAGATGAATTGCATTAATTGTGGAGCACATATTTCAGATCCGGATCTGGAATATTGTCCTCGATGCGGAAATAATGTTCTGATTCAGAAAAAGCTGGATTATCTGTCAAAACTCTCCTACAACGAGGGCCTGGAAAAAGCGAGTATTCGCGATTTGTCCGGTGCAATTGATTGCCTGCGGCAGAGTTTGATGTACAATAAGGCCAACATTCAGGCAAGAAACCTTTTGGGACTGGTATATTTTGAAACCGGTGAAGTTGTAGCTGCTTTGGGAGAGTGGGTTATCAGTGAAAATATGATGCCAAATAATAATCTGGCATCCAGCTATATCAATCGATTGAAATCGAATTCCAACAAACTTGAAGCAATCAACGAAACAATCAAAAAATATAATCATGCATTGGCAATGTGCCGTGAAGGACATGAGGATATGGCGGCAATACAGCTGCGAAAAATTCTGGCGCAGAATTCAAAGTTAATTAAAGGGTATCATCTGCTTGCTTTGATTCAGATGAAAAATCATGAGTGGAATCGTGCACGAAAAACTTTGAAAAAAGCAGCTCGCATTGATAAAACAAATACCAGAACACTTCGTTTCCTTCGTGAAATTGATGAACAGACCGGGGTTACCACGAGATTGGAAAATTCCCGCAAAAAAGGATTATTTCGCTCAGGAGACAAGGATGATGACAACCTGTTTGGAAGTGATATGATCGTTCATTCAGAGGTTGCTCGAGAACATTCAAAATTGCCGCTGTTTTTTGCGCTTACCGCAGGAATTGTTATCGGAGCTGCAGCATACTGGATGCTGGTTATGCCGGCAATTCGTCAGAATATATACAAAGAAGCGAATGAGCAGATCGTGCAGTATAGTGAGTCATTGGCGACGCAAAGTGCCGAGTTATCTAAAGCACAGGGAGAAGCACAGCAGACGGACAGCACGTTGGAAGAACAGGCCCAGCAGCTGGTTGACGAACAGACAAAACGAGCAAATTATGAGGCACTCCTTTTTGCATATGTTTATGCACAGGATAATAAAATGGATGATGCAGCCATAGAACTTCAAAAAGTAAAAACAGATCAGCTGACGGAAGACACACAAAAAATATATGATACCATTAATAGTAAAGTAAATGGTTCAAATCAGAATACAGAATCTTATTCGGAAGATGAGAGCAGCGATTATGAAGAGAGCAGTTACGACAGTTCTGATGACGACAGTTATGACAGCTACGAGGATAGCTATGACGACAGTTATGATTCTTATTAGGTGAAAATAGTAAATGCTGCAGGAAGGGAAGTGCTGAAATCAGTGCTTCCTTTTTGTGTTTGAAGGGAATAATGGAAAATGAAGAGGCGTTTAAGGATTGAAACAGGAAAAGAATTGGTTTCTATTTTGCTTGTGATTATGCTGGCTATATCTGTTAGTGTATCTGCGGCGACAGAGGATGCGAAGCAAAGCGAAGCAGTATATTTACAAGAAGAACTTACTCTGTTGGAAAAACATCGTAAATTGGAAAAGGAATTGCTGGAGTGGTATGCGGGTTCAGATGCAAAAACATTAGAAACTGCAATTGTACATCAGGACTTATATGAGATGGCTCCATTGACAGCGGTTCTTCTGTTTGAAACGGAATTGCCTGAGACAGTAAACGTTACCGTCCATGGAAAAACAGAGGATGCGGATATTTCTTATACAGCTGATAAAGAAACGCATCATGAAATTCAAATTTTCGGACTGTATCCTGATTATGAAAATACGGTGACTATAGTAACGGAGTCGGGAAATACGAGAGATTTTATTATTCGGACAGACCCGGTGCCGGAAACGATGACCCGTATTACGAAAAAAGAATTGTCAGAGGAACCGATGTCCGAAAGATTGTTCTATGTCTGTGATAAATGGCGAACGATCTTTGACCGGCATGGTGATATTCGATGGTATATGACGGGAGTTATGGCTGCCTTTAGCGGTATAGATGAAATTGATTATAAAAATCATTGCTTCTGGATCAGTACAGAAGGCTCATCGGCAAGTATGGCTACGGTATACTGCGTGAGCTTTACAGGAAAAATGCTGGGACAGTATTTTTATCTCGGAAAGAGTGCGCATCATGATGCAACTCTTTTGCCTGATGGAAAACTCATGTATCTGTCGAAGTGGCGCACAAAATCCGCAGAACTGAGTATTTTGGATCCCGAGACCGGGAAATTGGAATTGTATATGGATCCACAGGAATTATTTGATGATTCCATCGGATCTTTGGAATACAGTACACGGGATGACAGTTGGGATTTTCTCCATATAAATTCCGTGGAATATATACCGGCAAACGATAGTCTGCTGCTGTCATTTCGTAATCAGCACATGATTATGAGCATGGATTACAAGACCAGAAAGGTGAACTGGGTTTTAACACCTGCTTACAAAGAGGAAGGGGAAAATGCAGAGGCGATTCAAAGTGCATTTTCGGATGTATTAATTTTGCCAAAGAAGGAAGAAGACTTCGAGTGGTTTTATTCACAGCATTCGCCCAGACTTATATCTTATGATTCGAATTCAGAGGTATATGATATTGTATTATTTGATAATGGGACAGATCGATTTCTGGCATCCGAATCCGGCAATGCCAATAGAAATGAGGAAAAGTACAGTCGGCTGGTTCGATATCAGATCGATGCAAAAAACAAAACGGTAAAACAGATTTATGAATTCGGACAGGACTATCCTGAGTATTATTCGGATCAATGCGGAAGTGCGCAGTATATCATGGAAGAGAATCGTTATGTTGCGAACTTTCCGTGTCTGGAGATGGAGGATGACAGTCGTACATCAATTGTAACGGAATCAGACGAAAACGGGAAACTGACTGCGGAATATGAGCTTGAAAATATACCGGATGGAAGTTACCGAACCATTGCATATGATATGGAAACATTTATAACGACAGAAAATGTGATTTCTAATGCACAGGATTATACGGAAGTCTATCAGCTTGATGGAAAAAAATGGGAAATGAAAGAATTCAAACCATCTGTTCAGAGCGAGGTTTATCAGGTAGATGATATGGTACTTACAGATCATGGCCTTCGAATCAAAGGACAGATTTTGGGAATTGAGAAAGAAGATAAATTGAAAATTCGTCTGCTTGCAATTGACAGTGTGGGGAAAATATATGCCATTTCACTGATTAATTATGGTCATAATAAATTTTATCTACAGGGTATCGATATGAAAGCACTTCCAAAAGAAACCTATCAATTGGCGATTGATATAGAGAGAAACGATGAGGAAATAGGATACAAGATGATTCCATATCTGTATACGGAAGAAAAAGTCGGCTTATCGGAGGAAAATACAAAACGCAAATACAGTCTGACGGAAAATACAACCAATTGGGATGTGGAAATTCTTGATGTTATACAAACAGAGGAGTTAAAAACAATCGTTCCGGTTACACAATATGATTTAAGTATTGACAATGTAGAATATTTGAATCATGCGCAGGAAGGAATGCGGTATCTGCTGCTGAATATGAAAATAAAAAAGAGTGGATCGGGATCCGCTGCATTTTCGTGGAAAAATGTGATATTGACAGATATAAATGGGGATATCTATACTCGAAGTGATGATATTTTTCTTGAAAATCATGGATATGACAGAATGCCGGGGACAGATATCAAAATGGGATCGAAAACAGGATGGATCTGTTTTGAAATTCCGGAAGAATCCGAAGAAGGAGCTTTCACGCTTGAATATCAGGGAAAAGATGGCGAGCGTTTGAGTTATATCATTTATTAATTTGTTTGAAAAACAAAAAAGCAACAAAAGGTAACAAGAAGTAAGGTGAAAGGAGAAAAGTATGAGATTTAAGAATTGGAAAATGGCTGTTTTGGCAGCAATGCTGACAGTAAGTTCTGCAGCAGCTGTTTTTGCTGAAGAAACACCGGAACCGGCGAAAACAAAAGAGGAAATGGATGCCAGGTTTTCTTATCAGGAGGAGATTAAAGATGCTCTGAAGGAGGAACAGGCAGCACATTATTCTATGGAAGATGCGCTGATTGTTGTGGATCCGTTTGAATTATCTCCTCTGACTGCCGTTGCGGTATTTTCAACAGAAGATCCGACCAGAATTTCAGTGAAAGTGAAAGGTGATAATGAAGCAGCGACACTGACACATGATTATGAAGAAATGACAACAGATCATATGGTTCCGATTTATGGGCTCTATGCGGGACGTGAGAATGAAGTAGAACTTGTGGCAACAACGGAAGATGGAACAGAGACCTCTTTTACCTATGGCGTGGAAACGGATGTGCTTCCGGATGACATTTCCAAAACAGAAGTCAGCGTAAGTATTCCTGAAAAAATGCAGCCGGGACTTACATTTTTTGATTGTCCGCATATTGGTGGAAATTATGAACTTGCAGTAGATTGTAATGGGGATATCCGCTGGTATTACAGTGATAAAAACTTAAACGGAAGTGTTATGCTGACACATCTCAAAGACGGAAACATGCTTTTGGGTACAGGAGAAAAGATTCCGGATGCCTATAACAACTTATATGGATTTTATGAACTGACACCTGCAGGACAGTTTGTGAGATCTTATCAGGTCTATGGAACACACCATGATATTCGAGAAACAGAAAATGGAAATCTGATCGTGCTGGCATCTGTGGAAGGCAGAGAATCTCAAAATGATTATGCGGTAGAAATTGACAGAGAAACAGGAGAAGTTGTTCGTGACTGGGATTTCATGGAAATTATTCCAATGAATGAGTACGACACACAGGATCCATACACAGGCGGTCTGTCAAACTGGATGCATAATAATGCAATCTGGTATGATGAAGAAAACGGTGACATTATTGCGTCCGGAAGACATCAGAATATGATTTTGAAATTTGATGCGGATACAAAAGAAATTAAATGGATCTTGTCTGCAACAGTAGCAGAACGTAATCCAAATCTTGATAAATATATGCTGACACCAATCGGCGATGATTTTGAATATCCAACTTCACAGCATGCCGCAACTCTGGCAGCTGATGGAGATCTGCTGGTTTTTGATAATCGAAACTTCGATGAAGTAGATGAAGACGGAAATCTGGATCAGAATAAACTGTATTCACGTGCCGTAAAATATCATATCGATGAAGAGAATATGACGGTTGAACAGGTCTGGGAATATGGAAAAGAAGAAGGAAATCAGCTTTACAGTTCCTTTGGAAGTGATGTGGACAGCCTCGGCGAAAATCATTATCTGATTGATTTTGGCGGTATGTACATTGCGGAAGACGGAAGCAGCTACGATCATATTCTGACCGATAAAGAAATCAAAAATGCGTCCAATAGAAATTCGATTGCTGTTGAACTTGTGGATGACGAAGTAGTATTTCAGGTGAAACTTTATGGGAATTCTCAATCACAGAGTTATAAAGCAGAACGTAAAGACGTATATCAGAATGCAAAGGAAATTGAACTTTCATAGCATTATCCTGCTCAGAAAGCAAGGTATTGAGAAGTTGATTTGAAAATCAAAAAAGCGTATTGTGAATCTTTTTGATGATTCACAATACGCTTTTATTTTTAATGTTTAAACGGTCTGTTTTGATCGAAAAAGTCCTTTTCCGTATTTAGAAAGAGCTCCGTAAATAATCATGCCGAGGATTCCGCAGGAAATCACTTCTCCAACACCAACTGTAAGCATCATAAATGGAATTGGAAGATTTGCACTGTAACCATAGCGAAGAACGAATGGAACAATGATTGTGTTTGCAACGATAGGCGGAAGCGGAGCAAGAAACTTGTTTGCATTACGAAGTTTATAGGTGAATACAGCTCCGATTAAAGTAGCAATACTACCGAAAATAACATCTACAGGAATGGAACCACCCAGAATGTTAGAAAGCATACATCCCACAAATAAACCTGGGATCGCTGCCGGTGTAAATACCGGTAAAATAGTGAGTGCTTCTGAAATACGTACCTGTACTTCTCCGTAACTGATTGGCGCAAAAACAAGCGTCAAAACAACATAAATTGCAGCGATTGCTGCTGCCTGTACTAAAAACAGGGTACCTTTGTTTTTCATATTCTTTTGTCTCCTTTAGTTTTGTTTTACGTGTGGAAGGTCTCGAACACACGATTTGCAACATTTGCTACTATAGCATAGCGTCTGAGAAAATGCAAGACGGAGAGAAGTGTTTTTTTACAGGAGAATTGTTTTTTGAAATAAGATATGATAAACTATATGAGATTATGGGATTTTATCCTATTTATAGTACTTTACAGTAAATTCAAATAAAAATATGGCTCGCCTGGGAGGATTGAAATGTTCGATGCGTATTCCAAAATGGAATTGTTGATCGGGAAGGAAAGGGTTGACAAATTAAGCAGAACGAAGGTGCTCGTATTTGGATTAGGGGGAGTAGGCTCTTATGTGGTAGAAGCTTTAGCGCGATGCGGAGTCGGTGTTTTGACACTGGTTGACAATGGCGTGGTAACCATTGCGGACAGCAGCAGTCAGTTGCTGGCAACCAGATCAACAGTCGGTAAAAGTAAGGTACAGGCAGCGAAAGAGAGAATCGCGGACATTGACGAAGATATCATTGTTCATACCTATGAGACTTTTTATGGGAATGAAACAGAAGGATTGATTGATTTTTCCGCATATGATTATGTGGTTGATGCGATTGATACGGTGGATTCAAAGATTTTGATTATTGAGAATGCAAAAAAATTATCGATACCGGTTATATCCTGTATGGATACCGGAAATAAGATAGATCCTTCGAAATTTGAAATTGCGGACATATCTAAAACGGGTGCATGCCCGCTGGCAAAGATGATACGCAGTGAATTGCGAAAACGCAAAATTGGGAAAGTCAAAGTATTATATTCGAAAGAAAAACCGGTTCAAAATACAAAAGGAAAAAGGAAAAAAGAAATGATACAAAATCCAATTCCCGGAAGTATATCTTTTGTTCCGGCAGCAGCCGGACTTTTGATCGCCGGAGAAGTGATTCGTGATCTGATAGAGTGGAGGAAATAATTTTGACAAAGAGTTTAAAAGAAATATTTATAGATATTCTTGGTGAAGAAAGAGTCTTGTCTGATGAACCGATGAAGAATCATACGACGTTTCGAATCGGTGGAAATGCAGATTATTTTTTGATTCCGGATTCCATAGACAGCGTGAAAGAAATCATTAACATATGTAAAGAATCGAATATGCCTTATTTTATTCTGGGAAATGGAAGTAACCTGCTTGTGAGTGATAAAGGATATCGAGGAGTTGTGATTCAGCTGTATAAAAATGTTTCTTCTATTTCAATAGAAGAAAATGTGATAAATGCAGAAGCCGGTGCGCTGCTTTCATCCATTGCTGCACAGGCAAGAAATGCATCATTAACAGGTTTTGAGTTTGCGGGTGGTATTCCTGGAACGATTGGCGGTGCGGTTGTAATGAATGCAGGTGCATATGGCGGTGAAATGAAGGATGTTTTGGTGAGCGCGACTGTGCTGACAGACAAAGGCGAAATCAAGGAGATTCCGGTTGAAGAGCTGGAACTCGGATATCGCACAAGCGTTGTGAAGACAGCAGGATATATCGTGCTTGGAGCAAAGATACGTTTGCAGAAAGGCGATATAGAGGCAATCAAAGCGCGTATGAAGGAATTGACAGATATGCGAACAAGCAAACAGCCGCTGGAATTCCCAAGTGCCGGCAGCACTTTTAAAAGACCGGAAGGTTATTTTGCCGGAAAATTAATTATGGACAGCGGTTTGCGAGGCTATCAGGTCGGAGGCGCACAGGTGGCTGAAAAACACTGTGGATTTGTTATTAATCGAGGTGATGCGACCGCACAGGACGTTGTGACTTTAATGAATGATGTAATCAGTAAAGTAAAAGAAAAATACGGTGTGACTCTTGAACCGGAAGTTAAATTTTTGGGAGAGTTTTAAAATGTCTTTTTCCGGAACGGTAAAAACAGAGCTTGCCAGACAGGTTTCTGACAAAAATCATTGTCTCAAAGCAGAGGCCGCTGCTTTGGTGAGTTCACTGGGAAAAATAAAGAAAACAGAGGATGGGAACAGATACCTATCAATACAGTCTGAAAATGAAGCAGTTATTAGAAAATGCTTTACAATCATCGAAAAAAAGTTTAATATAGAAACGGCGATTCAATCACGAAATCCAAGTGAACAAGGGGTAAAAAATATATATGTACTTGAGTATAAAAACGAGGCAGATATAAAATACCTTTTGGAAAATCTGGGGTTCGATAATTTGGAAAATAATGAAAACGTGCTTCATGTGGGATGCCGGGATATTATTAAAAAAACATGCTGTAAACGAGCATTTTTAAGAGGCGTATTTTTGGCATCGGGCTCAATGAGCGATCCCGCGAAAAGTTATCATTTCGAAATTGTTTGCAGAGAAGAAAAGAAAGCACAGCTAATTCAAAAACTGATGAATGATTTTGAAATTGAAGCAAAAATAGTGATGCGAAAAAAATCCTATGTGGTATATGTAAAAGAGGGCTCACAGATTGTTGATATGCTTGCAATTATGGGAGCGAACGTATCCCTGATGGAATTTGAAAACATACGGATCGTAAAAGAGATGAGAAACACGGTAAACCGAAAGGTGAATTGTGAGACCGCCAATATTAATAAAACAGTTAATGCAGCGGTTAAACAGAGAGAAGATATATTGTTGATACAGCAACGAATTGGATTTCAAAATCTTGCAAAGGGATTGTCGGAAATGGCAGAGCTAAGACTACAGTACCCGGAAGCAACATTAAAAGAATTAGGAATGATGTTAGAACCACAGGTTGGAAAATCCGGAGTAAATCATCGCTTAAGAAAACTAAGCGAGATTGCGGAAGACCTGAGGAAAAGCAAGGAGGAACTAATATGATAAAAAAATCGATCACCATTAATTTAGCCACAGGTTTGGAAGCAAGACCGGTTGCACAGATGGTTCAGATTGCGAGTCAGTTCAACAGCGAGATTTATGTTGAGGTAGGTCAGAAACGCGTAAATGCAAAAAGCATTATGGGAATGATGACACTCGGACTTGACACCGGAGAAGAAATTCTTTTATCTGTAAACGGAGAAGATGAGGAATCTGCGATTAAGGGTATCGAAAAATATCTTAGCAACCAGTAGAATGTGAGAATCTTTAATATAGAAGCTTACGAACTACATATTACAGAGAAACCTAAAAAATCAGAATGCCGGTCTTGAGGAAACTCCTTGAGATTGGCATTTTTATATGCAATAAAAAACTTCTGATCACGACGTACAAAGTCATACAGAGCTCAACTTGAAATAGAGTTGACCCAATGTAAAAAACAAGTTATAATACAAAAGTATTAGTATTTTATTTTTTAATTGAATAAGTGAGGGGATTTATAATGTCGAAATTTCTGAAAATTATAGTACATTTTTGCGTAATATGCTTCTGCCTTTGCGCAATTGCTCTTTTTGTTCCTCAGTTTTTCGGAGTTAGAACGGTTATAATGGATAACGACGAAAAAATAACAAATCTTCCGATGGGATCGGTTACCTATGCGATTCCGGTAAAAGCCGAGGAAATCAGTACCGGAGATTCCATTCTTGCAGAAGAGGATTCATTGACATACCGATACAGAGTATATTCTCTGGATATTCCAAATCACAGAGGAACTGTTTATAATTCGATTACATCCGGAAGTGAACCGATTACAGTGAGTATTCGAGAGTACCTTCCAAAAGTTATAGTTACACTTCCTGTCCTTGGATATTTGCTGATTGCATTTAAAACAACCGAAGGATTGATGGTTGCCGGTCTGGGAGTGCTTGCTTTGATTATTCTCTATGTTCTTTCTGAAATCCTCAGAAAAGATCCTGAAAAGGAAGATGCAGGGGAAACAGAAGATGATTCAGCTCCTGTTAAAAGCAAAAAAGAACTTAAGAGAGAAGAAAAAGAAAGAGCGATCCGACTCAAGGAAGAGGAAGAACGTCTTCGTCTGGAAGAGAAAAAAGCCAAAAAAGCGAAAAAGAAACAGAAGGCCGATAAAAAAATGATTCGTACCGGTGGTTTCATAGATGAAATTGAGGATGAAGATGCTGAGAATGAAGCTGTACCGGCTGAAGAACAGACAATTCAGACGGCTGCAAGTGAAGCACATGAAGTGTTGAAAAAAGAAATTGCAGCGGCTACAGCAGAAGAAACACCACAGCTTGAAACAACACCGGCAGATAAAACAAGAGATGTTGCATCGGAAGTGAAATCACAGCTGAAACAGGAAATGACGGAAGAAGTACTTACACCTGAAGAAATCGGCAAACTTGCAATTCCGGTTTTGACAGCATCCAAACTGGCAGAACAGGCAAAACAGGCAGGAGATAATCCGGAACTTATCCGTGATGATATTACAGAAGTATCATTACTGGATTATTCAGATATTATTATTGCAGATGAATAAGAAAGCAAAAAGAGCTGCGGGTTACGCAGCTCTTTCCTATTATATATAGAAGAAAAACATGAAAATGCATAAATTATATTGTTTTGGAAAAAAAACAAAAAAAGTGCTTGCAAAGATAGGATGCTTTCTGTATAATAACCATTGCTGTGACATGATAGCTATGAAGCGTGAGGTTGCCGCCGATTGGCGGGTTTTCCGTGGAGCGAATGTCAAGTTAGGAAACTGACGACAAGTCACTGTACAAGTTCAGAGTACCATTCATGGGATGGAGTGTGTGGAAAGTGAATGAATGACACACACGGAAATGTGTACAGTCGCCGCTTGTCGTACTGATATTCTAGTACGAATAGGAGGAGACTTTTTTTTATGGCAAATCAGGTAATGAGAATCACATTAAAAGCTTATGATCATCAGTTAGTAGATGCTTCAGCATCTAAGATCATTGATACTGTTAAAAAAACTGGAGCAACAGTAAGTGGACCGGTTCCGCTTCCTACTAAAAAGGAAGTTGTAACAATCCTCAGAGCTGTTCACAAATATAAAGATTCCAGAGAACAGTTTGAGCAGAGAACTCATAAAAGACTGATCGATATCGTAACACCAACTCAGAAAACAGTTGATGCACTTTCTAGATTAGAAATGCCTGCAGGTGTTCAGATCGATATCAAAATGAAAACCAAATAATTGGATTTCATCTAAAACATGTAATGCATTAAGCATTAAGCTATTAACTATATGATTACCCTAGTTTGGTAATCCGCTATAAGGAGGAAAAAACAATGAAGAAAGCTATTTTAGCTACAAAAGTCGGAATGACTCAGATCTTCAACGAAGACGGAACATTAGTTCCTGTAACAGTTTTACAGGCTGGTCCTTGTGTTGTTACTCAGGTTAAAACAGATGACAACGATGGATATGCAGCAGTTCAGGTTGGCTTCGGTGATATCAGAGAAAAACTCGTAAACAAACCGGAAAAAGGCCACTTTGAAAAAGCAGGTGTTGCTCTTAAGAGATTCGTTAAAGAATTCAAATTCGAGAACGCTGCTGAATATGAAGTAGGACAGGAAATCAAAGTTGATATCTTTGCTGAAGGAGATCACATCGATGCAACAGCAATCTCCAAAGGTAAAGGTTTCCAGGGTGCCATCAAGAGACATGGACAGTCAAGAGGACCTATGGCTCATGGTTCTAAATACCATCGTCATGCTGGTTCAAACGGCGCTGCATCTGATCCAAGTAAAGTTTTCAAAGGAAAACATATGCCAGGACAGATGGGTAATGTTCAGGTAACTGTACAGAATCTTGAAATCGTACGTGTTGATACAGAAAACAATTTACTGTTAGTTAAAGGTGCTGTTCCAGGACCTAAAAAATCTTTGGTTACAATCAAAGAAACAGTAAAATCCTTATAATTGAGAAAGGAGGAACACGCAAATGGCAAACGTAACTGTTTATAATATTGAAGGCAATGAAGTTGGAACAATCGAGCTGAATGACGCAGTGTTTGGTGTTGAAATCAACGAACATCTCGTTCATCTTGCAGTTGTTCGTCAGCTTGCAAATAATCGCCAGGGTACTCAGAAAGCAAAAACTCGTTCTGAAGTACGTGGAGGCGGAAGAAAACCATGGAGACAAAAAGGAACAGGTCATGCAAGACAGGGTTCCATCCGTGCAGCACAGTGGACAGGCGGCGGAGTTGTATTTGCTCCGGTACCAAGAGACTATGAAGTAAAAATGAACAAAAAAGAAAGAAGAGCTGCTCTTAAATCTGCTCTGACATCTAAAGTTCAGGACAACAAGATTGTTGTAGTTGATAGTCTTGCACTTGCAGAAGTAAAAACAAAAGAAATGCAGAGAGTTCTTAACAACCTTAAAGTTAATAAAGCTCTTGTAGTTCTTACTGATAAAGATACAAACGCAGTACTTTCTGCTAGAAACATCGAAAATGTACAGACAGCAACTCCAAGTACAATCAACGTATATGATGTTATGAAATATAACACACTCGTTGTTACAAAAGATGCTGTAGCATCCATCGAGGAGGTATATGCATAATGGCTAATATTCAGTACTATGATGTAATTTTAAAACCAGTAATTACAGAAAAATCTATGAATGCAATGGCTGACAAGAAATATACATTCCTTGTTCATCCGGAAGCAAACAAAACACAGATCAAAGAAGCTGTAGAAAAAATGTTCGAAGGAACACAGGTTAAAAGTGTTAACACAATGAACCTCGACGGAAAAACAAAACGTCGTGGAATGACATTTGGTAAAACAGCAAAAACAAAAAAAGCTATCGTAACTCTTACAGAGGAAAGTAAAGAAATCGAAATCTTCGATGGTCTTTAATTCGAACGATAGGCCCAATATGTGCACGAAAGCACGATAACAAATTCGAAAGGAGAAACAAAAATGGGAATTAAAACCTATAACCCATATACCCCGTCAAGAAGACATATGACTGGTTCCGATTTCTCTGAGATTACAAAATCTACACCAGAGAAATCCCTTACAGTGTCTCTTAAGAAAAACTCCGGTCGTAACAACCAGGGTAAAATCACAGTTAGACACCAGGGCGGCGGAAGCAGAAGAAAATACAGAATCATCGACTTCAAAAGAAGAAAAGATGGTGTTGTTGCTACAGTTAAAGCAATCGAATACGATCCAAACAGAACAGCAAATATCGCACTGATCTGTTATGTGGATGGTGAAAAAGCTTACATCCTTGCTCCGGAAGGACTTAAAGTTGGTCAGAAGATCATGAACGGTCCTGAAGCTGAAGTACGTGTTGGTAACTGCTTACCACTGGAACTTATCCCGGTTGGTACAATGATCCACAACGTAGAGCTTCATCCTGGAAAAGGTGGTCAGATGGTTCGTTCCGCTGGTAACAGCGCACAGCTGATGGCTAAAGAAGGTAAATACGCTACACTTCGTCTTCCTTCAGGCGAAATGAGAATGGTTCCGATCGTTTGCCGCGCATCTATCGGTGTTGTTGGAAACGGTGATCATAACCTTATCAATATTGGTAAAGCTGGACGTAAACGTCACATGGGTATCAGACCTACAGTTCGTGGTTCCGTAATGAACCCTAACGACCATCCACATGGTGGTGGTGAAGGTCGTGCTCCGGTCGGCCGCCCAGGTCCATGTACACCATGGGGCAAACCTGCTATGGGTCTTAAGACAAGAAAGAAAAACAAACAGTCCAACAAGCTCATCGTAAGAAGACGCGATGGTAAAGCTTTATCGAAATAATAAGGAGGTTACAGCATGTCACGTTCATTGAAAAAAGGACCATTCGCAGATGCAAGCTTACTTAAAAAAGTAGATGCTTTAAACGCTGCTAATGAAAAATCCGTTATCAAAACCTGGTCACGCCGTTCCACAATCTTTCCTTCTTTCGTAGGACATACAATTGCAGTTCACGATGGAAGAAAACATGTGCCGGTATATGTTACAGAAGATATGGTTGGTCATAAACTCGGTGAGTTTGTTGCAACCAGAACATATAGAGGACACGGAAAAGACGAAAAGAAATCCGGCGTTCGTAGATAATGATAAACAATATTCCACCTGTTGCCTGAAAAGGCAGCAGGGTGGTATACCCCGATATTGATTTTGACGAAAGGAGGCACTTTAAAATGGCAAAAGGACATAGAAGCCAAATTAAGAGAGCCAGAAATGAGAATAATAGAGAGACAAGACCGTCTGCAAAATTATCTTATGCTAGAATTTCTGTTCAGAAAGCATGCTATGTGTTAGATGTAATTCGTGGCAAAGATGTGCAGACAGCACTTGGTATTCTGACATACAATCCAAGATACGCTTCCAGCGTTATCAAAAAACTGCTTGAATCTGCAGTAGCAAACGCTGAAAACAACAATAGTATGAACGCAGACAACCTCTACGTTGCAGAGTGCTATGCAAATAAAGGACCTACAATGAAGAGAATTCAGCCAAGAGCACAGGGTAGAGCTTACAGAATCGAAAAGAGAACAAGCCATATCACCATCGTGCTGGATGAAAGATAAGGAGGAGAAGCATGGGACAGAAAGTTAACCCACATGGCCTTAGAGTCGGTGTTATCAAAGACTGGGATTCAAGATGGTATGCAGAAGCTGATTTTGCAGATTGCCTCGTTGAAGACTACAACATCAGAACATTCTTGAAAAAAGAATTATATAGCACAGGTATTTCAAAAATCGAGATCGAAAGATCTTCAGATCGTGTTAAAGTTATTATCCATACAGCAAAACCTGGTATCGTAATCGGTAGAGGCGGAGCTGAAATTGAAAAATTAAAAGTAACACTTCAGAAATATACAACAAAGAAATTACTTGTTGATATCAAAGAAGTAAAAAGACCAGACAAAGATGCTCAGCTCGTAGCAGAAAACATCGCACTTCAGCTTGAAAATCGTATTTCATTCAGACGTGCTATGAAATCTACAATGCAGAGAACAATGAAATCCGGAGCAAAAGGTATCAAAACAGCAGTTTCCGGTCGTCTTGGCGGTGCTGATATGGCTCGTACAGAGTTCTACAGCGAAGGAACAATCCCGCTTCAGACACTTCGTGCTGACATTGATTATGGATTTGCAGAAGCTGATACAACATACGGAAAAGTTGGTGTAAAAGCTTGGATTTATAATGGTGAAGTACTTCCTACAAAAGGAACTAAGGAAGGGAGCGATAAATAATTATGTTAATGCCAAAAAGAGTAAAACGTCGTAAACAGTTCCGCGGCTCCATGAGAGGAAAAGCGCTCAGAGGAAATAAAATTAACTATGGTGAATTTGGTCTTGTAGCAGCAGAACCATGCTGGATCAGATCTAATCAGATCGAAGCAGCCCGTGTTGCTATGACACGTTACATCAAACGTGGTGGTAAAGTTTGGATCAAAATTTTCCCAGATAAACCAGTAACAGCAAAACCAGCAGAAACACGTATGGGTTCCGGAAAAGGTACTCTTGAATACTGGGTAGCAGTTGTAAAACCAGGACGTGTAATGTTCGAAATCGCAGGTGTTCAGGAAGAAGTTGCCCGCGAAGCATTACGTCTTGCAATGCACAAGTTACCATGTAAATGTAAAATCGTTTCTCGTGCAGACTTAGAAGGCGGTGATAACAGTGAAAATTAATAAATTCGTAGAAGATTTAAAAGCAAAATCAGCTGCAGAATTAAATGAAGAATTAGTAGCTGCTAAGAAAGAACTTTTTAATCTGAGATTTCAGAATGCAACTAATCAATTAGACAATACAGGCAGAATCAAAGAGGTTCGCAGAAATATTGCCAGAATCCAGACAGTAATCACTGAAAAGGAAAACGCTTCCAAGTAGTGAATTTAGGAGGAAAAAATCGTGGAAAGAAATCTGAGAAAAACCCGTCAGGGTAAGGTTATCAGCAATAAGATGGACAAAACCATCGTAGTTGCAGTTGAAAACCATGTTAAACATCCTCTTTACAAAAAAATCGTGAAGAGAACATATAAATTAAAAGCTCATGATGAAATGAATGAGTGCAATATCGGTGATACCGTAAAAGTAATGGAAACCAGACGTCTCTCTAAAGATAAAAGATGGAGACTGGTTGAAATTGTAGAGAAAGCTAAATAAGGAGGAAACCAGTATGATTCAGCAGGAAACAAGATTGAGAGTTGCCGATAACACTGGTGCAAAAGAAATCCTTTGTATTCGTGTTATGGGTGGATCTACAAGAAGATATGCAAACATTGGTGATACAATCGTTGCTACTGTTAAAGATGCAACACCAGGCGGTGTTGTTAAAAAAGGTGACGTAGTTAAAGCCGTTGTAGTTAGAAGTAAAAAAGGCGCTCGTCGTAAAGATGGTTCATACATCCGTTTCGACGAAAATGCAGCCGTAATCATTAAAGATGATTTAACTCCGAAAGGAACACGTATCTTTGGACCAGTTGCCAGAGAACTTCGTGATAAAAAATTCATGAAAATCGTGTCCCTCGCTCCGGAAGTATTATAGGAGGGTGCCTAATGTCAGCTATGAAAATTAAAAAAGGTGACACAGTTAAGGTGATCGCCGGAAAAGATAAAGGCAAAGACGGCAAAGTAGTTGCTGTTAACGCAAAAGACAACACCGTTCTTGTTGAAGGTGTAAACATGATTACAAAACATACAAAACCATCTGTTGCAAACCAGCAGGGTGGAATTGTTACAAAAGAAGCTCCAATCAATGCATCAAACGTTATGCTTGTTGTTGATGGAAAAGCTACAAGAGTAGGTTTCCAGATGGATGGAGACAAAAAAGTTCGTGTTGCTAAAGCAACAGGAAAAGTTATCGATTAATTGAGAGAGGAGGCAAATCTAAATGAGCAGATTAAGAGAAGTATACAAGAATGAAATCATGGATGCCATGATTAAAAAATTCGGATATAAAAATGTTATGGAAGTGCCAAAACTCGATAAAATCGTTGTTAACATGGGTGTTGGTGAAGCAAAAGATAATGCTAAAGTTCTTGATTCAGCAATCGCAGATATGGAACTGATCACAGGACAGAAAGCAGTTGCTACAAAAGCAAAAAAATCTGTTGCTAACTTCAAAATCAGAGAGGGTATGCCAATCGGATGTAAAGTTACTCTTCGTGGTGAAAAAATGTACGAGTTCGCTGATCGTCTGATCAACCTTGCTCTTCCACGTGTACGTGACTTCCGTGGTGTTAATCCAAACGCATTTGATGGCAGAGGTAACTATGCACTCGGCATCAAAGAACAGCTGATCTTCCCAGAAGTTGAATATGATAAAGTCGACAAAGTAAGAGGTATGGATATTATTTTCGTAACTACTGCTAAGACAGATGAAGAAGCTCGTGAATTACTGAGATTATTCAATATGCCATTCGAGAAATAATAGGAGGAACAGATTCATGGCTAAAACAGCAATGAAAATTAAACAGCAGCGTCAGCCAAAATTCTCTACAAGAGCATATACACGTTGCAACATTTGTGGACGTCCACATTCAGTTTTAAGAAAATACGGAATTTGCAGAATCTGCTTCCGTGAATTAGCATATAAAGGCCAGATCCCGGGTGTTAAAAAAGCATCTTGGTAAGCCTTTAGTAATAAACATATAACTATAAATTATTTAATGACATGTAAAGTCTGATTAAGGAGGAAACTAACATGACAATGAGCGATCCAATCGCAGATATGCTTACAAGAATTCGTAATGCAAATACTGCAAAACATGACACAGTAGATGTTCCGGCATCAAAAATGAAAGTTGCAATTGCTAACATCCTTGTTGATGAAGGTTATATTGCAAAATACGATCTGATTGAAGAGGGTGTTGTGAAAACAATGCACATCACTCTTAAATATGGTGAAAATAAAAACGAAAAAATCATCTCTGGCTTGAAGAGAATTTCAAAACCAGGTCTTCGTATTTACGCTGGTAAAAACGAAATCCCGAAAGTTCTCGGTGGACTTGGTGTAGCAATTCTGTCTACAAACAAAGGTGTGATCACTGATAAAGAAGCTCGTAAACTTCAGGTAGGTGGAGAAGTTCTTGCATTTGTATGGTAATACAAATGCATCAACTTAACTAATAAAACGAACTGAAAACAGAGAGAAAGCATATTTCTCCCCGATAATTTAAGTAAGGAGGACATAATTATGTCAAGAATTGGTAGACTTCCGGTTGCAATCCCGGCTGGCGTAGAAGTTACAGTTGCTGAAAATAACGTAGTAACTGTTAAAGGACCAAAAGGAACATTGGAAAGAGCGCTTCCAGTAGAAATGGAAATCAAAGTAGAAGATGGTTCAGTCGTTGTTTCAAGACCAAACGATCTCAAGAGAATGAAATCTCTTCATGGTTTAACAAGAAGCCTTATCCAGAACATGGTAATCGGTGTTAATACAGGATACACAAAAACACTTGAAGTTAACGGTGTAGGTTACAAAGCAGCTAAACAGGGCAAAAAACTTGTTCTGAACCTTGGTTACTCTCATCCGGTTGAGATGGAAGATCCAGAAGGTCTGGAATCTAAAGTCGATGGAAACAAAATCATCGTTTCCGGAATTAACAAAGAAAAAGTTGGTCAGTATGCGGCTGAAATCAGAGATAAGAGAAGACCTGAACCATACAAAGGTAAAGGTATCAAATATGCTGATGAAGTTATCAGACGTAAAGTTGGTAAGACTGGTAAGAAATAATTAGGAGGGTAAGCAAATGGTAAGCAAGAAATCTAGAGCAGCAATTCGTCAGAATAAGCATAGAAGATTACGTCATCATTTAAACGGAACAGCACAGGCACCACGTCTTGCAGTTTTCCGTTCTAACAAACATATGTATGCACAGATCATTGATGACGTTGAAAGAAAAACATTAGTATCAGCTTCTACTCTTCAGGCAGAAGTAAAAGAAGGACTTGAATATACCGATGATGTAGCAGCAGCAGCTAAACTTGGTGAAGTTATCGCTAAAAAAGCGCAGGAAGCTGGCATCAAAGAAGTTGTATTCGACAGAGGTGGATACATCTATCACGGTAAAGTTAAAGCATTGGCAGACGCAGCTCGTGAAGCTGGTCTGGAATTCTAGAAGGGGAGGAGCAACACATGAAACGTAATCTTATTGATGCTAGTCAGTTAGAATTAGCAGATAAAGTAGTAGCAATCAAACGTGTAACAAAGGTTGTAAAAGGTGGTCGTAACATGCGTTTCACAGCCCTTGTTGTTGTAGGTGACGGAAACGGTCATGTTGGAGCAGGCTTAGGAAAAGCTACTGAAATTCCGGAAGCTATCCGTAAAGGTAAAGAAGATGCCATGAAAAAACTTGTAACAGTTGCAAGAGATGAAAATGGTTCTATTACACATGACTATATCGGAAAATTCGGAAGCGCTGAAATGCTTCTGAAGAGAGCTCCGGAAGGTACTGGTGTTATCGCCGGCGGTCCGGCTCGTGCAGTCATCGAATTAGCTGGTATTAAAAATATCCGTACAAAATGTATGGGATCCAGAAACAAACAGAACGTAGTTCTGGCAACAATCGCAGGTTTAAGTCAGTTAAAGACTCCTGAAGAAGTTGCAAAGCTTCGTGGAAAATCTGTTGAAGAAATTCTGGCTTAAGGAGGAGAACGAAAATGGCAGATACATTAAAAGTTACATTAGTAAAATCTCCGATTGGCGCAGTTCCGAAGCACAAAAAAACTGTTGAAGCAATGGGTCTTACAAAAATGCATAAAACAGTTACAATGCCAAATAATGCGGCAACCAGAGGAATGATTCAGCAGGTACAGCACCTGGTTAAAGTGGAAGAGGCATAATTGCTTCTTCCATAGAAGAAAAATGATAAATTAACGTATTGATTATTATAAGGAGGTGCCAGTAATGGAATTATCTAACTTAAGACCGGCAGAAGGTTCTAAGCACAGCGATAACTTCAGAAGAGGCCGTGGACATGGTTCTGGAAACGGTAAAACAGCCGGAAAAGGTCATAAAGGACAGTTAGCTCGTTCAGGACACAAAAAACCTGGATTCGAAGGTGGACAGATGCCTTTATATAGACGTCTTCCAAAGAGAGGCTTCACTAACAGAAACTCAAAAGAAATCATTGCTATCAATGTTGATGTATTAAATCGTTTTGAAGACGGTACAGAAGTAACAGCAGAAGTTTTACTTGCAAGCAAAGCAATCTCAAAACTTGGCGATGGTGTTAAAATTCTTGGTAATGGCGAATTAACAAAGAAACTTAACGTAAAAGTAAACGCTGTAAGTGAAACAGCAAAAGCAAAAATTGAAGCCGCAGGTGGTACAGTAGAGGTGATCTAATGTTCGAGACTCTTAAAAATGTTTTTAGAGTGAAGGATATGAGACGCAAACTCCTGTATGTATTGGGAATGATTCTGGTGATCCGTATCGGATCCCAGCTTCCTGTACCGGGTGTTGATAGTGACTATTTTAAACAATGGTTTGCACAGAACAGCAGTGATGCATTCAATTTCTTTGATGCATTCACCGGTGGTTCTTTTACGCAAATGTCAATTTTTGCGTTGAATATCACACCATATATTACTTCTTCAATTATTATGCAGCTTCTGACAATTGCAATTCCTGCATTGGAAGAAATGCATAGAGATGGAGAAGAAGGAAGAAAAAAAATCACAACAATTACTCGTTATGTAACTGTAGGACTTGCACTTTTCGAATCAACAGCAATGGCTATCGGATTCGGAAGATCCGGATTAATTCCGGGCATGAACTTTGGGAAAGGCCTTGTAGTTGTTGCGTGTCTCACCGCTGGTTCAGCTATGCTGATGTGGCTCGGTGAAAGAATTACAGAAAAAGGAATCGGAAATGGTATTTCTATTGTATTGACAATTAATATCGTATCCAGAATTCCACAGGATCTTACTCTTTTATATACAAACTTTATTGCAGGTAAAACAATTGCAAAAGGAATTCTTGCCGCAATTATTATTCTCGCAATCATCCTTGTAGTTATTGTATTCGTTCTGATTCTGAACGGTGCAGAGCGAAGAATTCCTGTTCAGTATTCAAAGAAAATGATGGGCAGAAAAATGATGGGCGGACAGTCAACACATATTCCGCTGAAAGTGAATACTGCCGGTGTTATCCCGGTTATTTTTGCTTCATCACTGATGTCCTTCCCTGGAATTATTGCTCAGCTTACAGGCAGATCAAATAGTACAGGATTCTTTGGAGAACTTGTTCGTGGACTTTCTTCAGGAAACTGGTTCAATCTCAATCAGCTGCAGTACAGCTGGGGATTGATTCTCTACATTGTTTTGTGTGTATTTTTTGCATATTTCTATACTTCCATTACATTTAATCCATTGGAAGTAGCAGACAATATCAAAAAACAGGGTGGATTTATTCCTGGTATCAGACCTGGAAAACCAACTTCTGATTATCTTCAGAAAATTCTGAACTACATCGTATTTATCGGTGCGGTAGGTCTCATTATTGTAGTTGTTATTCCATTCTTCTTTAATGGAGTATTTGGAGCAAGCGTTTCCTTTGGCGGAACATCACTGATCATCATTGTCAGCGTTGTACTTGAAACTGTTAAACAGATGGAAGCACAGATGCTTGTTAGAAACTACAAAGGTTTTCTTGGTAACAATTAATTCGTAAGTATTTCAGATAAATTGACGAATTGAATTACAAATAAAGGGCTGTGATACTTTTGTGTCACAGCCTTGATTTGTTTAAGGGATAATGGTAATATACATTTGTATGTATTGTGCTCGTATCTGGAAAATATTGAACAGATACTGTTTTTCAAAAATATTATAATCAGAGCATACTTACTATAATATATATGTTTATATATAGAAGAAAGTAATGGAGGTTATTCAATTATGAGAATCATAATGTTAGGTGCTCCGGGTGCCGGAAAAGGAACACAGGCAAAAAAAATAGCCGGAAAATACAATATTCCTCATATTTCTACAGGGGATATTTTCCGTGCAAATATTAAAAACGGCACTGAACTTGGTAAAAAGGCAAAAACATATATGGATCAAGGACTTCTTGTTCCGGATGAGCTTACATGTGATCTAGTTGTAGATAGAATTCAGCAGGAAGATGCACAGAACGGTTACGTTTTAGATGGTTTTCCAAGAACTATTCCACAGGCAGAATGTTTAACAGCTGCTTTAGAGAAACTGGGAAGTAAAATTGATTATGCTATCGATGTCGATGTACCGGACAGCAACATTGTTAATCGTATGTCAGGAAGACGTGCTTGTTTAAAATGTGGTGCTACCTACCATATTGTATATGCAGCTCCGGCTAAAGAAGGCGTATGTGATACATGTGGAGAAGCACTTGTACTTCGTGACGATGATAAACCGGAAACTGTTCAGAAACGTTTGAACGTTTATCATGATCAGACACAGCCATTAATCGATTATTATACAAAAGCCGGTGTCCTTAAATCTGTTGACGGAACAAAAGATTTGGAAGAAGTATTCCAGGCAATCGTTTCTATATTAGGAGAATAAAAAATGTCTGTTTCAGTTAAAACACCACATGAAATTGAGTTGATGAGGCAATCAGGACATTTCCTTGAACAGGTACATGATCAGCTTGCTTCCTATATTAAACCGGGAATCAGTACAAAAGAACTTGATCGAATCGGAGAAGATTTGATTCGTTCCCTCGGATGTACTCCAAACTTTCTGAATTATAATGGCTTTCCGGGATCTTTCTGTATCAGTATCAATGATGAAGTGGTACATGGAATTCCATCAGAAGACAAAGTGATTCAGGATGGAGATCTTGTTAAAATTGATGCCGGATTAATTTATAAAGGCTATCATTCCGATGCGGCTCGTACATATGCTGTTGGTGATGTATCACCGGAAGCGATACAGCTGATGGAAGTAACAAAACAGAGCTTTTTTGAAGGAATAAAATTTGCAAAAGCAGGAAACCATTTGCATGATATTTCAAAAGCAATCGGTGCATATGCGGCAAAATATCGTTACGGAATTGTTCGTGATCTTGTAGGTCATGGAATCGGGACACACCTTCATGAAGATCCTCCGATTCCGAACTTTCCGCAGAAGAGACCGGGAATCAGACTGGTGCCGGGTATGACACTCGCAATTGAGCCAATGATCAATATGGGACGTGCAGATGTAGCCTGGCTTGACGATGATTGGACAGTCGTTACAATGGATGGATCGCTATCCGCACATTATGAAAACACTGTTCTGATTACCGACGGCGAACCTGAGATTTTAACCCTGACAAAATTCTAAAGATAATATGGAGGAATAGGAAATGTCTAAAGCAGATGTAATTGAAGTAGAAGGAACCGTTTTGGAAAAATTGCCAAACGCGATGTTTAAAGTGGAACTCGAAAACAAACATGTTGTTCTCGCACATATCAGCGGAAAGCTTCGTATGAACTTTATTCGTATTTTACCTGGTGATAAAGTTACGATCGAACTTTCACCGTATGATCTTTCAAAAGGAAGAATTATCTGGAGAGATAAATAAGCCGAAAACAGGACCTGCAGTCTAAGAATTAGATTGCAGGTCTTTTCTTTAATAAGAAATAAAACATCCTATTTTAATACATGTTTTGTAAGTTATACACTCGTGGACTGTTTCATAAAAAAATATAAAAAAGTACTTGCAATTTAAATAGCATAATGCTAATATATATGTCGAACGCGCGTAGACCTTGTATACGTGCGTCATGATACTGCAGATTTTTAATGCTAATTTTACGGAAGGAGGATTTCCAGTGAAAGTAAGATCATCTGTTAAACCGATCTGCGAAAAATGTAAGATCATTAAAAGAAAAGGATCTATCAGAGTTATCTGTGAAAATCCGAAACACAAACAGCGCCAGGGTTAATTTAACCGCGTAGTTTGTACATGTATTGCCTAATACCGAGAGGCAAGAGCGGCTGCGATTTATAACCGCAAGAAAAAACTTCGGAAAGGCTGCGACGCGCCAGTCACAGCTGGGTGTAGTACCGAGTACACCCCAATTAGGAACTAATAAGAAAGCAGCGTACAGATGCACCCCATTTCACCTTACGGAATTTTCTGTAAGTGGTGTACAGGACGTAATAAGCTTTCCAGAAGAAAATGGAGGAAACAGTACATGGCTCGTATAGCTGGTGTAGACTTACCAAGAGAAAAACGTATTGAAATTGGCCTTACCTATATTTATGGTATCGGCAGAACAAGCGCAACAAAAATTGTTGAGCAGGCAGGAGTTAATCCTGATACTCGTGTCAGAGATCTGACAGACGAAGAAGTTAAAAAATTAAGTGAAGTAATCGATGAAACTATGATGGTAGAAGGTGATCTTCGCCGTGAAATCGCTCTTAACATTAAGAGACTGCAGGAAATCGGATGCTACAGAGGTATTCGTCATCGTAAAGGACTTCCGGTACGTGGACAGAAAACAAAAACAAATGCTCGTACACGTAAAGGTCCAAAGAGAACAGTTGCTAATAAGAAAAAATAATTAATTTATTAAGGAAAGCGTAGGTTAGTTTTATAATGGCTAAAGTTACTAGAAAAGCGACAACAAAACGTCGTGTCAAGAAAAACGTTGAACGCGGACAGGCACATATCCAGTCT
Organism: Eubacteriales bacterium; assembly: GCA_030526665.1. Classification (GTDB taxonomy): domain Bacteria; phylum Bacillota; class Clostridia; order Lachnospirales; family Lachnospiraceae; genus Blautia_A. Next base: position 125,777 of record JAUNCI010000001.1, read on the forward strand.
TCTTTTAACAATACAATTGTTACATTGACAGACAGCGAAGGAAACGCTCTTTCATGGGCAAGTGCTGGTGGTCTTGGATTTAGAGGTTCAAGAAAATCTACTCCTTATGCAGCACAGATGGCAGCAGAAACTGCAACAAAAGCTGCATTAATACATGGTTTGAAAACAGTTGATGTTATGGTAAAAGGACCTGGCTCCGGACGTGAAGCTGCAATCCGTGCCCTTCAGGCATGTGGTCTTGAAGTATTAAGCATTCGTGACGTGACACCTGTTCCTCACAATGGATGCCGTCCACCAAAACGCAGAAGAGTCTAATTAGGAGGTAGGTTAACATGGCAGTAAATAGAACACCGGTCCTGAAAAGATGCAGATCCCTTGCTATGGATCCAATTTATTTAGGTATCGATAAAAAATCAAACAGACAGTTAAAACGTGCAAACCGTAAAATGTCTGAATATGGTATGCAGTTAAGAGAAAAACAGAAAGCGAAATTCATCTACGGTGTACTTGAAAAACCTTTCCGTAACTACTATAAAAAAGCTGATAGAATGCCGGGCCAGACAGGTGAAAACCTTATGGTATTACTTGAGTCAAGACTTGACAACGTTATTTTCCGTATGGGTCTTGCAAGAACTAGAAAAGAAGCTCGTCAGATCGTTGATCACAAACACGTTCTTGTTAACGGTAAATGTGTAAACATCCCTTCTTATCTTGTAAAAGCCGGTGATACAGTAGAAATCAAAGAAAAAGCTAAAAGCTCTGCAAGATATAAATTAATCCTTGAAGTAACAGGCGGAAGACTTGTTCCGGAATGGATTGATGTAGATCAGGAAGCGCTTAAAGGAACTGTAAAAGAACTTCCTAGAAGAGAAGCAATCGACGTACCTGTAGACGAAATGCTTATCGTCGAGTTGTACTCTAAATAATTAAATTTGTAGGTAATACGAACCCTCAAACCTTTAATAGACCCTAAAGGAGGGAATCCAATCGTGTTTGATTTTAATAAACCAAAGATTGAAATTGTTGAATTGTCTGAGAATTTTGGTAGATTCGTAGTTGAACCTCTTGAAAGAGGATATGGTACAACACTTGGAAATTCACTTCGCAGAATCATGCTTTCTACATTGCCTGGTGCTGCTGTAAGTCAGGTGAAAATCGAAGGTGTACTTCATGAATTCAGTTCTATTCCTGGAGTAAAGGAAGATGTTACTGAAATTATTATGAATCTGAAAAATCTTGCAATCAAAAATAGCAGCAGTGATGATGAACCAAAGACTGCCTTCATCGAATGTGAGGGTCAGGGTGTTGTTACTGCAGCGGATATTCAGGCAGATCAGGATATCGAGATCATGAATCCGGATCTTGTTATTGCTACATTGAATGGCGGTAAAGATTGCAGACTTGCTATGGAACTTACTATCACAAAAGGTCGTGGTTATGTAAGTGCAGACAAAGGCAAAATGGAAGATATGCCAATTGGTGTAATCGCAGTTGATGCAATCTATACACCTGTTGACAGAGTAAACATGGTTGTTGAAAATACTCGTGTAGGTCAGGTAACAGATTTTGATAAACTGACTCTGGATGTGTACACAAATGGTACACTTGCTCCGGATGACTCAGTAAGTCTTGCTGCTAAGGTTTTGAGCGAACACTTAAATCTGTTTATTAATCTGTCTGAAGCATCCAAGGATATCGTTGTGATGCCTGACAAGATGGATGATACAAAAACAACAGTACTCGAAATGAGTATTGATGAATTGGAATTATCCGTTCGTTCATACAATTGCCTGAAACGTGCAGGAATCAACACAGTACAGGAACTGTGCAACAAAACATCTGATGATATGATGAAAGTTCGTAATCTGGGACGTAAGTCTCTTGAAGAAGTTCTTGCTAAATTGAAAGAACTTGGATTACAGCTCCAGCCTACAGAAGAATAATCAACAAGTAGAATATTTCGTGGGAATTTGCTAAGCATTTATGCAGTAAGACCGAACCAGCATGTGTAAGTGTCCCACAGATGGAGGAAAAATAAATGGCAAAATATAGAAAATTAAGCAGAACATCTGATCAGAGAAAAGCTCTTCTCAGAAACCAGGTAACAAATCTGTTATATCATGGAAAAATCCGTACAACAGAACAGAAAGCAAAAGAAATCCGTAAAATCGCTGAAGGCCTTATTGCTATGGCAGTTCGCGAACAGGACAATTTTGAAACAGTTACTGTAACAGCTAAAGTGGCTAGAAAAGACGCTGAAGGCAAAAGAGTAAAAGAAGTTGTAGACGGTAAAAAGAAAACAGTTTATGATGAAGTTCAGAAAGAAATCAAAAAAGATTCTGCTTCCAGACTTCATGCTCGTCGTCAGATGATGAAAGTTTTCTATCCTGTTACTGAAGTACCTGCAAAAGCTGCCGGTAAAAAGAAAAACACAAAGAGTGTTGACATGGTAGAAAAAATGTTTACAGAAATCGCTCCTAAATACACAAATCGTAACGGTGGATATACAAGAATCGTTAAGATTGGACCACGTAAGGGCGATGCTGCTATGGAAGTTATCATTGAATTAGTATAATTTATGTAGCATAGGGATGTTTACAGAAATGTAAACATCCCTTTTTGTATTATATCAGATGTGAGATGAATTCCATCTGAGCTCAACTTGAAAGAAATCATAAACGATATAAAAAGAGGACAGATATTATGGTATCAAAGGAATTTCACAGATCCAGACGTGATTTATATAAAGAATATTTGACGGAGGATTCGATTGGCTTTGTATTTTCAGGAGAAGAAAAAGAGGATCGAGGAGATCAGAAACATCCATTTACTCCGTATGCAAATTTTTATTATGTCACCGGATTTGAACAGCCAAAAGCTGTTTTTATGGCTTTGAAAAAAGATGGAAATTATCAGGAAGTATTATTTATTGATCACCCGGATGAAATGAAGGCCAGATGGGAAGGTGTTTCTTATGACAAAGAATCAGTAAAAGAACTGACCGGAATAGAACAGGTTGAGTATTTAGAAAAGTTTGAAGAGAAACTGCATGGAATAATGAGAAGAAGCAATCCTTCCAACTTGTACGTAGATATTGCAAACTGGGAACAATTGTGGGGGGAGAATCCTGCTCAGAAATTTGCTCATCAAATGATGCAAAGTTATCCGTACCTTCAGATGCATAATTCGTTTCAGGCATTCGCACAGATGCGTCAGGTCAAAACAAAAGAAGAGATTTCGCTTCATCGAAAAGCCTGTGAAATTACCGCTGAGGGTGTTAAAAATATTTTATTAAATCTGAAACCGGAAATGTATGAATATGAAATAGATGCCTATTTTGATTTTACTTTAAAATCAAATCATGCTCGCTGTGCGTTTCCTACCATTGCGGCATCCGGAAGCAATGCATGTGTTCTGCATTATGTCGCCAATGATCGAAAAATGAAAAATGGGGATTTGATTTTATTTGATCTCGGTGCAGAGTATGGATACTATGCCTCCGATGTAAGCCGTACATTTCCTGTGGATGGACACTTTACCGAGCAACAGGCTTGTTTATATAATATTGTTTTGAAAGGGCTTGAGACAGCCATTGCACATGCCAGACCTGGACAGCCGAAAAATGAACTTCAGGAAATCAGTAAACAGGTCATGGCAGAAGAGCTGATTAAAATCGGTATGATTCAAAAGCCGGAAGAGATTATGAAATACTATTATCATGGTTCAGGACATTATATTGGCTTATATACACATGATGTCGGCAATGATAAAGCTGTTTTAGAGCCGGATATGATGTTCACTCTGGAACCGGGGCTTTATTTCGATGAACTTGGAATTGGAATCCGTATAGAAGATACGCTTCTGGTGACAGAAAACGGATGTGAAGTTTTATCCGGAAACATTCCAAAAACAATCAGCGAAATCGAAGCTTTTATGCAAAACAGAAATTGATTGGGCAGATTGCCGAGTTTTATTAAAAAAAAATTTATCAGATTCGTTTTAAATTCATCTGAAAAGTTCTTGCTTTCGAAGAAATCGATATGTATAATTTAATTATGTAAAATATAGGAGTATGAAATATTAGGTAAATTATAATTTAGTCTTGCTTTATACATGATGAGATTAGATTTTATGTCATATTTTACGAAGTATAATTAAATAAGGGAATAGATAAAAGGGATGGCAAAATCAAATAATCAGAAAGCAAAAATTCTGTATTTGGAGCAGTTATTGTGTCAGACTGGGGAGGATAACACAATTACTATGCAGCAAATCTTGTCAATTCTGGAAGAACATAATATTCGAGCAGAACGAAAAAGCATTTATGATGATTTCGATGTTCTACGTTCTTTTGGAATGGATATTCGATATCGACGCGGCAAAAACGGAGGTTATTTTTTAGCCGGAGGAGCTTCCAATACAGATTCTAAAATACAGAGTGATTTTAGTGAAAAAGACTCTGTAGATCAGCCTGTCAAAAAGGCTGTTGTTGAAACCGAAAACGGATCAGTTGAATGGAAAAATACGGCAGAATCATCAGGGAAACAGATGAAGCTGCTTGTGTCCGGAAATAAAAAAGAAGAAGTGCAGAAGTTTTTTGGTACGCATGTTCAGTTTAAGGATATGGATGATGAACAGGTGCTTGCTGTTGTGCCGGCTGTAGATACTGCACAATTTTTTGGCTGGCTGACATTTATGGGCAAAACAGTTCGAATTATGAAACCAAAAAAAATTGCACAGTCTTATAGAGAATATCTAAAAGTTTTAGCAAAAGAATACAAGGGTATTTAAAAGCTGAAAGGAATTAAATATGAAAATGAAAGCAAATGGGATTCTTAGCGGAATCCTTTTTGTGACGCTTTTTTTGAGTGGATGTAAAGCATCACAGGTGATAGGAATTCGTGACGATGTTGTAGAAACGGATGAACAGGGGTTAATCGTTTTTTCTGATGAAGAATCCGATGACGAGTTGGTAACGGAAGAGAACGAACCGGAAGAACAGGGCTTTGTTATCGGTCTTTCATTTCCGGATGAAAAAAGTGAAGGCAGAAACCTGCCGGAAATCACTCTTTTGAAAAAAAGTTTTCTGGATAAAGGGTATTCTGTAAAAGGGATGAATACTGTTGAAACGGTTGAGGAACAGATCAGCCAGATTCAGATGTTGATCGACGGTGGTGTTGATGCACTTGTAATAAAACCAATTGATGTATTTGGCCTGGCGGAAGTTCTTCAAAGTGCACAGGACCGGAAAATTCCTGTATTTTCTTATCGCGATTTAATTATGGACACAGATGCGGTGAATTATCTGTTTACCTATAATTATCGTGTTGTCGGACAGGATGTTGCAAAAGTAATTGCTGCAGATTTTGAATTGGAGAAAAAAACCACAGCGGATCCTGCTGTTACGATCGAATTTTTAATGGGGGATGGAGAGAAGCAGAATGATCGCTTTTTCTTAAAAGGAATGTTTGAAGTTTTCCAGTCATATATGGATAACGGAGTACTTTCTGTTCCGTCACAAAAATTAAAAATTGAGGAAAATAGTGTTTTATCATCAGGCGTTATAGATAAAGAAAAGATTCGAAATAGATTGGATGAGATGGAAAAATCAGACAATTTTCCGAAGATTATCTGTTGTGCATCAGATGAAATCTGTCAGGAAGTTATCGCATGGCTGAATGACAAAAATATGGATGCCGAATCAGAAGACTGGCCATATTTGACCGGCTTGGGATGTGCCAAAGATTCTGTAAAAGATATTGCGCAGCAGAAACAAAAATTCAGTCTGTTCTTTGATGGGCGCTTACTTGCCAATCAATGTGTAGAAGAAATTGATAAGTATTTACATGATTCGGAACTGGAAGTTTCCGATTATGGTACCTATGATAATGGTCTGCGAATTGTAGGCGCAATGCTTAGCCAGGTTCAGATTATTGATGAGGATGATTATCAGATTCTTATTGATAATGGATACTATGATGAGACGGAAATCGAACCGTCCACTGAGCTTTGGATGAGTGTAACTGAAAATGTCGATGAGCCAAAGGATGACATAGCAGATTCTGAGAAATCAGAATAACAAACAGATGATAAAAGTGAAAATCAATCAGGAAATATGAAAAGTTAATATTGGACTAAGAGACGAAAGAAAAAAGAAACCCGTTGAAGTGAAACTGTATCTTGGATGTTTGGGAAGTTAACATTTGTGATTCGGTATGATTTCGACGGGTTTTTGACAAATACAGGCAAAATATTTATAATATCTTAAATTGTAAATATGCAGAAAGATATGATTTTCTGTATTCAAATATAAATGCAATATTCGAAACAGGAGGAACGCAGTAATGAAGGAGTATGAAGTGATTTGGGAAATATTTAATAAATGCCCCAGAAACCAGATGCGAGATGTGTTTGTAGAGGAAGTTGAACTGGCGGATCCGGAAGCTTATGTGAAGGCAAAGTTTCAGGGAAAAGAGGTAACATACGAAAAAACAGTTCTCACAGATGGAACAATTATATTTGATATTCAAACTTCCGGAATTAAACAGCGATGTTCGTTTACCGAGATTTAAAGGATTTTGCGTATTGCACACATTTGGGGCTTGGGATATAATAAGGATTGCAAAAATTTCAAGCTAAGATTATATTATCAAATCATAGGAGATGTTATTTATGGCAAAAGAATGTAGCAATTCATCCTGCGATAAATCAAACTGCGCAGGATGTGCGTCTGCAAAAAATCAGGAACCACAGAGTTTTCTTGCAGCGCAGAATATATTTTCGAATGTAAAACATGTGATCGGTGTCATCAGCGGAAAAGGCGGAGTTGGTAAATCATTCGTTACCGGTTCACTTGCAAACCGCATGGCAGCAAAAGGATATAAAGTTGGTATTCTGGATGCAGATATTACAGGACCTTCTATCCCTAGAATGTACGGTGTAAAAGGACCTGCCATGGGAGATGAAAATGGAACTTATCCTGCAGAAACTGCAAATGGAATTAAAATCATGTCCATCAATCTGCTTCTTCCTACAGAAGAAACACCTGTTGTATGGAGAGGACCGGTAATTGCCAATATGGTAAAACAGTTCTGGTCTGATATTATCTGGGGAGAACTTGATTATCTGTTTGTGGATATGCCTCCGGGAACCGGAGATGTTCCGCTTACCGCATTCCAGTCTCTTCCGGTCGATGGAGTTGTAATCGTTACCTCACCACAGGATCTTGTAAGTATGATTGTCAAAAAAGCGTACAAGATGGCTGAGATGATGAATATTCCTGTTCTTGGTATTGTAGAAAACTACAGCTACGTTAAATGTCCTGATTGTGGTACAGCAATTAACATCTTTGGTGAGAGTCATATAGATGAAATCGCAGCAGAACTGAAAGTACCTGTTCTTGGAAAAATGCCTATGGATGCGGATCTGGCAAAAAAAGCCGATTGCGGTGCATTTGCTGCAATCGTCAATGAATATATTGCAGATGCAGAAAAAGTAATGCCACAATAAAACCAGTATTTCACAAAAGAAAGGAAAAAATCGCTTTATGGGTAATGTTAGACGTGTATATGTTGAGAAAAAACCTGAGTTTGCTGTACAGGCCAAAGAACTTGCGCAGGAAATCAAAAGCTACCTTGGTATCAAAAGTGTAACCGGCGTCAGAGTATTGATTCGTTATGATGTAGAAAATATCGCTGACGATGTATTTGAAAAAGCATGTAAAACAGTATTTTCTGAACCACCTGTAGATGATCTCTATCAGGAAAGCTTTGATGTTTCTGAACAGGCAAGTGTATTTTCCGTAGAGTATCTGCCGGGGCAGTTTGACCAGAGAGCAGATTCTGCTGTTCAGTGTGTTCAGTTTTTGAATGAAGAAGCACAGCCGATTATTCACAGTGCCACAACATATGTGATTGAAGGTACGATCACTGATGAAGAATTAAAAGCGATTAAAAACCATTGTATTAACCCGGTTGATTCAAGAGAAACCGGAATGGAAAAACCGGATACTCTGGTAACGGTATTTGATGATCCGGAAGATGTAAAAGTATTTGATGGCTTCACACAGATGCCGGAAGCAGAATTAAAAGAACTCTACAGTTCACTGAATCTTGCAATGACATTCAAAGACTTCCAGCATATTCAGAATTATTTCCTGAAGGATGAAAAACGTGACCCTTCTATGACGGAAATTCGTGTGCTGGATACTTACTGGTCAGACCATTGTCGTCATACTACATTCTCTACAGAATTAACAGATGTTCAGTTTGATGATGGTGATTATAAAGAGCCAATCGTTTCTACATACCAGCGTTATCTTGCAGACAGAGAAATTCTGTACAAGGGACGTGATGATAAATTTATCTGTCTGATGGATCTTGCACTTCTGGCAATGAAAAAACTGAAAGCAGAAGGAAAACTGCAGGATCAGGAAGAATCCGATGAAATCAATGCCTGCTCAATTGTTGTACCTGTAGATGTAGATGGCGTTGAAGAAGAGTGGCTGATCAATTTCAAAAATGAAACACATAACCACCCGACCGAAATCGAGCCATTTGGTGGAGCTGCAACATGTCTTGGCGGTGCAATTCGTGATCCGCTTTCAGGCAGAACTTATGTATATCAGGCAATGCGTGTTACCGGTGCAGCAGACCCGACTGTTTCTGTCAAAGAAACTCTGAAAGGTAAACTTCCACAGAAAAAACTGGTTACAGGAGCTGCTCACGGATATAGTTCATACGGAAACCAGATTGGTTTGGCAACAGGCTATGTAAAAGAAATTTATCATCCGAATTACGTTGCAAAACGTATGGAAATCGGTGCAGTACTCGGTGCAGCACCTAGAAGAGCGGTTATTCGTGAAAACTCTGATCCGGGAGATATCATTATTCTTCTTGGCGGTCGTACAGGCCGTGACGGAATCGGTGGTGCAACCGGATCTTCAAAAGTACATACAGAAGCTTCTATCGAAGTATGCGGTGCTGAAGTACAGAAGGGTAATGCGCCTACAGAGCGTAAGATTCAGCGTATGTTCCGCCGAGAAGAAGTAAGCTGTATTATTAAAAAATGTAATGACTTTGGTGCAGGCGGTGTGTCTGTAGCAATTGGAGAACTGGCAGACGGACTTCGTGTTGACCTGGATAAGGTTCCGAAAAAATATGCAGGTCTTGATGGTACAGAAATTGCAATTTCTGAATCTCAGGAACGTATGGCTGTTGTTGTAGATCCGAAAGATGTTGATAAATTCCTTGGATTTGCAAATGAAGAAAACCTGGAAGCAATTCCGGTTGCCGTTGTAACAGAAGAACCTCGTCTGGTTCTGGTATGGAGAGGAACAGAAATTGTAAATATTTCCAGAGCCTTCCTTGATACCAACGGGGCACATCAGGAAACAAAAGTAGAAGTAGAAATTCCAAATAAAGAAGGAAATATTTTTGCGGAAAAAGCAGAAGTTGCAGATGTAAAAGCAAAATGGCTTGAAACACTTGCAGATTTGAACGTCTGCTCACAGAAAGGACTTGTAGAGTGTTTTGATGGTTCCATCGGTGCCGGAAGCGTATTTATGCCTCACGGCGGACAGTACCAGATGACAGAAACACAGTCTATGGTTGCAAAAGTTCCTGTATTAAATGGCAAAACAGAAACAGTAACAATGATGAGTTATGGTTTTGATCCATACCTGTCATCCTGGAGTCCATATCACGGTGCGGTTTATGCAGTCGTTGAATCTGTAGCACGTATTGTTGCAACCGGTGGTGATTTCAGTAAAATTCGTTTCACATTCCAGGAATACTTCCGTCGCATGTCAGAAGATCCAAAGAGATGGAGCCAGCCATTTGCAGCACTTCTCGGTGCTTATGCAGCTCAGCTTGGATTTGGTCTTCCTTCTATTGGCGGTAAAGACAGTATGTCCGGAACCTTTAATGATATCGACGTTCCGCCAACGCTGGTTTCTTTTGCCGTTGACGTTGCAAAACTCAAAGATGTTATCACACCTGAATTGAAAAAAGCAGGAAATAAACTGGTTTGGATCCGTACACCAAAGGACAAATATGATCTTCCGGATTATGATGCCCTTATGGCAGTTTATACAAAACTTCACGATGATATCCAGAACAAGAAAGTTGTATCCGCATATGCATTGGATCGTCACGGAATTGCTGCAGCAGTCAGCAAAATGGCATTTGGTAACGCGATGGGCGTTTCAATTTGCACAGATCTCGCAGCAGAAGATTTCTTTGCTCCTGGATTCGGAGATATTATCTGTGAAGTTTCCGGTGATGTAGAAGCACTTACTGTTCCTAATACAGTAATCGGTGAAGTTACCGACAATGCTGCATTTACTTATGGTGATGCACAGATCACACTTGAAGAAGCAGAAACTGCATGGAAAGGTACTTTGGAAAAAGTTTTCCAGACAGCATCAAAAGAAAATAAAGAAGGCGAAGTGGAAACAGGTCTTTACAAGGCAGACAGCATTTATATCTGCAAAAATAAAGTTGCAAAACCTCGCGTATTTATTCCGGTATTCCCAGGAACAAACTGTGAATATGACAGCACACGTGCATTTGAACGTGCAGGAGCAGAAGTTGATGTAAAGGTATTCAAAAACCTTACAGCAGAAGATATTCGTGATTCTGTAGAACTGTTTGAAAAATCCATCAGTCAGGCACAGATGATCATGTTCCCGGGTGGATTCTCAGCCGGTGATGAACCGGATGGATCCGCAAAATTCTTCGCAACTGCTTTCCAGAATGAAAAAATTAAAGAAGCGGTTATGAAGCTTTTGAACGAAAGAGATGGTCTTGCACTTGGTATCTGTAATGGATTCCAGGCTTTGATCAAGCTTGGTCTTGTACCTTATGGTGAAATCTGCGGACAGAAATCCGATTCACCAACACTGACATACAATACCATTGGCCGTCATATTTCCAAAATGGTATATACAAAAGTTGTCAGCAACAAATCTCCATGGCTGCAGAATGCAGAACTGGGCGGTGTATATTGTAACCCGGCTTCTCACGGTGAAGGTCGATTTGTTGCAAATACAGAATGGATCAAGAAACTGTTTGAAAACGGACAGGTAGCAACACAGTATGTAACTCCGGATGGAAAACTTCTCACTGACGAAGAATGGAACATTAATGGTTCTTACTTCAACATTGAAGGTATTACAAGTCCTGACGGCAGAGTACTCGGCAAGATGGCACATAGTGAACGTCGTGATACAGGTGTTGCTATGAACATCTATGGTGAACAGGATCTTCAGATCTTTGAATCAGGTGTAAAATACTTCAAATAATATAGTACTTAAAAAAGGTATTCTTATCACGGCCCGTCACAAAAATGGCGGGCCGTATTTATATAATAGAATCCTTCATTTCTGATCGCAGGTTAGGGTTAAAAAATTATTTCAAAAAAAATTAAAAAAATAAAAAAACTTGTTGACAAATGTATATGGTTAAGTGTATACTAACGAAGTCGGTTGAGAGAACACCTCTTAATCACACCGAATATGGGGTCTTAGCTCAGCTGGGAGAGCATCTGCCTTACAAGCAGAGGGTCACAGGTTCGAGCCCTGTAGGCCCCATAATTTAAATAAATATGGCGAGATAGCTCAGTTGGCTAGAGCACACGGTTCATACCCGTGGTGTCGAGGGTTCGAATCCCCCTCTCGCTACTAGAAACCTTCGATATTGTATCGAAGGTTTTTTTTTGACATACATGCAAAGAGAACGTCAAGTGGAAGTTCTTTTGTTACGATAGAGAAAGGATCTGCGAAATGAAAACATCATCAAACCATATTATTGCTTTTCTATTATCATTCTGGATTTCGGTTTTATTTGCCTTGGCAGGATTAAAGGTACCGGCAATCAATCAGGCACTTGCATCTCATGGTAATCAGAATTTATTGCTATATGGATCGTTTATCATTGTATTCTGTGTTTTATTTTTCTGTTCCTATGGAGTATTGAACAGATTTCGAAAGAAAACAGATAAACAGGGGTCTATATTGGGCTATCTGACGATGGTAATCAATCTGATTTTCGCTATTTGGTTTCTTCTTGTTATGATGCGTGATGAGGGAATGATTTTCGGTGGCGTTTCAGATCGTTATGCATGGCATAAGCTTCCTGCCTGGCTTGTTTTATTTTGTCTGGTATGTCTGATCTGGCTTTTTCTGATTTATGTCAGAAATGCAGAAATAAAAAAATCTGCTCTTGCACCATTTATTTTATATGCAATGCTTGGTGTGCTGAATCTGTATACTTTTTATACACCGGCAATTTTTAAGACCGGAGAGTCGAATCGTCTTCATACCAATGCATATTTCAACTCTATCTATACTGCTTTGCACGGCAGTCCGTATTCAGATACCGTTGCGAGTATTTACGGACATTACGGGATTTTATATCGCCTGCCTCTGAAAATTCTGGGTGGGGATTTTATTGATTTCATTCTGCTGAATGCACTGCTTTTGGCTCTTACCCAGGTACTGATGTGTCTGGCATTGCATATGATGGTAGAAAACAACATCCTTCGCATCATTGGTGCGGTTGCAATGTCATTCCCAACATTGACTATGAGAGGCGGCTATTATTGGCAGCTGTGGCCGCATCGAGTTCTCTTTATGAGCATTTCGATTTTCTTCATGGCTTTGATTGTCCGTTTCCGAAAATCAAACAGATGGATGATGCTGCTTAGTTATTTCATTAGCCTCCTGGCCATTTTGTGGAATACGGAATCGGGTATTTTTTGTGCACTTGGATTTGCAGCATTCTGGATATTGCGTGATCTTTGTGAGAAAAAATGGACAGTACGCAAAGTGCTGGGAACTTTTGTCATTCATTTGGCAGCTGTGATTTTATCATTTATGGGAGCATGGGGAGTTGTAAATGCATATAATTTGCTTCATGGAGGTACGGTCAACTCAATCAAAACATTTTTGTTTCCGCTGCTTACAAGTGAATATGTAACAGATCTTTTGCGTATTGAACTTACGACATTCCCAAGTGCATACATGACGATGTTACTGCTGTTATGCATCGGTCTTGCCTGGGGAATTTCCAGAATGATTATTTTTGTCAAAAATCATTCCTATAGCCTGGTTAATTTAAATCGTGCCTATTTTGTATTTGGTGTTTCAGTGCTGACATTGGGGCAGATTTCCTATTATATGAATCGTGCAACCTATCATAATCTGGACATCGGACATCTTCCTTCGATGCTTCTGATGTGTATGGCAGCTCAATCCGGATGGAATATGGTGAAAACATTCCGTGTGAAAAAATGGAAAAACTATACAACCGGTCAGCTGTATCATGGATTGTTGAGCGTTGTAAATAGCTGCGTAATTTTTGTAGTATTTGTCGGAACCGTAATTCAGTATGGATTTAATGTGGATTACAAGAAAATTTTTCATGATCGACAGGGAATTGTAGATTTTGCAGCGCATATTGCCGCAAACATTCCGGAAAATACATATGGATTTGGAATAGGTGTTCCGGAAATATATGCAATGCTTCGGTGGGATACACAGATTTATACCTCTGATTTTCCGGATGCCTCTGTATATCCGCCTATGACGGATTACATCATAGATGATATGAAAGAAAGACGGCCGGAAGGTGTATTGGTTGGAGAAGGTACACTGCGCAGAATGGTGAAATTTTCATCCGATCAGAATGCGTGGTTCGAAGAAAACTATACTTTGGATCAGACCTTTGAATTTGAAGGTGCGGTTCTTGAATACTATGTTCTAAATGAATAAAGCAAAGATATATTATAAAAAATTACTAAAAAATCAATAAAATGAAAAACAGGAATAAAAGTTGACATTGACTTTTATTTCTGTTTTTTTTATGATACTAAAGAGTTATATGAAAGTAAGTACCAATGAAGGTATTGAATAACTATAAAAGTATCAAAACTGGCACATAGGAGGAAATACGATAATGGAAAAGAAAATGTTGTTCATATTTAATCCCAAAGCCGGGAAAGGAAAGATAAAAAATCATCTGTCCAATATTATTGATATCTTTAATAAAGGCGGGTATGAAGTGATCGTTCGCGCAACACAGGGGCCGCGAGACGCATATGAGCAGGCGGTTAAATACGCTGCACAGGTGGATCTGATCGTTTGCTGCGGAGGCGATGGAACTCTGGATGAAGTTGTGACCGGTATGATGCATGTGGAAGATGATACACCGATCGGTTATCTTCCGGCAGGAAGTACCAACGATTTTGCCAATAGTTTGTTTCTGCCAAAAAATCTGGAAGATGCAGCCAGGAATGTCATGGAAGAGGTTCCATATCGCTGCGATATCGGAAGATTTAATGATGGAACGTTTGCGTATGTTGCTGCGTTTGGTCTTTTTACCGAGGTGTCTTATGCAACAGATCAGGATCTGAAAAATCTGCTTGGCCATTTGGCATATGTCATTGAAGGAATCAGGAGTCTGGCCGATATTCGCACCTATCATGCAAAGGTGACTTCCGAAGAAGTAAAACTGGAAGGTGATTTTATCTATTGTATGGTCAGCAATTCTCGTTCTGTAGGCGGATTTAAAGGAATTACAGGAAAAGATGTGGATATGAATGACGGTGTTTTTGAAGTGACACTGGTGCAGGCTCCCAAAAATGTATTGGAATTGCAGGGAATTATCAGCACGCTGATTAGTGGTACGGCACATTCGGAACTGGTTCATATTTTTAAAAGTTCAAAAGTCATTTTTGAGTCGGAAGTCGGCATTCCATGGACTTTGGATGGTGAATTCGGCGGTGAAGAAACCTATGTTGAGATTGAGAATAGAAAGCAGGCACTGCAGATGTATTTGAAGAGCACAAAGTAAAATGACTGAAAGATGGCTTTTACTGTGAAGTTTTTCGATGCAGGCAGCAGGTAACAAACAGGACATTATGAAATAATTGTATAGCGAGGATAAAAAATGAGCGAGTATATAAACGTAACGGATACTTTTGGTTGTGATGTGTTTAACGATTCGGTTATGCAGGAACGCCTTCCAAAGAAAGTATACAAAGAGCTGAAACGTACCATTGAAGAGGGTGCAGATCTCACGATGGAGATCGCAGATGTTGTTGCACATGAAATGAAAGAGTGGGCAATCGAAAAAGGCGCAACACATTATACGCACTGGTTCCAGCCATTGACAGGCGTTACCGCGGAAAAACATGATGCGTTTATTACCGCACCTATGGAAAACGGAAAAGTACTGATGTCTTTTTCCGGTAAGGAACTGATCAAAGGTGAACCGGATGCATCTTCATTTCCATCCGGTGGTCTTCGTGCAACATTTGAGGCACGAGGATATACTACATGGGATTGTACTTCACCGGCATTTGTTCGTCATGATGAGGGAGGCTGTACGCTTTGTATTCCAACAGCATTTTGTTCCTATACAGGAGAGGCACTGGATCAGAAAACACCATTGCTCCGTTCTATGCAGGCGATTAACGTACAGGCAGTCCGTTTATTGAGACTTCTGGGAAATACAACATCTAAAAAAGTAATTCCTTCAGTTGGTGCAGAACAGGAATATTTCCTCATAGACCGTGAAAAATGGCAGCAGAGAAAAGACCTGATCTACACAGGAAGAACTTTATTTGGAGCGATGCCGCCGAAAGGTCAGGAAATGGACGACCATTATTTTGGAACCATTCGTCAGCGTATCGCCCGCTATATGAAAGAAGTGAACGAAGAATGCTGGAAGTTGGGCGTTACCGCAAAAACACAGCATAATGAGGTTGCACCTGCACAGCATGAACTGGCACCGATCTATGCACCGGTCAATATGGCTGCAGATCAGAACCAGCTCATGATGAGAATCCTCAAAAGAGTGGCACATCGTCATGGTATGTATTGTCTGCTTCATGAAAAACCATTTGCAGGATTGAATGGATCCGGTAAACACAATAACTGGTCACTGACAACGGATGATGGAATCAATCTTTTGGATCCGGGAAAACATCCACATGAAAATGTGCAGTTTCTGCTTGTTTTGACCTGTATTTTAAAAGCAGTAGATGAGCATGCAGATCTTTTACGTGAATCCGCTGCAAATGTCGGAAATGATGAACGACTTGGCGGTCAGGAAGCTCCGCCTGCAATTATCTCCGTATTCCTCGGAGAACAGCTGGAGGATGTACTGGAGCAGCTGATCAATACAGGAACAGCTACACATAGTATCAAAGGTGAAATCCTGGATACCGGTGTAAAAACACTTCCGGATTTCAGAAAAGATGCGACGGACCGTAACCGTACCTCGCCATTTGCTTTTACAGGCAATAAATTTGAATTCCGTATGGTTGGATCAAAGGATTCCATTTCCGAATGTAATGTCGTATTGAATACCATTGCAGCGGAAGTGTTCCGTGATACCTGCGATCGTCTGGAAAAAGCAGATGATGTCATGGCGGAAGTTCAAAATATCATCAAAGAATACGCAACACAGCATCAGCGTATTGTCTTTAATGGAAACGGATATTCAAAAGAGTGGGAAGAAGAGGCAAAACGCCGCGGCCTTCCGAATCTTTCTTCTATGGTAGAGGCAATACCGGCTCTGACCACAGAGAAAGCAGTACGACTTTTTGAATCATTTGGTGTATTTACAAGAGCGGAGCTGGAGTCTCGTGCAGAAATTCAGTATGAAATTTATGCAAAAGAAATCAATATTGAAGCGCGTGTAATGATTGATATGGCAACAAAACAAATCATTCCGGCTGTTATCCGATATACAACTGTTCTTGCAAACTCCATTAATACAGTAAAGGCAGCAGGGGATATTGATGTGAGCGTGCAGATGGAACTTTTGAAAAAAACAAGTGATTATCTGCATCAGACAAACGTAGCCATGAGTAAACTGAAGGAACTGGTGGGACAGATTCAGACGCAGGAAGAGGGACAAAAGAGAGCTTGTTTCTGCCGTGAACAGGTTGTTCCGGTAATGAAAGCGCTTCGCCGTCCTGTAGATGAACTGGAGATGCTGGTTGACAAAGAAATGTGGCCAATGCCATCTTATGGTGATCTGGTATTTGAAGTTTAATATATTTACAATATTAAAAGGCGGGAGTTCAGCTCCCGTCTTTTATCTACCATATAAATAATTAGAAAAAGAGGACAAGATGAACGATTTGCTTTTTTTAGAAGAACAGGGTGTGAATAAAAGCCTTGTGGACGCAGTAAGAAAATTTCGGGCAAAATATGAGATTCCTGCAGAGGTTGCCCACAGAGTAACGAAACCAACGATGCCTTTCTATGGAAAACAGATTTTGGAAATGGCAATCGCAGGAATTCTGCAAGGGGAAAATCTCCTGCTTTCCGGACCAAAGGCAACCGGAAAAAATATTCTTGCAGAGAATCTTGCATATATTTTTCAAAGACCGACCTACAATGTATCTTTTCATGTTAATACAAACAGCGGCGATCTGATCGGTACAGATACATTTGTAAATAATGAAGTGCAGCTTCGTAAAGGAAGTATTTACCAATGCGCACAGTATGGTGGCTTTGGGATTCTGGATGAAATTAATATGGCCAAAAATGATGCCGTTTCCGTATTGCATGCAACACTGGATTATCGCCGCTCTATCGATGTTCCGGGATATGACAAAATTGATCTGCATCCGGCGGCACGTTTTATCGGAACCATGAACTATGGCTATGCGGGAACAAAAGAATTAAATGAAGCATTGGTTTCCCGATTTCTGGTTATCGATATGCCGCCACAGTCAGAAGAGTCTCTGCATTATATTTTCCAAAAAATGTATCCGGATATGAAGGAAAATGCATTGGAGCAGTTCGCCGGTGTTTTTCTTGATCTGCAGAAAAAATGCAGCAATGGCGAAATTTCCACAAAAGCGTTGGATCTTCGAGGCCTTCTGGCAGCTGTGCGTGTTGTTGAGACCGGTCTTTCTCCGTGGCTGGCTGTTCAAATGGGAGTTGTAAACAAAACCTTTGATATCTTTGAAAAAGAAATTGTGGAGGATGTTGTACGTACACGAATACCAACAATGTGGACGAAGGAAGACGTATATGCGTAAAATGGATCAAAATAATGTGGCAGAAAGAGTTCCGACAGAAAGCACATTATCTGTAATGGAAGCTTTGCCGGACGAGAAACTGTTGGATTATGAGAATCGTATTCGAAATTTGCTCTGGACGATCAGCGGGGATTATACGCTTGAAATAAAACCGGATCTTTCGCTTTTTCTGCGTTCAGAGGCAATTGCATTATATAACGGAATTAAACAGGGAGCTTTTGCCAGATTTTATGATAAAGAGCAGATGGGAACCTATATGATTCGTAAAATCTATCTTCAGGCGGATGAAACTTTGTTGACATCAGTGGTACAGCTTTGTATTGAGGAGGCCATTGGACAGAAAATCTGTGCGGAAAGACCCGGAATCGTTGAAATGCAAAGAAAAGCATTTACAGATATTCTGGAACAGGATTTTGAAAAAATGCCGGCATACGGTGATATTCTGGGACGACTGAAGATTGCTGTTTTGCGTGATCATTTGGACGGCGAAACCCATGTGACAGAAAGAAAAATCGATCAGGTCAGACAGGTCTTATACGGTGCAAGAAATGCGGCAGGGACAATGGAACTGATTCAAATAGCAGATGAATTATATAATACGATCATTGATCCGGATTTTGAAAGAGCGCACGGAGATTTGGAAAAGGTTATGTCTGTCAGTCTTCGTGAAATCGCAGATTCTGACTGGAAGGATTTTATGTCGGAGGAACTGTACGAGGAAGCACTGGAAAGCTACATTGAAAATCTGACGAAACAGATGACAAGCCTTGAAGATTCTTCTGTTACGGAAAAAATGGAAGAACAGCGAAATTCACGGCGAAAGATCATGGTAGTGTCGGAAGAAGCACTCCAAAAAGCGCATACGTATGTGGAATTGAATTTCGGAAAAACATATCTGTCTGAAATGGAAGAAAAGAGGATGAATCATCTGTTATGCAGAGGAATTCATAGTGATTGCAGTGTGTATTTTACGGATGGAATTCTGGTAAGTGCGGTTAAGCGTAATTATCAATTGGAATATGCAAAAAAAATAAAGAGTAAAAATATCTGGATTTATCATGAGAAATATCGTGTTGCAAGGCAGAATATCACAAATTTAGCCGGGACCTTGAAAAAATCATTGATGATGCGTGATGAAATACAGCAGATTTTGTCGGACAGAGGCAAAATCGTTCCTTCGAGAATCTGGCGTTTGAGCAGAAGCAGCGAGGCAACTATTTTTCAGCGTGAAATCAAAGGAGACAGTGCGGATTTTGTGGTAGATATTTTGATCGATGCAAGCGGTTCGCAGATGAAACGCCAGGGAGATGTGGCACTGCAGGCTTATATCATCAGTGCGGCCTTGAGCGAAGCCGGGATTCCGCACAGAGCAATGAGCTATTGTACATTTTGGGATTATACGATTATGCATCGCTTCCGTGAATATGATGCACCCAAAAAAGAGGACGAAAATATTTTTAACTATGTTACATCCTCAAACAATCGGGATGGACTGGCAATTCGTGCAGCAGGTTACGGACTTCTGCAAAGAGAAGAAACTCATAAAATTTTGATTATATTAAGCGACGGACGTCCATATGACGTCATGGTCAATCGACCAAATGCAAAAAATCCGGAGCCATATCACGGTAAATATGCAATTGCGGATACAGCGACGGAAATCAGAAAACTACGAAATCTGGGTGTGAGTGTACTAGGAGTATTTGTCGGAGAGGAAAAAGATCTTCTCACAGAGAGAAAAATCTTTGGTAAAGATTTTGCATATATTAGAAACATTACCGGTTTTTCAAAAATCGTAGGACGCTATCTGACAAAGCAGATTGAAGAAAATGACCGGTAAGGAAGTTGAAAAAGCAGTTTGTCGGCTATGATAAATGGGCTTTTCAAGGTGCCATTTTTCTTTGCTTTTGATATATTTCACAAAAATTAGAAGAATAATTGTAAATTTTTACAATACCCCCTTTTATTTTTGGTCAATTTGTATTAAAATAACTAAATATAACGATGAAATTATGGAAAAGAATACAACAGCTCAGATGAGAAAAAATGAAATCTGAACGGTAATACTACACAATTGATACAATAAGCAAAGAAGGGATGAATGGTATGATTTCAAACCAGGTTTTACAGAGTACATTAGAAGGATTGAAGGAAATTTCTCGCAAGGAATTCTGCGTGATCGATCTGGAAGGAAAAATTTTGGCTTCCACTTATTTGGATTTCTCCGTAGTATCAGCTGACATTCAGGCTTTTGTAGGATCACAGGCCGACAGCCAGATTATTAAAGACCATTTATATTTTAAAGTGTTTGATGATTATCAGTTGGAATATGTACTGGTTGTGCATGGTGATGCAGAGGATACCTTTACGGTTGGAAAACTTGCTGCATTCCAGCTGCAAAATCTGATCGTTGCTTATAAAGAACGTTTTGATAAGGATAGCTTTATCAAAAATCTTCTGTTGGATAATCTGCTGCTCGTTGATATTTACAATCGTGCAAAGAAGCTCCATATTGCTGCAAATAAGCGAAGAGCAGTTATGATTTTGGAATTGCCGCAGGATAAAGAGCACAATAACTATGGCGAAATCGTAAAAGGTCTTTTCCACAGCAAAAATAAAGATTTCATCACTGCCGTAGATGAAAAGAGCATTATTATTGTAAAGGAACTGGAAGACGGAGAAGGATATCCGGAACTTGAAAAACTGTCTAATACCATTATGGATTCACTTGGTATGGAACGAAATAGTGGCATCTATATGGCATATGGAACGATTATCAACGAACTGAAGGAAGTTTCGCGTTCCTATAAAGAAGCGCGTATGGCATTGGATGTCGGCAAGATTTTCTTTGGTGACAAAGATGTTATTGCATACAGCTCACTGGGTATCGGACGTCTGATCTATCAGCTGCCTATCCCGCTGTGTAAAATGTTTATCAAAGAAATTTTTGAAAACAAATCACCGGATGATTTTGATGAAGAAACTCTGACGACAATTGATAAGTTCTTTGAAAACAGTCTGAATGTATCTGAAACATCCAGACAGCTGTATATTCATAGAAATACACTGGTATATCGATTGGATAAATTACAGAAAAGCACAGGGCTTGATTTGCGAGTATTTGAAGATGCAATTACATTCAAGATTGCACTGATGGTAGTTCGTTACATGAAATATATGGAAACTCTGGAATTTTAAATCGAAAAACTGAAAAGTTGAGACGATGGAGAGAGCAGCAGATGCTCTCTCCATTTTTATATAATATGCGTGTTTTAAATCACAAAATCTTCATAAAAAACACCTTGCATTTTAAAAATGAATATATTACAATGATGTAACAAAATGTTAACATAATTTCAAAACACCGATAAGGTGATAATTAAATAGAAATGAGGAGTATAAAAGAGGGAGAACTATGATCGATTTAGTAAATGTAAGTAAATCGTATGGTAAGGGCCTTCCGGCATTGAATCGTGCCAATATCCATATTGACAAAGGGGAGTTTGTCTTTATTGTAGGAAGCAGCGGTTCCGGAAAATCAACCCTGATTAAATTATTATTGAAGGAATTGGATGCAACAAGCGGAGAAATTACGGTTGCAGGAGAACGCCTGGAAGGAATGAAGCATCGACGTGTTGCAAAATTCCGCAGAAAGCTCGGCGTGGTTTTTCAGGATTTCCGTTTGCTGCGTGATCGTAATGTATATGAAAATGTTGCTTTTGCTCAGCGTGTAATCGGACGTCCGAGCCGTGTGATCCGAAAAAGAGTTCCGGATGTACTGCAGGAGGTTGGACTTGCGAGCAAATATAAATCACTTCCGGATGAGCTTTCAGGTGGAGAGCAGCAAAGAGTCGCATTGGCTCGTGCGATGGTAAACAGACCGGATATTTTGCTGGCAGATGAGCCGACAGGAAACCTGGATCCAAAAACATCGATTGAGATTATGAATCTGCTCGATGAGATCAACCAGAGAGGAACGACGGTTCTTGTTGTTACACATAACAAGGAAATTGTAAACGCGATGAAAAAACGCGTAATCACGATGCATGAAGGCTCTATCATTAGCGATGAGCGGGAAGGAGCCTATTTATGAGACCAAGTACATTTTTCTATATTATGAAACAGGGGTTCAAAAACATCAAAAGAAACTGGATGTTTTCTCTGGCATCGATCATTACGATGGCTGCCTGTATTTTTCTGGTGGGTATTTTTTATTCAATTGTAACGAATGTGGATCATATTGCGCACAGCGTAGAATCAGAAGTTCCGATTACTGTCTTTTTCCAGGAAGGAACGACATCGGAACAGATGCAGGAGGTAGGAACACAGATCGCTGCATTGCCGCAGGTGGATCATATTGAATTTGAATCAGCCGAAGAGGCATGGGAAAAATTCAAAGAACAGTACTTCCAGGGATCAGATGCAGCAGAGGGATTTAAGGATGATAATCCATTGGTAAACTCATCTAACTATCGTGTTTATCTCAATGAAATCGAGATGCAGACAGAGGTTGCAAATTATATTCAGGGATTGAATTCTGTACGCGAAGTCAATCAGTCAGAAGAAGCTGCCCATACATTGGGATCGCTCAATAAATTGGTGTCGTACGTTTCGATTGCGGTGATTGCAATGCTGCTTGTTATTTCCATTTTCCTGATCAGCAATACGATTTCTGTTGGTATTTCCGTTCGAAAAGAAGAAATTGCAATCATGAAATATATTGGGGCGACAGATCGATTTGTCAGAAGTCCATTTGTATTAGAAGGAATTATTCTGGGAATTATTGGAGCAGCGATTCCTTTGACTGGTTTGTATTTTGCATATAGCTCCGCCGTACAATTTATTCTTGAAAAATTCAATGTACTGACAGGCGTTGTTGCATTTATCGATGTTAAAGAGATTTTTCAGGTGGTTCTGCCAATCGGACTTGCACTTGGAATCGGAATCGGCTTCCTTGGAAGTTTCTGGAGTACCAGAAAGCATTTGAAAGTATAAACAGATTCTCTTATGAGATGAAGTAGAATTTAGATAAAAATTATGAGCTGTCGTATATCGGCAGCTCATCTTAAATTAGAGAGATTAGAGGAAACATCGGTGGATAGAAATTTTTACAAAGGATTATTAGCCGGAGCGCTGGGAACGCTTCTGATCATAGGGGCAGGATGGTTCGGGTATCATCAGGCATTATATGGTCAGAGTACCGTATTATCGGATACGGAACATGTCTCGAAATTGGTCGGTCTGGAAAAAATGATTGATGAGTATTATTTAAATGAAAAAGATGAGGATATGCTTGCCGAAGGTATGTATGCCGGATTGATTGCCGGTTTGAATGATGTCTATTCGCGTTATTATACGGCAGAACAGTACAAGGTAGAGAATCAGACAACGGAAGGATCTTACGTTGGAATTGGAATTCTTATGGAGAAAAATGCAGATGGCGGAGTAAGAGTCTACTCCTGCTATGAGAATAGTCCGGCTCAGAAAGCGGGACTCCTGGAAGGCGATATTATTACCAAAGTGAATGGTGAAGATATCACAAACGCAGAATTGACAGAAGTTTCTGAGCGAATCAAGGTGGATACTGCCTCAAGTGTGACGCTTACGGTTTACCGAAAGGGAATAGAGGAGTCGATGGATATCGTTATTGAAATTGATAACGTGGAAATGCCATCGGTAAGTCATGATTTGATCGGACAGCATGTTGGATACATTAAAATCGATGAATTTACAAAAGTTACCTATGATCAGTTTATGAGTGCGTATGCAGAACTGAAAGGCCGTGGCATGGAATCCCTGGTGATCGATCTGCGAAATAATCCGGGCGGTTTGATGGATAGTGTGTGTGCAGTGCTGCGAGAACTGCTGCCGGAAGGCCTGATCGTGTATACGGAAAATAAAAATGGGGAACGGGAAGAAATTACGTGTGACGGTGAAAATAGGATTGAAATTCCTTTAGCGGTACTGGTGAATCATAATAGTGCAAGTGCGGCCGAAATTTTTGCCGGTGCAGTGCAGGATCATGGAATCGGAACGATTATCGGAACATCGACGTACGGAAAAGGGGTCGTGCAATCTCTGTTCAGTCTCAAAGATGGTAGTGCGGTGAAGCTGACGGTTTCCAATTACTATACGCCAAACGGTCATTCCATCAACAAGGTGGGTATTTCTCCTGACGTGGAGATAGAATTAGAAGAAAAACTGTTAAATAAAGAAACATTCACATATGAAGAAGATAATCAGCTTCAGAAAGCCCTTGAAATCCTGAAGAAATAAAATGAATTCTTATATTTTTACTTGATGAATTGTTCTATGAATGGTATGATGTAGTAGTTAAAACTACATAATAAAGTAATTGATGTTAAAAATAAATAATAAGGGAAAGCTGAGGAAAGAGATATGAGTGATTATATTATTACAACAGACGCGAATTCAGACCTTCCGGAGAGCTATCTTCAGGAACATGGAATTGGCTGTGCGTATTTTAGTTATAGTATGGACGGAAATAACTATACATATGAAACATTTCTTCCGGTTCGGGAATTTTATGCGAAAATGAGAGCCGGATCATTGCCGACAACAGCTGCGGTAAATCCGGAAGATATCAGAAATCTGATTGAACCTTATTTAAAAGAAGGAAAAGATGTATTCCACATCGCTTTTTCATCCGGACTTAGTACAGGCTACAATAGCTCACGCATAGCGGTTGAAGAATTGAAGGAAGAATATCCGGAACGTAAAATTGCAGTAGTAGATTCCCTGGCTGCTTCTTTGGGACAGGGACTTCTGGTTCACTATGCACAGAAGCTCAAAGAAGAGGGAAAAGATTTTGATACGGTAGTAAAGTGGACACAGGAACACCTTCAAAATATAGTGCATTTATTTACCGTAGACGACCTGAATCACCTTCATCGTGGCGGACGTGTTTCAAAAACAACGGCGATCGTTGGCGGTATGCTGAACATCAAACCAATCCTTCATGTGGATAGTGAAGGGCATCTGATTAATATCGGAAAGATCAGAGGAAGAAAAAAATCACTTCAGGAACTGGTTCGTCTGATGGATGAAAAAATCGGAAGTCATAAGGATTCTTGTGATACCGTTTTCATTTCTCATGGTGATTGTGAGGAAGATGCCAATTATGTAATGAAACTGGTAAAAGAAAAATATCCGGTAAAAGTGGAACTGATCAATTTCGTAGGAGCTACGATTGGAGCCCATTCAGGTCCAGGAACACTTGCATTATTCTTTATGGGTGATGCTCGCTAATGCAGTTTCGAATTCAGAGTTAAATCTCAAAAATCAATTGCAAAGCTAATAAATATATAATAGTATAAATATCGGTAAAAGTATAAAGAGTGCAGGCGAATATCATATTGTCTGCACCTTTTTATGTGTTAAAGGAGAGAAAAAATTTATGAGTAGAAATGACAGTAATTTGGTTGTAAGATATGGACTTTTTATTATTGGATTGTTCATTGCATCTTTGGGAGTTGCATTTTCGACAAAAGCCGGACTGGGGACATCTCCGGTATCGGCAATACCGTATTCTATTTCTCTGGTCAGCAGTTTACTGACGTTTGGCGGCTGGTTAAATCTGCTTAGCATTATTCAGATTGCCGTTCAGGTGATTTTGCTTGGAAAAAAATGTAAGCCTGTTGAAATCGTAATTCAGACAGTGCTGGCTTTCCTGTACGGTTATATGACTAATTTTTCATGCTTTCTTATTAAAGGAATAGAAGTACATTCTTATTTGGAACAGTTTTTCTACATGATTCTCAGCTGCTTTATTGTTGCATTTGGAATCTGGATTCAGTTAAAAGGCGGCGTTGCCATGCTTCCGGGCGAAGCAATGAATCGAGCAATTAGCCAGGTAACGGGAAAAAAATATGAAAATATCAAAATATTATTTGATGTACTGTATATCGTTATCGCAGCTGCGGTTTGCCTGATTTTCCTCGGAAAGCTTGCTGGTGTTCGAGAAGGAAGCGTGATCGCGGCAGTTTTGGTCGGAACAATTATAAAAATGTACAATCGTTTGTTCAATAAAATCAGAAAAACAGCTTAAAATAGCTTAAAACAGCTAAAATTATATTCTGTGAACAGGGTACGTGATAAAATAAAAAACAGATAACTTTTTGACAGCACAAAAGATAGAAAGAAGTGATTACCATGGAATTTAAGCTTCATTCAGAATTTCAGCCTACCGGAGATCAGCCGCAGGCAATAGAGGCACTTGTAAAGGGATTTAAGGAAGGAAATCAATGTCAGACTCTTTTGGGGGTTACCGGATCCGGTAAAACCTTCACGATGGCAAATGTAATTAAAGCATTGAATAAACCAACATTAATATTGGCACATAACAAGACGCTGGCAGCACAGTTATATGGAGAGTTCAAGGAATTCTTTCCGGAAAATGCAGTAGAGTATTTTGTTTCTTATTATGATTACTATCAGCCGGAGGCATATGTTCCATCCTCTGATACATACATTGCCAAGGACTCTGCAATAAACGAAGAAATTGACAAATTGAGACTTTCTGCGACAGCAGCAATGGCAGAGCGCAAAGATGTAATTATCATTTCATCGGTTTCCTGTATCTATGGTTTGGGATCTCCGCAGGAATTTCAGGACATGATGATTTCGCTTCGCCCGGGGATGATGAAAGATCGAGATGATGTGATTCGTCAGCTTATCGAAATACAGTACACAAGAAATGATATGGATTTTCATCGAGCAACATTTCGTGTACGTGGTGACGTGCTGGAAATTTTTCCGGCAAATGCATCGGATCGAGCTGTTCGTGTTGAATTTTTTGGAGATGAGATCGATAGGATCACTGACATAGATGTTCTCACTGGAGAGGTGAAAAGTGAGAGAAATCATGTGAGCATTTTCCCGGCTTCTCATTATGTGGTTCCTATGGAACAGATATTGAAGGCAGCTAATGCGATCGAAGAAGAAATGAACGAGAGAGTTGCCTGGTTTAAAAGTGAAGATAAGCTTCTTGAGGCGCAGAGAATTTCCGAACGTACGAATTTTGATATTGAAATGATGAAGGAAACCGGTTTCTGTTCAGGCATTGAAAATTATTCCCGTCATTTATCGGGATTGGAACCGGGGCAGCCGCCATATACGCTGATGGATTATTTCGGTGACGAGTTTTTGCTGATTATTGATGAATCGCACAAAACAATTCCACAGGTTGGAGCAATGTATGCCGGTGATCAGAATCGTAAACAGACATTGGTGGATTATGGATTTCGACTTCCGTCGGCAAAAGATAACCGTCCGTTAAATTTTCAGGAATTTGAGGAAAAACTGGATCAGGTATTGTTTGTTTCCGCGACACCGGGAGTCTATGAGGAAGAACATGAATTATTGCGTGCGGAACAGATTATCCGACCTACCGGACTTCTGGATCCGAAAGTAGAAGTACGTCCCGTAGAGGGGCAGATTGATGATCTGATCGGAGAAATCAATAAAGAAATCGAGGGCAAACATAAAGTTCTGATTACAACACTCACAAAACGAATGGCAGAAGAATTGACCGATTTTCTGAAAGAAGTAGGAATTCGTGTAAAATATCTGCATTCGGACATTGATACGCTGGAACGTGCACAGATTATTCGAGATATGCGTCTGGATGTATTCGATGTACTGGTTGGAATCAACCTTCTGCGAGAAGGTCTTGATATTCCGGAAATCACCCTGGTTGCAATTCTTGATGCGGACAAAGAAGGATTCCTTCGTTCGGAGACTTCACTGATTCAGACAATCGGACGAGCTGCACGTAACAGTGAAGGACATGTTGTAATGTATGCGGATGTTATGACAGATTCCATGAAAAAAGCGATCGAGGAAACAGAACGTCGTCGTGAAATTCAGGAAAAGTATAATAAGGAACATGGAATTACGCCTACAACGATCAAAAAAGCGGTAAGAGATCTGATCGCTGTTTCCAAAGCAGTGGCAGAAACGGAAGTTCGTCTGGAAAAAGATCCGGAATCTATGAGCAAAAAAGAGCTGATGAAACTGATTGCCAAAGTCGAGAAACAGATGCGTGTTGCAGCTGCGGATCTGAATTTCGAAGAGGCTGCTGTATTGCGTGACAAGATGATTGAATTAAAAAAGAATCTGGAAGATTAATTTTATTAAAAACAAATGCTTGACAAATATTTACGGTGGTGATATCTTAATCACAACAGTTATTAGCACTCAACATAAATGAGTGCTAATAACAAGCGGAAAGGAGTAAGACAATGGATATGCCATTAGATGAGCGCAAGAAAAAAATATTAAAAGCAATCATCAAGACCTATTTAGAAACGGGTGAACCGGTTGGATCACGAACCATTTCCAAATATGCAGATCTGGGTGTCAGCTCCGCAACGATTCGTAATGAAATGTCTGATTTGACAGACATGGGTTACATCGTACAGCCGCATACATCGGCAGGGCGTATTCCTTCAGATAAAGGATATCGTCTGTATGTTGATGAGTTGATGAAAGAAAAAGAAGATGAAATTGATGAACTTCGTTCCCTCATGATCGAAAAAACCGACAAGATGGAGAAGGTTCTCAAAAACGTTGTAAAGATGCTTGCATCGAATACAAATTATGCAACAATGATCTCCGTACCGCAGTACAGCGGAAGCCGGCTGAAATTCATACAGCTTTCCAGAGTACATGACAGACAGCTGGTAGCGGTTGTGGTATGTGAGGGCAATGTGATTCGAAACCAGATTATCAATCTTGATGATGAGATGGATGATCAGACGATTTTAAAAATCAATCTACTCCTGAATACGAATTTAAATGGTGTTCCGATTCAGGATATCAATCTTGGCATGATCGCGAGATTGAAGGAACAGGCAGGAGAATACGGAAGCGTTGTAGCAACCGTACTCGATGCAGTGGCAGCTGCCATTCATGTAGATGAAAACGATCTTGAGATATATACATCAGGCGCAAGAAATATTTTTAAATATCCGGAACTCGCAGATCGCGAAAGAGCCAGCGAATTGATTTCTGCATTTGAAGAAAAATCAGAACTGGCAGATCTGGTCAGAGATCGCTTATCGGATAAAGAAAACACCGGTGTGCAGGTTTATATTGGCGATGAACTTCCGGTGGAAAATATGCGTGACTGCAGCGTAGTAACAACGAATTATAATCTTGGTGATGGATTATACGGTACGATCGGAATCATCGGACCGAAACGAATGGATTATGAAAGTGTTGTGGACAGCCTGAAGACACTTAAGGATCAGCTTGATGAATTACTAAAAAATAAGACCCAGTCATAGAAAGGCGGTTGATATAGCGTGACAGATATGAATGAAAATATGGAAGCCGTAGAGACACAGACTCCGGAAGAAACAGTGGAAACAGTAGAAGGTACTGTGGAAGATACGGCAAAAGAAGAAACATCTGTGGAAGAGGAAAACGCTCAGGAAACAGAAGAGAATGTGGAGACGGAAGAGGAATCCGCAGAAAATAATTCAGAAGATGCGGAAGAAGATTCTTCAGAGGAAGCAGAGGGCAAACACAGACTATTCGGAAAAAAGAAAAAAGAGAAAGTCGATAAAAAAGATCAGCAGATCGAAGAACTGACCGATCGTCTGAAACGAACAATGGCTGAATTTGATAATTTCCGTAAACGTACGGAAAAAGAAAAAGCCAGCATGTATATTATCGGGGCAAAAGATATTGTTGAAAAAATGCTTCCGGTCGTAGATAACTTTGAAAGAGGTCTTGCGCAGGCAGCCGAAGGCGATCCATTTGCAGATGGTATGAGACTTACCTATAAAGCAATGATGGACACACTCGAAGGCCTTGGTGTAAAACAGATTGAAGCTTTGGGACAGGAATTTGATCCAAATTATCACAATGCAGTAATGCATGAGGAAAATGATGAGGTTGGAGAAAATATCATCACAGAAGAATTCCAGAAAGGTTACACATACAAGGATTTCGTAGTTCGTCACAGTATGGTAAAAGTTGCAAATTAGTCGAACTCCCGGGGATTCCGAAATAACAAATGAATCGGATGAGACGGACGACTTCAGATAGATGAAATAGTAAACGAAAACTTTGATTGAATATAGGAGGAAATTACAATGGGTAAAATTATTGGTATTGACTTAGGTACAACAAACAGCTGTGTAGCAGTTATGGAAGGTGGACAGCCGACCGTTATTACAAATACAGAAGGTGCCAGAACTACACCATCTGTTGTAGCATTCAAAAAAACAGGTGAAAGACTTGTTGGTGATCCTGCAAAACGTCAGGCTGTAGCTAATGCAGAAAAAACAATCTCTTCTATCAAAAGAGAAATGGGAAGCGATTACCGTGTAACAATCGATGACAAAAAATACTCTCCACAGGAAATTTCAGCAATGATCCTTACAAAACTGAAAAAGGATGCAGAAGGTTACCTTGGTGAGCCTGTAACAGAAGCAGTTATTACCGTACCGGCTTATTTCAATGATGCACAGCGTCAGGCAACAAAAGATGCAGGTAAAATTGCAGGCCTTGAAGTAAAACGTATTATCAACGAGCCAACAGCAGCAGCTCTTGCATATGGTCTTGATAATGAAAAAGAACAGAAAATCATGGTATATGACCTTGGCGGCGGTACATTCGACGTTTCCGTAATCGAAATCGGTGATGGCGTAATCGAAGTACTTTCTACAGCAGGTAATAACCGTCTTGGTGGTGATGACTTTGACCAGAAAATCACAGACTATATGATCGCTGAATTCAAAAAAGAAGAAGGCGTTGATCTCAGTCAGGACAGAATGGCACTTCAGAGATTAAAAGAAGCAGCAGAAAAAGCGAAAAAAGAACTTTCTTCTGCAACAACAACAAACATCAGCATTCCGTTCATCGCATCTGTAGATGGTGTTCCGAAACATCTCGAAATGAACCTTACACGTGCTAAATTTGATGAACTTACATACGACCTTGTTGAAAAAACAGCTGAACCGGTTCGCCGTGCACTTTCCGATGCAGGTATCACAGCATCTGAATTAGGACAGGTACTTCTGGTTGGTGGTTCTACTCGTATTCCTGCAGTACAGGATAAAGTTAGACAGCTTACAGGAAAAGAACCAAGCAAAACTCTGAATCCTGATGAATGTGTAGCACTTGGTGCTTCTGTTCAGGGTGGAAAACTTGCAGGTGATGCAGGTGCGGGAGATATCCTTCTTCTGGACGTTACACCACTCTCACTTTCTATCGAAACAATGGGTGGAGTTGCAACTCGTCTGATCGAAAGAAATACAACAATTCCTACTAAGAAGAGCCAGATCTTCTCTACAGCAGCAGATAATCAGACAGCAGTAGATATCAACGTAGTTCAGGGTGAGCGTCAGTTCGCAAGAGATAACAAATCACTCGGACAGTTCCGTCTGGATGGTATTGCACCTGCTCGTCGTGGTGTACCGCAGATCGAAGTTACATTTGATATCGATGCAAACGGTATTGTAAATGTATCTGCAAAAGATCTTGGAACAGGAAAAGAACAGCATATCACTATTACAGCCGGTTCAAACATGTCT
Organism: Eubacteriales bacterium; assembly: GCA_030526665.1. GTDB lineage: Bacteria > Bacillota > Clostridia > Lachnospirales > Lachnospiraceae > Blautia_A. The sequence goes on from JAUNCI010000001.1 coordinate 157,402, forward strand.
GATGACGATATCGAAAAAGCTGTAAAAGAAGCTGCTGAATTCGAAGCACAGGATAAAAAACGTAAAGAAGCAGTTGATACAAAGAACAATGCAGATTCTATGGTATTCCAGGTTGAAAATGCACTCAAAGATGCAGGCGACAAGATTGATGCAAATGAAAAAGCTTCAGTTGAAGCTGATCTGAACGCACTCAAAGATCTCCTTGCACAGAATGCAAATCCGGAAGAACTTACAGATTCTCAGGTAGCTGACATCAAAGCTGCTCAGGAAAAAATGATGGAAAGCGCTCAGAAACTTTTTGCAAAAATGTATGAACAGACACAGGGCGCAGGCGCACAGAATATGGGTGGCTCAGCTGCTCAGGGCGGAAACGAAGCAGGATATGATGACGTTGTAGATGCTGACTACAAAGAAGTATAATCATCGTTGAATGTTAAAATCAGACAATAAAACACTATAATAACAGATTTATGACACGGGTTTTGTGACCCGTGTCATAGTCGGTACTATAGAAAATAATGTAACAATGTAAAAAGTATGATATAACAGGAAGATACTTATGGCAGAAAAAAGAGATTATTATGAAGTCCTTGGTGTTGACCGCAGCGCAGATGATGCGGCTCTGAAAAAAGCATATCGTAAACTGGCGAAAAAGTATCATCCCGATGTGAATCCGGGAGATGCAGAAGCCGAGGCAAAGTTTAAAGAAGCGACAGAAGCGTATACAATTTTAAGTGACGCGGAAAAACGACGTCAGTACGATCAATTTGGACATGCGGCATTTGAAAACGGAGGCGGCGGAGCCGGAGGCTTCGGTGGATTTGATTTCAACGGCGGTAACATGGATGATATTTTCGGTGATATTTTTGGCAGTTTCTTTGGCGGCGGTTCGCGCAGAAGAGCAAACAATGGACCGATGCGTGGTGCAAACCTTCGTGCCCGTATAAATATCACGTTTGAGGAAGCTGTATTTGGTTGTGAAAAAGAATTGGATATTGCTTTGAAGGATGAATGTACAGAATGTCACGGAACAGGTGCAAAACCGGGAACATCACCGGTAACATGTACAAAATGTGGAGGCTCAGGACAGGTTGAATCTGTTTCTCAGTCCATTTTCGGAATGGTTCGAAATGTGACAACATGTCCGGACTGTGGCGGAAGTGGTAAAGTCATCAAAGAAAAATGTACCTGCTGTCACGGAAGCGGATATACTTCCTCCAGAAAGAAAATCAAAGTTTCTGTTCCTGCCGGTATTGACAGTGGACAGAGTATTCGTATCAGAGAAAAAGGAGAACCGGGAACCAACGGCGGTGAGAGAGGAGACCTTCTGGTAGAAATCAACGTGGCTCGCCATCCGATTTTCCAGAGACAGGATATGAATATCTATTCCAGTGCTCCATTGACATTTGCACAGGCTGCTTTGGGCGGACCGGTACGCATCAATACCATTGATGGCGTCGTTGAATATAATGTAAAACCCGGAACACAGACGGATACCAGAATTCGTCTGAAAGGAAAAGGTGTTCCATCTCTTCGTAACAAAAATGTTCGTGGAGATCACTATGTAACACTTGTAATTCAGATTCCGACCAACCTTAGCAAAGAAGCAAAAGAAGCTTTGGAAAAATTTGATGAAGCCTGTGGCAACCGTCCGAAAAAGGAAGAAGAGGTAAAGACAACAGATTCCGCGGCGGAGAAAACAGCCGAAAAACATAAGAAAAAAAGCTTCATGGATAAATTAAAAGAAACATTTGAAGATTAATTTGAATCGAATTTTCAATGAAAATAAAAAACGCAGTACACGAAAAAGTGTGCTGCGTTTTTTTATGAGAAGAATCCATGTTTTTAATAGCATTTGAAATAAATACAATCTCAGGCAATCGGTATCAGATATCCTGCAATCAATGCTATGAGAGGAATCGTCAAAATACATACCACAGTTGTAAAAGCAAATGCCTGAGAGGCATATTTATAATTTTTACCAAAGCGAATAGCCATCAGTGTTGCATTAGTTGCAGTTGGGCATGCAGTTGCAATCAGGATCGTATAAGCAACCGTTGCCGGAACTTTTGCAATCCATAATAACAGAAGAAATGCAATCGGATTGATCAGCAGTTTGAAAACTGCAATTTTGTAAACCTTAAAATTGGCAAATACACTTTTAAAATCAGCCTGAGCTACAGAAAAACCGGCAACCATCATGGCAAGCGGTGTATTCATATCGGAAATATACTGAATGGGAGAAAGCAGAGTTCCCGGGATTGCAATTTTGGCAAAATACAGAATCATTCCGATGATCGTACCGATCATTACCGGAGAGCGAAGACCTTCGTACAGCTTTTTGGATGAAAACTTTCCATTGATCAATACAAGACCGTGTGTCCAGGTGAAAATATTAAAGACAGCCATGTAAGCACTCAGATAAAATACACCCTCGGCTCCGAGAACGCTGTTAATCAACGGAATCCCCATAAATCCGCAATTGGAATAAATAGAGCAGAAACGTTCGATGCTAAAATCCGGATTGTCGGTTTTTCGAATACAAATCGAAGAAATCAGTATACAGAGAATATGAGATAGAATTGCAAAAGCAAATGAAATTAACAGACCTTTTACAAGAACCGGATCATATTCCATTTGATAGACATTTACGATCAGACAGGGATTTACCACCATTAAAAGGAGATTGGATATGTTTTTGTTTCCCTCCTGATTGATTAAACCAATCTTGTAGCATATAATTGCGACAATTAATATGATCAGCATTTTTGTCAGCTGATTAAATAATAATAGAAACATGTTGTCCTCCTAATATAACAAAACATATACGATGAAATATTATACCAAAAAAAATAGATTGTATAGAGAAAACCACAAGAAATACAAAAAAGGAATGAAGATAAGAAAGTTATTTCTTGATTCAATTAATAAATACTCATGAAAATGCACAAATATCAGAATAAAAAAATGGTTAATATAGATAAAAATTGTATGTACTATTGACGAGTATCTTTATTTAGGATAAAATATTTACGAAATGTGAATTGAATTCATATATATGAATCAGTGATTTTTGTATGTGAATTATAATTCGCAAAATGCGGAAAATGTATTATTAAGGAGGAAATTACAATGGCTTTAATGGGAAGAAAAATTGTTGCAATTAGAGCTTATGTAGTCGAAGGCGGCGGAGCTGACTACCATGATCAGGGCGAGGAACATTGGATCGTGCAGCAGATCGCTACACCTATGAGCATTTATCCTGAATACAAAGCTACAAGAACAAGCTTTGGTATCAATGCTCTGAAAACACTCGTAGTAGAAGTAGAAGCAGACAATGGAGTTACAGGTTTCGGTATCACAACAGGTGGATATCCGGCAGCATGGCTTGTAATGAATCATTTAGATCGTTTCGTAGTTGGAAAAGATGCACATAAAATCGAAGAAACATGGGATCAGATGTACAGAGCATCTCTTTACTATGGACGTAAAGGTATCGTAATGAACGCAATCTCTGCAATCGACCTTGCTATGTGGGATCTTCTTGGAAAACTTCGTGAAGAACCTGTATATGCAATGCTCGGTGGTGTGGTTCGTAAAGAACTCCAGTTCTATGCTACAGGCCCGAGACCTGACCTTGCAAAAGATATGGGATTCGTTGGTGGAAAAATTCCGCTCGTATACGGACCGGCTGATGGTCCTGACGGACTGAAAAAGAGTATTGAACTTGCTGCTGACATGCGTGAAAAATGTGGTCCTGACTTCAGACTTATGTGGGACTGCTGGATGTCACTTGACCTTCAGTATGCAAAACGCTTAATGCAGGCATCTGCAGATCTTGGATTCCACTGGATCGAAGAATGCTTTAACCCGGATGATTATTGGGCATACCGTGATCTGAAAAAAGCAGCCGGCAACAAAATTATGGTTACAGGTGGTGAGCATGAAGCTTCTAAATTTGGCTTCCGTATGCTGATCGAAGATTGTGACCTCGATGTTATTCAGCCGGATGTTGGCTGGTGTGGTGGTATGACTGAGCTTGTTAAGATCGGTAACCTTGCTGAAGCTCATGGAAAATACCTTATTCCTCACGGAAGTGGTGCATACAGCTATCACTATGTTGCTACAAAGACAAACTCTCCAATCACAGAGCTTCTGATGCAGTCTCCAAAAGCAGATACTGTAGTACCTCAGTACTATCCACTTCTGAAAGACGAAGTTATGCCTGTTAACGGTAGACTTGATGTTGAAAAAGCATACGAAGGCAAATTTGGTTTCGGTGTAGAACTCAACAAAGACAAGAGCCTGATCGAAATCAAAAAAGGTGTAGGTCTTGGTGTTTGCTAATGATTACCGAAAAATGATTTGGAGGAGTCCAAATTATTAATATTTAAAAGTATCTAATCAAAAAATGACAGATACAAACACAAATTCATATTTTAGGAGGAACATGATATGTCAACATCTTGGTTGATCATTGCACTTATTCTTTCAATTGCGTTGGTTGTTGTTTTCTGTACAAAACTGAAAATGAACCCGGCTATCGCATTGGTTCTCGGTGCATTCTTACTTGGTGTACTTACAAAAGTACCTTTCCTGAACGAAACATTAGAAGATGGAACCGTTAGAAACGGTCTTGTAACTGTAATCAACAATGGTTTTGGCGGAATGATGACTAGTATCGGTTTCCCGATCGGTTTTGGTATCATCCTTGGTCAGTTCGTATCTGACACAGGCGGCGCTAACGTAATCGCTGACAAAATGATCTCATTATTCCCTGAAAAATATGCTATGTACGCTGTAGCATTAGCAGGTTTCATTCTTTCTATTCCTGTATTCTTCGACGTTACATTCGTTATCCTTATCCCGATCGGTGTAGCTCTTATGAAGAAACTGAACAAAAACATTGGTTATATCGTTGGTGCAATCTCAATTGGTGCCGGTATTGCACATACACTTGTACCACCTACACCAAACCCGCTGCTTGCTCCATCTGCTGAATACTTCAACTTCGATCTTGGTATCATGATCGCAGCAGGTATCCTTTTCGGTGTTGCAATGGTTGCTATTTCTGTAGCAATTCATGGTGCTATTATCAAAAAAATCTGGAATCCTGAAAAAGATGAAAACGGACAGGGCCTTAAAGTTGATGAAATGAACCTTCCTGAGAAACTTCCTTCATTCGGAGCTTCATTACTTCCAATCATCATCCCGATCATCCTGATCCTTGCTCAGTCTATCGTAAAAGCTGCAGGTGGAGATGAAAGTGTTCCTGCTTGGCTTGCTTTCCTGAGCGAAAAAACAGTATCTATGCTGTTAGGTACACTGGTAGCTATGCTTATCTCAATCAAAGTTTGCGGACTTTCTGCTACTGAAAAGAGCGCTAGTGAGTCTCTGAAATCAGCAGGTATGGTATTCCTTATTACAGGTGCCGGTGGTTCTTTCTCAGCTATGATTTCTGCCTGCGGTGTATCAGATGCGATTAAAGGACTTGTTTCAAACGTATCCGGAAATGCAGTACTTGTACTTTTTATTTCCTGGTTCCTTGGAATGGCATTCAGACAGATCACAGGTTCCGGTACAACAGCTTCCCTTACAACAATGGCTATTATGAAATCTGTTGCAAGTGTTGTTGCTTTCCACCCGGTATTCCTTGCACTTGCATGCCTTGACGGAGCACTTTTCGGTGCAACAGTTAATGACTCCGGTTTCTGGATCGTAACAAATATGTCAGGATTCAACTTTACAGGTGGTGTTAAGACTTATACATTAGGTCAGGCTATCGCATCAGTAGTTGGTATCATTCTGATCGTTGTTGTTGCTTGCATCTCACTCATTTTCTAAATAAAATCAGTGCAAAAGAGCTGAGGCGTAATGCCGAAGCTCTTTTGTTTTTATATAATAGGAAAATTCATTTCCTATTTACGAATTCTATTCGCAAATGTGAATTTGATATAGAATAATACAAAAAAGGTCACGTTTTTTATTGGCAATGTATCGTGACTGCTGTATAATAGAAATGAAATTTTGTTGTCGTTAAGGCAATTAGATTATTATTCTGAAGGTATGAAATTATGGCGGTAAAATCGGCAGAACGTGTGCTGGAGATTTTTGATTTGCTTGAAATGCATCCGAATGGAATGACAAACAAGGAAATCAGTGAAACTCTGAATTATGCGCAAAGCAGCACGTTAGGTATCCTGAAAACAATGAAAGAGAGAGGATATCTACTGGAAGACGAACAAAAAAGATATTATCTGGGCGGAAGACTTATGGCAATCGGGGCAACGATCGCATCGCGAATCGATGTTGGGAAAGTTGCAGCACCTTACCTGCATCATTTGATGCTGACTCTGGAAGAAACATGCTTTTTAGGTGTGCTTTCCGGAAAAGACATTATCTATATTGCCAAAGAAACATGTGCGCGGGCAATCTCAACAAATGCATCGATTGGATCTAAAAAACCAGTATATTGTACGGGTCTTGGAAAAGCATTTTTAGCATTCATGCCATCAGAAAAAAGCACCGAGTTAGCCAAAAGACTTACATTTGTTCCATACACTGCAAAAACAGTGAAAAATCTCGATGAACTTCGAGAACAGATTTTCAGATTTCGTGAATGGGGGTATGCTATTGACGATCAGGAAATCGAGGATGGACTTTGGTGTCTTGCTGTTCCGATCTATGATGGAAGCGGAACGATGGTCGCGGCAATCAGTACCTCGGGATTAAAAATGAGGATGATTGAGAAGTTTGATGTGATCAAAAAAGAAATGCTCGATGCAGCAGAAGGATTATCCAAAGCACTTGGATATATTAAGGAGGAAATTTGAAAATGAAAAGATTATGTGGTGTAAACCCACCGGTAATTACGATTTTTGATGAAAATTACAAGGTTGATATCGAAGCCAGCAAAAAACAGGCAGATTTCCTTATCTCAAAAGGAGTAGATGGTCTTGCATATCTTGGAACTTCAGGTGAGTTCAGTATTATGACTGTCGAAGAAAAGAAAAAATATATTAAAGAAATGATTCAATATGTCAATGGCCGAGTAAACGTAATCGTTGGTGTTGGAGACACCTGCCTTGACAATACCATGGATCTTTTGAAATTTGTTGAATCAGCAGGCGCAGATGGTGTTCTTCTGATTAATCCATATTTCAGTGTTTACAGTACAGAAGAAGTAAAAGCATATTTTGGATATGTTGCTTCTCATACATCTCTGCCTATTATTATATACAATTTCCCGGATTTAACAGGTTATTGTTTCAATGCAGATGTTGTATGTGACCTTGTAAGAGCAAACAAAAATATCGTCGGTATCAAAGATACGATCGGTGATTTCAATCATGTTTTGAGCATGCAGAAGGCAAAAGAAATCAATCCGGATTTCGCTGTTTTCTCTGCATATGAGAATCAGGCTATGGGCATTCTGGCATGTGGTGTTGATGGATTTATCAACGCAACAGCAAACTTTGCGCCTGAGTATACCGTAAATACATATCAGGCAGCTATTCGCGGAGATTTTAACGAAGCAGCAGTTTGGTTCAGAAAAATGGTAAATGCGATGGATATTTATTCTTTCAGCACACCATTGTTCCTTGCATGCAAACAGGCTATGTATTATCGTGTTCTGAATCAGGATGGCTATGAAAGACTTCCTGCTCTTTCACTTGATGCACAGGCAAAAGCAAATGTATACAATAAAATGCGTGAGTTAAAGCTCTTATAAGCGGATTGGAGAGCAGAATATGATCATGGACAAATTGGAACGCTTCCGTTGTTATCAGAGAAGCGTACCGGAATTGTGGGATGCAGTGCGCTTTGTTGAAAAAGTACAGAGAGAACAGCTCCCTCCCGGAAAATATCCGGTTGGAAAAGCATTTGCATTTGTTCAGGAAGGACAGACCCGAGCATTTGAGGAGGCAGAATTTGAAACACATGATGAATATCTGGATGTTCAGATTTTGCTGGAAGGTTCTGAAATGTGGGAGTTTGCAGATAAAGCAGATTTAAAGACTTCAAAGCCTTATGATCCACAGACGGATATCGAATTCCTTACAGGAAAAGGAAGCAGAATTCAGATGCAGCCGGGGATGTTTTATGTTGTGTACCCTTCAGACGGACACAAACCATGCTGTCATGAGAAAACACCTACATCCTACAGAAAGGTTGTCGTAAAAATAAAAATCGACCACCTTTTACATCAGGTAGAGAGAAAAGACAGCAAAAGAACATGGTAAAGGAGACAGGCAATGGAAATTAAGATAGATGATATTGTAAAACAGGTTCTCGCGGAATTTGAAACACCTGTGAAAGCGCAGAAACCGGTTACCACCTTTGCTTTGGAAAAACCATCCTATAAAGGAAACGAAGTTGGAAAAAAAGCAGTTCTTTGTGCACCGGAAACATTCGAGATACAAAGCTTTCAGATTCCGGAACTTTCTGCAAAGGAAATTCTTGTACAGATGGAAGGCTGCATGATTTCCAATGCGGATACATTGGAGTTTACAAAGGAAAAACGTGTTGGAACCTCAAGTGCTGTAGGCGCTTCCGGTACCGGTACAATAATTAAGCTTGGCAGTGATGACATTAAAGATGCAAAAGGAAACATCCTCAAGGTTGGTGATAAGGTTGTCGGAATCAAGAAATCCGGTTTATCCAATTCATATGGTGTGAATCAGTCACAGCCATCAGGATGGTTTTCCAATTATGTAGTGCTGCAGGGCGGCAATTCTGTATACCAGACAAATCGTCTGGATTTGGAATCTCGTCTTTTAGTTGAAACAATTGCAGCAGTAAATAACACGGTTGCGCGTACGATCAAACTTGCAAAACTTGATGAACGCAGTTCTGTGGCAGTCGTAGGAAGCGGTTTGGCAGGTCTTGCCGCAATGGCGATTTTAAAATGTCATGGAATTACAAATATTGTTGCCGTTGATGATGAAGCAATGAAAAATATCTGCATGACAATGGGCGCAAAAGAATTCATTGGAATTCACAGCAAAGACGGTGTTCAGGGAGCAGCAGATGTAATTAAAGCATCCTTCGGTTCACTTGCGGATGCTGCATTTAACTGTGTACCGACACAGTGTGCAAAAAGTACAGCCAGACGCCTTGTGAAAAACAATGGAAATGTATATGATCTGGCTTATGTTCTGGGCGGCGGACGTTCCTCTGCAGGATTTTTTGATGAAGCTGTTCCTGTAGGCGGACATTTCTTCACACAGAAAGAATATGAGAATGCAATCGCATTACTGGAAGATGCAATTGCCAAAGAAATTCCTATGTATCAGCTGATTACACACCGTTTCTATTTAGAACAGCTGGAAGAAGCATGCTGGACATCAATTCGCAATGAAGGAATCGGAATCGCAGTATTTAACAGATAACAGGAGAGTAAAATCCAATGGCAGGAAAAAAATACAAAGGCATTTCAGATGATTACAAAGGAATGGCAATCGGCATTCTGGAAGCAGACGGCTATCTGGCTTGTTTTATGGCACTGGATGCTGCTGCAAAAGCAGCGAATGTTCAGATTCAGAACCTTGAAAGAAACCGTCTTGCGGCGGGGGCATGTATGAAAATGAGAGGGAGCATTTCAGATGTGACAGCTGCAATGGAAGTTGCTGTTCGAACAGCTGAGCAGTATGGAAAAGTTACCTCACATACAGTGATGGCAAGTCCTTCTGTAGATTCTGAAAAAGCTTTCTATATGACAACAAATGACTAACAGATAAGGAGACAAACCGAACATGAAGTATGGCGCATTTGGATTGGTAGAGGTTCTCGGAGCCAGCAACGCAGTACTGGTGGTTGATAAAATGCTGAAGACCGCAGGCGTTTCTTTCCTTACCTGGAACGCAAAATGTGGTGGACATGTAACCGTATTTATTACCGGTGATGTGTCTGCAGTAAAAGCAGCAGTTGACGCAGCACCTGAGAGTGGCTGTGAGATTATCAATAAAGCGGTAATTTCAAATCCATCAGAAGAAGCAATCAGAATCGCAGAAAGCGAAATGTAATTGCAGATCTGACTTAAATGAAAGTTTTAACACAGCTAAGAAGCAAAATTCTTAGCTGTGTTTTTTACTCGCTGTTGCAAAGAGTTGCTTTTTCGTGTATATTGTAATTTGGATATTAATGCAATATTCAAGTCATATGGCTTACTATAATAGATATACCCCTCCTTTGATAAGGAGAGAGAAGACAAGGAGAATAATACGATGAAGTGGAATCGTTTTACGGTAAAAACAACAACGGAAGCGGAAGATATTGTAATCTGTACACTTGCGGAAGTGGGCGTTGAAGGTGTGGAAATTCAGGACAATCAGCCGTTGACAGAAGAAGATAAGGCACAGATGTTTGTAGATATTATGCCGGAAGGACCGGCTGATGATGGGATTGCATACCTCAACTTTTACCTGGAAGAGGGAGAAGACAAGGAGGAAATGCTTGTAAAGGTACGTGAAGCTCTTGATGAATTGAAAAGCTTCATGGATATTGGAGAAGGTACGATTACAGAATCTGAGACCGAAGACAAAGACTGGATCAACAACTGGAAAGAGTATTTTCATCAGTTCTATGTTGACGATATTTTGATCACTCCATCCTGGGAAGCGGTAAAAGAGGAAGATAAGGACAAAATGATTCTTCATATTGATCCGGGTACTGCATTTGGAACGGGAATGCATGAGACTACACAGCTTGTAATTCGTCAGCTGAAAAAATATGTAAAACCGGACACACTGCTTCTGGATGTTGGAACCGGAAGTGGAATTCTGGGAATCGTAGCCCTGATGCTGGGTGCAAAACACGTTGTGGGTACAGATCTGGATCCTTGTGCGATTCCTGCGGTTGCGGATAATAAGGAATCCAATCATATTCCTGAGGACGCATTTGAGATGATGATTGGAAATATTATTGATGATAAATCCGTACAGGATCAGGTAGGATATGAAAAATACGATATTGTAGCAGCAAATATTCTGGCAGATGTGCTGGTGCCATTGACACCGGTCATTGTAAATCAGATGAAAAAAGGCGCATATTATATCACCTCAGGTATTCTCGATGTAAAAGAGGATGTTGTTGTAAATGCTGTGAAAGAAGCCGGATTAACTTTGGTGGAAGTAACTCATCAGGGAGAATGGGTATCCGTAACAGCCAGAAAGGATTGATCAGGTGCAGCGATTTTTTGTGAATAGTTATCAGATTGATGAGCAGAATCGAATCATAGAAATGACTGGCAGTGATGTAAATCACATGAAAAATGTACTTCGAATGAAAATCGGTGAAGAAGTTTGGATCAGCGATGGGAAAAGCGAAGAGTATCGATGCAGTATTGCTTCCTACGGGGAAGCTGAGGCAACTCTGGTGATTGAAGAAAAATGCGAGACGGAGTATGAATTGCCGGCAAAATTGTATCTGTTCCAGGGGCTTCCCAAAGGTGACAAAATGGAATTGATCATTCAGAAGGCCGTTGAGCTTGGTGCATACGAAATCGTTCCGGTGGAAATGAAACGATGTGTAGTGAAACTGGATGAGAAAAAGGCCGGTAAAAAAGTACAGCGCTGGCAGCAGATTGCAGAAAGCGCGGCAAAGCAGTCCAAACGATTGATTATCCCGCAGATACATGAGGTAATGTCCTATAAAGAGGCTATTAAATATGCTAAAGAACTGGATATCGTAATGCTTCCATATGAGCTGGCAAAAGGAATGAGTGAAACACGTGAACTTATTCAAACGATAAAGGCCGGGATGTCTGCAGGCATATTTATCGGACCGGAAGGCGGCTTCGATGAAGCGGAAATAGAGTTGGCAGTACAGAATGATTTTCAACCGATTACATTGGGAAAACGAATTTTACGAACAGAAACGGCAGGTATGACGATTTTATCCGTATTGATGTTTTACCTGGAAAGGAATGATTAACAATGGAAGCGTATTTCGATAACTGTGCTACGACCAGATGCTATCCGGAAGTGGTACAGATAGTAACAAAAACAATGGTGGAGGATTATGGAAATCCTTCAGCAATGCATCTAAAAGGTGTTGAAGGCGAGAATTATGTGAAAAACAGTGCAAAAATACTTGCCGGAATACTTAAGGTGACGGAAAAAGAAATTTTATTTACTTCAGGTGGAACAGAGTCAAATAATCTGGCACTGATTGGCGGTGCGATTGCAAATAAACGTGCCGGTAATCATATTATTACAACTGCAGTAGAGCATGCGGCGGTCTCAGAGCCGGTACATCGTCTGGAAGAAATGGGATTTGAAGTTACGATTCTTCCGGTTGACCATAGAGGTGTGGTATCTGTAGAAGCACTTCAGGATGCACTTAGACAGGATACGATCCTTGTTTCAGTAATGTATGTAAATAATGAAATCGGATCTGTAATGCCTATAGAAACGATTGCCAAAACAGTACATGAGAAAGCACCGAAAGCGTTGTTTCATGTAGATGCCATTCAGGGGTTTGGCAAATATGCGATTTATCCAAAACGTCAGGGCATCGATCTGTTATCGGTAAGTGCACACAAGATTCATGGACCAAAGGGCGTTGGCTTTCTCTACATAAATGCAAATGCAAAAGTTCAGCCGCAGATTTTGGGCGGCGGACAGCAGGCCGGTATGCGATCCGGAACGGATAATGTGCCGGGAATCGCAGGACTTGGTGTTGCGGCAAAGAAAATGTATGATCATCTGGAAGAAAATGTTGCCAAAATGTATGCATTAAAAGCGCATATGGCCAAAGGACTTTCAGAACTTCAGGATGTAGTTATTAACGGGATGGGAATTGAGGAAGGTGCTCCACAGATTCTCAGTGTAAGTTTTCTCGGAATTCGCAGTGAGGTTCTTCTTCATACGCTGGAAGACCGTGGGATTTATATTTCTGCCGGCAGTGCCTGCTCAAGTCACAAACGAAAAGCCAGCAGTACATTGACTGCAATCGGGATGGAACCGGCACAGATCGAATGTACCGTACGAATCAGCTTTTCTGAAGAAAACACAATGGAAGAGGTTGATTACTGCCTGCAGATACTTAGGGAAGTACTTCCTATTCTGCGCAGATATGCGAGAAGGTAAAACAGATCAGATAATAGAATGATAATAGATTAGAATATAATTTGAAAAATAATATCGAAAATACTATAGAAAGTAACTATTAATGATTGATATCAGATTAAAAAAGAACAGGAGATAGAGAATGGTTTTTCATGCATTTTTGATCAAATATGCAGAAATTGCAATCAAAGGAAAAAATCGATACATGTTTGAAGATGCACTGGTAAAACAGATGCAGATCGCTCTTTCAAAAGTTGAAGGAGAGTTTACTGTTAAAAAAGAACAGGGACGAGTGTATGTATTCTGCCCGGAAGTATACGATTTTGATGATACGGTGGAAGCTCTTCTTAGAGTATTTGGTATAGTAGAAATCTGTCCGGTTGTGATTTATAAGGATAATGGTTTGGAACAAACCAAAAAAGACGTTGTGGAGTATATGAGAAATCGCCATCCTGAATTTAAAGGAAGTATCAAAGTATATACAAGACGTGCAAAAAAATCGTATCCGATCAATTCGATGGAAGTAAGCGCACAGATTGGGGAAGCTCTTTTGAATGAATTTGAAAATCTTTCCGTTGACGTGCATAATCCGGATATGACGATCAGTGTTGAGATTCGAGATAAGATCTATGTATACACAGACAAAATCAAAGGACCGGGCGGTATGCCGATCGGAACAAATGGCAAAGCAATGCTTCTTTTGTCCGGTGGAATTGACAGCCCTGTCGCAGGGTATCTGATTTCCAAACGAGGCGTAAAACTGGAAGCGGTTTATTTCCATGCACCGCCGTATACAAGTGAACGTGCAAAACAGAAGGTGGTAGATCTGGCAAAACTGGTTGCCAAATACAGCGGACCAATTCGTTTGCATGTGGTAAACTTTACGGATATTCAGCTTTACATTTATGATCAGTGTCCGCACGAAGAACTAACGATCATTATGCGACGCTATATGATGCGTATTGCAGAACATATTGCACGAGAGGATAAATGTCTCGGTTTAATTACAGGAGAGAGTATTGGACAGGTTGCGAGCCAGACACTGCAAAGTCTTGCTGCAACAAATGATGTCTGCACCTTGCCGGTATACCGTCCTGTAATCGGATTTGACAAACAGGAAATTGTAGAGATCTCAAAGAAAATCGATACTTTCGAAACTTCTATTCAGCCATTTGAAGATTGCTGTACAATTTTTGTTGCGAAACATCCGGTAACAAAACCAAACTTAAAAGTAATCCGCAGATCAGAAGAAAAATTAAATGAAAAAATTGATGAACTTCTTGAAACTGCATACAAAACAATTGAAGTAATCGATATTGATTAAGTAGATATTGATTAAATAGATATGTCTGAATGATATTGTTTAAAAATATTGATGACAAGGCATGAAATAAGCTAAAAATGAAAAAAAGAGGAACTGAAATTCAGTTCCTCTTACTTGAATCATATATTATTAGTCAATTACATACTTTTCGATGATTGCCAGTACATCTTCCAGAGAAGTGCCATCTGCGTGAATATTTAAGTCGATTGGTTTGGAAAGGTCCAAACTAAAAATTCCCATAATGGATTTGGCATCGATTACGTATCTGCCGGACACTAAATCAAAGTCACAGTCGAAACGGCTGATTTCATTAACAAAAGCCTTCACTTTATCGATGGAGTTGAGCGAAATTTTTACAGTTTTCATCTTGATCCTCCTAACTTTCTTTGTTATGAATCATATTACTCACCGTCGTATAAAAAGTCAAGATTTCAATGATAGAAATAAAATAAATTAATATAATCGAAAAGAATTTGGCAAAAAAATTTGAAAATAGAAGAAAATCTTCTAAATACATAGTATTAAAAAAATAATACCGAAACAATTAATAAATGAATTTAAATATAAAGGAAATAATTTATTATGATGAAAAAAGTGGCATTACATAATCTTGGATGTAAAGTAAATGCCTATGAGATAGAGGCGATGCAGCAGCTGCTGGAGCAGGCGGGATATGAAATCGTTCCATTTGAACCGGGAGCGGATGTTTATATTATCAATACCTGTACGGTAACCAATATTGCGGATCGAAAATCGCGTCAAATGCTGCATAAAGCAAAAAAAATGAATCCGGAAGCAATCGTTGTAGCGACAGGATGTTATGTGCAGACCGGAACGACAAATCTGGATGAGGATGCCTGCGTAGATCTGATTATTGGCAATAATCAGAAAAAATCTATTGTAGAGGCACTTAGAGAATTAGATGCAGATCCGGAGCCGCTCTCACACGTAATCGATATCAATCACACAAAAGAATATGAAGAATTGACTATCGAGAAAACTTCAGAGCATGTGCGTGCATATATTAAGGTGCAGGATGGCTGTAATCAGTTTTGTACATACTGCATCATCCCATTTGCACGTGGACGTGTTCGCAGTCGAAGAATGAACAGCATTTTAGAAGAAATACAGAAACTTGCCAAGGCCGGATACAAAGAAGTGGTTTTGACAGGAATCCATCTGAGTTCCTATGGAACGGATTTCACAGAAGAAAATGAGACACTTTTGACACTGATCGAGAAGGTTCATGAAATTGACGGTATCGAGCGAATTCGCCTTGGATCGCTGGAGCCTAGAATCGTAACGAAAGAGTTTGCAGAACGAATCAGTAAACTTCCGAAAATGTGTCCGCATTTCCATTTATCATTGCAGAGCGGCTGTGATGAAACCCTGAAAAGAATGAATCGAAAATATGATAGTACAGAATATAGAGAATGTTGTGCTATACTGCGCAAATACTTTGATCTTCCGGCTTTGACAACGGATGTAATTGTTGGATTTCCGCAGGAATCTGAGGAAGAATTCGAAAAATCATATAAATTTGTTGATGAAATCAATTTTTATGAAACACATATTTTTAAATACTCTATGCGTCAGGGAACCAAAGCGGCGGCAATGAGCGGACAGATCACAGATGCAGTGAAAAGTGCCCGAAGTGATAAAATGCTGGAACTGCATGAACGACATGCGACTTCATACGAACAGTCAATGATGGGAAAAGAACTGAAAGTTCTGCTTGAAGAGAGCATTGTTGTTGATGAAAAAGAATACTATATCGGACATAGCTGTGAATATGTGAAAGTAGCGATTGCCCAAAAAGAGCAATACAAAGTGAACGATATCGTATGTGTAAAACCGACCTCTTTTTTGAAACCTCATTTGCTTTTCGGAGAAGCTGTGGGAATTTGAGATTGTAATTGTATCTTATTTATATTACAATAACAAAATATAATATGAATAAAAGGACGTGAGAAACATGAGTGATTTAAATTTAGGAAACACACAGTATTTTAAAGCAATACCGGATCAGGAATTTCAGGTTAAAGAAATTCTTGCGCATGTATATACAGCGATGGAGGAAAAAGGATACAATCCTGTCAATCAGATCGTTGGATATATTATGTCCGGAGATCCGACTTATATTACCAGCCATAATGGTGCCAGAAGTATGATTATGAAAGTTGAACGAGATGAACTGGTAGAAGAACTTTTGAATGAATACATTCATAACAAAGCCTGGGAACGATAAAAAAAGAAAGGCACATTACGTACGGTACTTATAAGCATGGAAAAAATTAAATTTTTAGCGGAAGATGGAACAACGGAAGAATTTTATGTCGAAGAGCAGACAAAAATTCGAGGAATCAGCTATTTGCTGGTATCAGATTCATTAGATGACGAAGCAACTGCATATATCATGAAGGACGTGTCAGAAGAGGATAGTGTTGACGCCTGCTATGAGATGGTAGAGGATGAGGCGGAACTGAATGCGGTTTATAAAGTCTTTGAGCAGATGATGGATGAAGTGGATTTTGAAGTAGATTAATGGGATCGTGTAATTGATATTTGAATGCAATGCCTGTAGAACGAGTTGAGAATACAGGTTAGTTTTGGTGCGATAAAAAAGTGCGCATCAGATATTATTTACACTGCAGCATGGAGGTGCAGTATTTGAATAACGAAAAAGGTAATAAAAGCCGAAATAGCAGAAACAGCGGCAACCATGGGAATCATGGAGGCTATTCAAGCCATGTGGGTTATGGTGGAAAAAATAGAAAAGATACAAAAAACAAAAAGAAAAAATTTCAGTTTAAATCTCAGAAAAAACTGGAGATAATTCCGGAAGAGAAAAGTGCAGTATCCGGATTGAGTGAGGTTTTAACAAAGAAACATTCCTCCTCAAAATCGCAGAAAAAACTGTCGAAATTGAAAATTATTCCATTGGGTGGTTTGGAACAGATCGGAATGAATATCACCGCCTTTGAATATGAAGACAGTATTGTGGTAGTAGACTGTGGACTCGCATTCCCGGAAGACGATATGCTGGGAATTGACCTTGTTATTCCGGATGTAACATATCTGAAGGATAATATTGAAAAAGTAAAAGGGTTTGTGATTACTCACGGACATGAGGATCATATCGGAGCGCTGCCATATATTTTAAAGGACATCAATGTACCGGTATACTCTACAAAGCTGACATTAGGACTGATTACAAATAAATTAAAAGAACATAATCTTGTAAATTCGACAAAACTTAAGGAAGTGAAACACGGACAGGTCATCAGCCTGGGTGCATTTTCTATTGAGTTTATCAAAACAAATCACAGTATTCAGGATGCTTCCGCACTGGCAATTTATTCTCCGGTTGGAATCGTTGTGCATACCGGTGACTTTAAAGTCGATCATACACCGGTATTTGGAGATGCAATTGATCTTCAGAGATTTGCTGAAATCGGCAAAAAAGGTGTACTTGCATTAATGTGCGACAGTACAAATGCGGAAAGACCCGGTATTACGATGTCCGAACGTACGGTGGGCCGAGTATTTGACAACCTGTTCTCCGAGCATCGAAATGCGAGAATTATCATTGCAACATTTGCTTCTAATGTGGACCGTGTGCAGCAGATTATCAATACGGCGGATCGCTATGGAAGAAAGGTTGCGGTGGAAGGCCGCAGTATGGTCAATATTATTGGTGTTGCTCAGGAACTTGGCTATCTGAAAGTGCCGGACAATACGTTAATTGAAATTGATCAGGTGAAAAATTATCCGGATGATAAAGTAGTACTGATTACAACCGGCAGTCAGGGTGAGTCAATGGCAGCCTTGTCCAGAATGGCAGCCAGTATTCACAAAAAAATACAGATTAAACCGAATGATACGATTATTTTCAGCTCTCATCCGATTCCGGGAAATGAAAAGGCCGTTTCTAAGGTCATCAATGAGTTGTATATGAAAGGTGCAAAGGTCATTTTCCAGGACGCACATGTGTCAGGACATGCCTGCCAGGAAGAAATCAAAATAATCTATTCTCTCGTACATCCGAAATATGCGATTCCGGTACATGGAGAATATCGTCATCTGATTGCACAGAAACAGATTGCAGAAAGCGTTGGAATACCGAAGGAAAATATTTTCATTTTGAAATCAGGAAATGTTTTGGAAATTGACGGTAAAGAAGCAATGGTGACAGGAACTGTACAATGCGGAAGCATTCTGGTAGATGGTCTTGGTGTCGGTGACGTTGGAAATATCGTACTTCGCGATCGTCAGAAACTTGCAGAAGATGGAATTATGATCGTAGTTATGACACTGGAACGTCATAGCAATGTTGTATTATCCGGACCGGATATTGTTTCGCGTGGTTTCGTCTATGTAAGAGAATCGGAAGGACTTATGGAAGAAGCGCGTCAGGTGGTCGTAGAGGCATTGGATTCCTGCCTGGATAACAATATCACCGATTGGGGTAAAATTAAATCAACTGTTCGTGATGCATTGAGTGATTATGTATGGAAAAATACGAAGAGAAGTCCAATGATTTTACCTATTATTATGGAGGCATAAATGAACGAAATCGAAAAGTGTGTAGAAGAATTGATTCATTTAATCAAGACCAGTACTATTTATCAGGAGTACCGTTTTCAGGAAGATCGCCTTTTGGAAAATCCGGATCTTAGAGAGCGTATCGATCAGTATCGCAGTACAAACTTTGGTTTGCAGGGACAGGCGGATAAGGATTCCCTTCTGGAAATATCGGATCGACTGGTAAAAGAATCCAGAGAATTGCGTAAAGATCCGCAGGCAAATGCCTATCTGGATTCAGAGCTTGCAATCTGCAAATTGATTCAGTCCATCTGCAACCGATTAAGTGAGGAAGTTGAAATTCGTATTCCGAATGTCTGAAAAAGTAATATTCTCAAAAGGAATATTTAAACAGGAATCTTCGAAAATATTAATAAAATGAAAAAATATAGAATTTGTGTAGTTTGAAAGGAGCTTATATGTCTAGTACCAGAGATAAATTGGGAAGAATCGGTGTTGTTTTAGCCAGTAGTTTTTTCCGAATTGTTTTGTATGCATGTATTGTCGTAATGCTTTTTTGGGTAGGAAAAACATCATATAAATTTGGTCATGATATTTTTAATCAGAAAGCAATGAGTCCGGGAGAAGGACAGGAAATTTCCGTTGTAATTAATGAGGGAACTTCTGTTTATCAAATCGGAAAAATTCTGGAGGAAAAAGGGCTGATTGAAGATGCAAAAGTATTTGTGATTCAGGAATTCTTTTCAAACTATCATAAGGAACTGAAACCGGGTACCTATATACTCAGTACAGCATACACTCCAACACGAATGATGGGAATTATGGCCGGAGATGCCGATCAGGAAGGGGCGTCGAATACGTGATTGTAAATGAACGAATGCGAACATTTATAAATTCGATGGATCCGGGACATACGGAATTTTTGGAAGCGCTGGAAAAAGAGGCACTGAAAGCAAATGTTCCGATTATTCGCAGAGAAATGCAGAGCTTTTTGAAAATGTTTATGGCACTGCAGAAACCACAGAAAGTTCTGGAAGTTGGAACTGCAGTAGGATTTTCCTCTCTTTTGATGTGTGAATATGGACCTGAGGACCTGCAGCTTGTCACAATAGAAAATTACGAGGTGCGGATACCGATTGCAAAAGAAAATTTCAAAAAAGCAGGAAGAGAAAATCAAATCACATTGCTCGAAGGTGATGCGCAGCTGATATTGCAGGAACTGGAAGGTCCGTTTGATATGATATTTATGGATGCCGCAAAAGGGCAGTATATCCATTGGCTGAGGGATGTGCTTCGCTTATTACGTCCGGGCGGAGTATTGATTTCTGATAATGTTTTACAGGAGGGGGATCTGATTGAGTCCCATTATCTTGTGGAACGAAGAAATCGTACGATTTATAAACGTATGAGAGAATATTTGTATGAACTGACACATCATCCGGAACTGGTAACCTCAATTATACCGCTGGGGGATGGAGTGACAGTGAGTGTAAAACAGAAGAACAGGAGTTTATTATGAGAAAAACTGAATTGTTGGTTCCGGCTAGCAGCCTGGAAGTCCTGAAGATTGCAGTTATATTTGGAGCAGATGCCGTTTATATAGGAGGAGAAGCTTTTGGTCTTCGTGCAAAAGCTAAGAATTTCTCTCACGATGATATGGCAGAAGGAATTGCGTTTGCGCACGAACATGGTGTGAAAGTGTATGTTACCGTCAATATTTTGGCGCATAACCAGGATATGGAGGGAGTACGTCAGTATCTTGCGGAATTAAAAGAATTGAAACCGGATGCATTGCTGATTGCAGACCCGGGAATCTTTACATATGCAAGAGAAATTTGTCCGGAGATTGAATGTCATATCAGTACACAGGCAAATAACACAAATTACGAAACCTATTTATTCTGGAACCGTCTTGGAGCGACCAGAGTGGTTGCGGCGAGAGAACTTTCTCTTCAGGAAATTCGTGAAATACGTGAAAAAATTCCGGAAGAAATGGAAATTGAGGCCTTTGTTCATGGGGCAATGTGTATCTCTTATTCCGGAAGATGTCTGTTGAGTAATTATCTGGTGGGAAGAGATGCCAATCAGGGTGCATGCACACATCCATGCAGATGGAAATACTCTATTGTAGAGGAAACAAGACCAAACGAATACATGCCTGTTTTTGAGAATGAAAGAGGGACATATATTTTTAATTCAAAGGATCTGTGCATGGTAGAGCATATTGATGATCTTATCAGCAGCGGCGTTGACAGTCTGAAAATCGAAGGCAGAATGAAAACAGCGCTGTACGTAGCAACTGTGGCACGTACATATCGAAAAGCAATTGATGATTATCTGGAGGATCCGGAGAAATATAAGAAAAATATGCCATGGTACCTGGAGCAGATTTCAAATTGTACCTATCGTCAGTTTACAACGGGATTCTTCTATGGAAAACCGGATCATGATTCGCAGATCTATGACAGCAATACGTATATTAAGGAATACACTTATCTGGGATATGTGGAATCGGTAACAGAAGAAGGATATGCACAGATTACCCAGAGAAATAAATTTGTTGTCGGTGAAGAAATCGAGATTATGAAGCCGGATGGCAGAAATGTATCTGTTACGGTTAAAGCAATTTATGATGAAGAGGGCAATTCTGTTGAAAGTGCTCCGCATCCACAGCAAAAACTGTATGTGGATCTCGGTGAAGAAGTTCAGGTATATGATATCTTACGCAGAAGTGAAGCATAAGAGGAAAAAAGAAAACCAAAGTGTCCGGAAAAATCCGGGCACTTTTTTTATATCCAAGGAAACTGTGTGCGTTCGGATTTCGGACAGCCCCGTTACTTGTATTTTTTTGTAAAATATGGCAATATAATATATGCAACTATGATGCGTGATTTATGTCTTGGAGGGATTATATACATGAAAGTATTAAATTTTGGTTCTTTAAATGTAGATTATGTCTATCAGATGAGAAGCATCCTGCAGCCGGGGGAAACACAGGCATCCTACAGCAGAAATGTTTACTGCGGCGGAAAGGGACTGAACCAATCAATTGCTCTGGCAAAAGCAGGAGTACCTGTTTATCACGCAGGGTTAATCGGAGAAGGCGGAGAAATATTACTTGATGCCTGCAAAGAAAGCGGCGTAAATGCCGAATATATAAAAAAAATAGACGGACCATGTGGCCATACGATTATTCAGGTTGATCAAAATGGTCAAAATTGTATTCTTTTGTATGGCGGTGCAAATAGAATGCTGACAGAAGAATATATAGATGAAGTACTTTCGCATTTTGAAAAAGGGGATATACTTCTTCTACAGAATGAAGTAAACCTTCTGCATCGAATAATTGAGAAAGCATTTGAAAAGGGGATGAAGATTATTTTAAATCCATCGCCTTTTGACGATGCCTTGGAAAAATGTGATTTGACAAAAATCAACCTGTTTCTTGTAAACGAAATAGAAGGAAGTCAGATTACAGGTGGAGAAACAAAGCCGGAAGTGATTCTGACAAAGATAAAAGAACTATATCCGGATGCATCCATCGTACTGACACTGGGGGGAGACGGCTCTGTTTACCAGGATAAGACGGGGATATATCACCAGGGAATCTACAAAGTAAAAGCGGTAGATACCACAGCAGCCGGAGACACGTTTACAGGATATTTTATTGCTTCGATTTTAGAAAATATGCCGGTACAGGAAGGGTTAAAACTGGCGGCGAAGGCGTCGGCGATTGCAGTATCCAGACCCGGAGCTACCGCATCGATTCCGCTTCGCGAAGAAGTTGAAAAAGGGGAGACTTATTTTGGAAAAAAAGATTGCACAGAGACTGAAGGGACAATTTGAATATCAACAGCCGGAGCTTTTGTATTCACAGAAAAAACTTCGACAGGTTTTGAAGGCAGACGAAACATATGCCGGTGAAGTATATATAGGGACGGAAGAAAATCGTAAACTTCGTGGCTATGTGAAATCAACCAACGTAAGAATTCAGCCTGAAATTGAAAGCTTCACAGGGACAACAGTTAAAATTCCATATACCGTAAATATGAATGGATTGACTTCCGGAGAAAATGTAAAAGGATATTTTTGCTTTATTACAAATATCGGAGAGCACAGATTACCTTTTGAGTTTGAAGTAGAACAGGAAGATCTTTTGAACGAATCCGGTGAAAAAATGACCCTCGAAGAATTTGGCAGACTGGCCAAGGAGAATTTTCGAGAAGCCTATCGTTTGTTTACAAATGATCGATTTTCGGGAATTCTGGATGAGAAATCTTCGATTGGGTGGACTACATATCTGGGAATGACAAAACAGCCGGTAACTTATCAGCATCTGGAAGAGTATCTGATTGCTTCCGGATTAAAAAGTGCGGTTTCTATTTCACTTCCGGATGAAAAACTTGAATTTTTTGATATAAAAGACAGCGTACAGGAAAGCTTTGCCGTTAAAAGAAGCGGATGGGGACATCTGCGTATGGAAGTGGAAACCAAGGGGACTTTTCTGGAGGTTTCAAAACACGTGGTTACGGATGAAGATTTTATCGGAAGTACCTACCGGGGAACTTTCATTATTCGAAAAGAAAAACTTGGAAAAGGCAAGCAGTATGGAGAAATCACACTGAGGACACCATACCAGAAATTAAGAATCATCGTAACTGCATCTACGGAGTCTGATCTGGGAATTAACCGGGTTTTGATGGAGAAAAAATATAAGCTTGCGCTTGTAAAAGATTATCTGGACTATCGTTTGGGTAAACTTGACAAATCGGCATGGACTTCCAGCGGACAGTTTGAATTGAATCAGTTAAAAGAAACCGGATTTGATTATCCGGAATATCAGTTATATAGAGCCTATTTGCTGCATTGTCAGGAAAACGATGACGAAGCACGACAAATTCTGACACGCTATATGGACAGACAGTACTCCAAAGATGATCTGGAAATGGCAGGATTTTATCTGTATGTTTGTATGGAAACAGGTTTGTACAAAAATAAAGAAAATGCAATTGAGAAAATTCGCGGATTTTTCCGAAGAAAAAATGACAGCTTTATTTTGTTTTGGATTTTGCTTCAGAGCGATTCGGCAATGAAAGACTATCCAACAGCTGCATTATTTACAATGGAAGAATTATTTGACAAAGGATGCCGCAGTCCGCTTCTGTATCAGGAAGCCTGGGCACGCATCAGCAGTGAAATTTCACTGTTTCATAAATTAACACCATTTTGGGTGCAGATTTTTCTGTTTGCAGCGAAACACGACCTGATTTCCGAAGAACTTGCTATGCGTGCTGCTTATTTATCCGGATACGAAAAAGAATTCAGTGAAAGCACCTATGCATTGCTATGCTATCTGGCAGATCATTTTTCAACGGATGACATACTGGAAGCAATCTGCAAATATATTACAAAGGGAAATCCGAGAGAAAAAAGACATTTCCGCTGGTTTGCGAAAGCAATTCAGCTTGGACTTCGTCTAACCGGACTTTATGAAAATTACATCGAGACAATGGATACTTCTTATCAAAAAGAATTGCCAAAGGCATTGCTTTTATATTTTACATACAATAATCGTTCTCTGGGCGATTCCAAAAAGGCATTTATCTATGCATGTGTCATTGCCAATAAACAGAAGGATCCTGAAAATTACGAAAACTATTATCCGGCAATTAAAAATTTCGCCAATAATAAATTGGCAGAAGGCTGCATGGACGAAAACTATGCGGTGATCTATCAGGATGTTTTTGAAAAAGCAGAGAATAAAGAAACTGCAGATGCCTTGGCGTCCTGTATGTTTGTGTATCGCCTGTACTGTGAAGATGACAAGATTCGCTCTGTTATCGTACGCCATGGCCAGATGAGTGATGAGGAAGTTTATCCGTGTGTGCGCGGCGTTGCCTATCCGAGAATATATACGGATGATGCACAAATTCTGTTTCAGGATGAGAAGCAGAGGCGTTACGTAAAAACGGTTTCCTACAATTCCACAAAACTTATGGATGAACGAAAAATGTATCATTCGGTATTGGAACAGGGGATCTCTGATATCGGTGTCCTTCTGCATTATGCAGAGCATTCGGTAATTCAAAAAGATAACCTGAAATACTATCTGCAAATTGCACAGAGACCGGAGTTTTCTGATGAATTTCGTTTGAAAAAGAAAAAAGAAATCCTGAATTATTACCTGAAACAGGATGTGAGCGATGAAGTTGCGGAAGAACTGAAAAGTCTTGATTTGGAATCCTATGCAGGGGTTGATAAAAACGCATTGATTCAGATTTTGACTAACGCAGAAATGTATGATGAAGCGTTAGATCTTTTGAAAAATTATGGAACAGAGAGTGTACAGACATCTCTGCTTATGAAAGTTTTAAATAATGCACTGAAAAAGGAAGAGCACGAGGAGGATTCACACCTTGTGGCATTAGCGGCAGGATTACTCCGAAAAGATATCTATAACAAAAATACATTGCGTTATCTGACTGCGCATGAGACCGGGACAATTGAAGATCTGATCCTGATCTGGAAAAAAGATAATGAAAATGGTATTGATACCGCGGCGTTGGAAGAAAAAATTCTGGCTTTGCTGATTTTTACCAACGATTATAGAAAAGACGGTGAAAATGTGTTTGCATCCTATGTGAAGCATATTCAAAATATTGTCATTGCTTCCGGATATTTGACGCATATTTGTTATGGTATCTTTGTAAAAGAATATCCGATGGATGAGTTTATCAAAAAACAGCTTCTCATTGCGTATAATGAGGACTGGAAGGTAGACAAAATTTGCCATTTGACTCTTTTGAAAGTATTGGCAAAGGAAAAAAATCCGGACTGGGAAATCAGTAAAATTCGCAAGTCACTTCTTGAAGAGTGTGTAAAAGATAAAATGACATTTGCTTTTTTCCGCAAACTGCCAACAAAACTTTTAGAACCATATCAGTTAGATGATAAAGCATTTGTTGAGTACCATGCGGCTCCGGAAGATAAGGTGACTCTTTATTATGCCTTAGATAATGGGCTGGGAATGCCATTGGAGTACAAAAGCGAACCACTTCATAATATGTATGAAGGAATTTGTGTAAAGGCGTTTACACTGTTTTACGGAGAAACTTTGCATTATTATTTTAAAATCAATCATGCCGGCAAGAAAAAAACAACTTCAGAGCGTGTTTTGACAATGAATCGTTCAGATAGTTCATTGATGAATAAATATCAGATGATCAATCAAATCTTGTCAGCGAGAAGATTAGATAAAAAAGAAGAAGCAGTATACAGAATGAGACAGTATCTCAGACAGGAGCAGTATGTCAGAGAAATGTTTCAGATTATCGATGAAAGCTAATGATGCAGAACTAAAAGATTTAGAAGGAAAAGATTAAGGAATTAAGGAATGAACGAAACACGGGATTTGATCATAGGACTTGATTTTGGAAAAGAAAATACACAGATCAGTTATTTTGATCGTAAAGCAGACGAACCTGTGACGATTTCAGTAAAAGCCGGAAGTATGTTGTTTGAAATGCCGACCTGTCTGTGCAAAAGAATGGATAAAGGTGATTATTGTGTGGGGCTTGAAGCACAGTATTTTGTCGAAAATAAGGATGCCGAAATGATTGAAGATCTGTACGGTATCATAGAACAGGAAGCACCGGTCAAGGTTGGCAAGGAGATGATTGCACCATCAGAACTTTTGGCGAATTATCTCAAAGGTGTGCTGAAGTTTCTGGGAGTCCTGGACATTGTAAAAAATACCAGATGTATATCCGTTTGTATGCCGTCGCTGGGAAAAATCCAGATTTCCAATTTCAAAAAAGCTTTTGAAAGACTTGGATATCAGGAGAAGCAATATCTCATTATGGAATATGGAGAAAGCTTTTATCACTATGTGTTTAGTCAGAAACAGGAACTTTGGAATCGAAGTGTTGGATGGTATGAATTCAAAAATGACCAGGTGACATTTCGAAAACTATCTATTAATCCAACGACAAAACTAACGCTTGTTCGAATGGAAGAGCCGGTTTCGGCACAGCTGAGCACGGAAAAAGAACAGCGAGATCTGGATTTTGGTGAGTTTGTTGATCGGACTGTGGGTACAGATCTCTACTCCAGCATTCAGATTACAGGTTACGGATTCAGTCGGGAATGGGCTGAAAAATCAGTTATAAAGCTTTGCTATCAGAAACGAAAAGTATTTTTCGGAAATAACTTGTTTACAAAAGGTGCCTGTGCAGCAGGAAAAGAACGTCTTGAGGACAGAAGACTCAAAGACTACTGTTATGTGAGCGAAGCGCTGGTTACATCGGAAGTGGGAATGGATATGCGCATTATGGGAGCACCTGCATACTATCCACTGCTGAAAGCCGGTGTAAACTGGTATGAGAGCAGAGCACATTGCGAAATGATATTGGATGATGTGAAAGAGCTTGTTTTTGTTGTGACTCCAATGGGGTCACCGGATAAAAAATGGATTGCAATGCATTTGGACGGGCTTCCGAAACGTCCAAATAAAACAACCAGAATTTCTCTGGATATGGAATACATCTCTGCAAAAGAATGCAAGGTAGAAGTTTGTGACCTTGGGTTTGGTGAGTTGTATCCATCCAGCAAAAAAGTCTGGAAAGAAACGGTACAATGGTAAGGAGGTGTTGATATGGGATCTTATATTTTATGTCAGGTCAAAAAGGCATCGACGCCGTTTTATATAGAAAATATCAGCACAAATATCTATACGATCGAAGAATTGTGCTACTATCTGTACAATAATCTGTACTTGCTTGACCAGACCATTGTAAATGAAGAACTGGCAAATTGGCTGGAGCAGGAATTGGGGCTGGTAAAGCTCGCTGCGAAATTAAAGCCGCATTTGGGAAAATTTGCTTCAGAAGAGGATATTTTATATCCGATTTTTAAAGAAATAAATTATTTGACATATGAGGAATTAAAGCAGCTGAATGTTAAGCTTTCAAAAATGAATACACAGACAGCAGCCATGAGAGAAAAATGTAAAGCGGATCTTCTGGTTCGAAACGGAATGTATGTGAAAGCGATTCAGGTATATCGAAAATTACTGGAAAAAAGCGATCTGGATGAAAACGACGAGCAGCTTCCGGAGAAAATCTATCATAACCTGGGATGTGCGTACAGTTATCTGTTTCAGATGGAAAATGCTCTGGATTGTTTCAAAAAGGAATATGAGATCAGCAAGACAGATGAAGCATTAAAGATGTATCTGATCGCATACAAAACGGTTCGTACTCCTTTGGAATATGAGAGTCTTCTCAGTGAACTAAAGGTGAGTGAGAACGTGTTATCCGAGATTGAACAGGCTTTGGAACGTTTTGCAAGAATACCTGAAAAATCCGTCTATTCACAGCATGTAGATGAGGGATTAAGAGAAATCATGAGTAATTATCACAGAAGTACGGGCAGTTACGCTTGATTTTGAAGTTGTCGTGTTATATAATGCAAGCGTCAAATCAGTAATACGTTGAAATGAGATGCAGCTGATCACGAATGGAGAAAAGCTGCAGAAACCCTGAAACAGTATAGAAAAACTAAGAATAACAGGAGAGAAAAAGATGAGTACAGACAGATACATTAGTCCATTATCTGAGCGTTATGCAAGCAAAGAAATGCAGTATATTTTTTCACCGGATATGAAATTCCGTACATGGAGAAAACTTTGGATCGCACTTGCAGAAACAGAAAAAGAACTGGGTTTAAATATTACACAGGAACAGATCGATGAACTGAAGGAACATGCGGAAGACATCAACTATGATGTTGCAAAAGAGCGCGAACGTCAGGTTCGTCACGATGTTATGTCTCACGTATATGCATATGGAGTTCAGTGCCCAAAAGCAAAAGGAATCATCCATCTTGGCGCAACCTCCTGTTATGTAGGTGATAATACAGACGTTATCGTAATGGCAGAAGCTCTGAAATTAGTGCGCAAAAAACTTGTGAATGTAATTGCTGAACTTGCAAAATTTGCAGATGAGTTTAAGGCACAGCCAACATTGGCATTTACACATTTTCAGCCGGCACAGCCAACAACAGTAGGAAAACGTGCTACACTTTGGACACAGGAATTTTTGATGGATCTGGAAGATCTGGAATATGTGATCAGTACATTGAAACTTCTTGGTTCAAAAGGAACAACAGGAACACAGGCAAGCTTTTTGGAATTGTTTGACGGAGATCAGGAGACAATCGATAAGATCGATCCGATGATTGCTGAAAAAATGGGATTCAAAGAATGCTTCCCTGTATCCGGACAGACTTATTCTCGTAAATTAGATACACGTGTATTAAATGTACTTGCCGGTATTGCAGCAAGTGCGCATAAAATGTCAAATGACATTCGTCTGCTTCAGCATCTGAAAGAAGTGGAAGAACCATTTGAAAAATCACAGATCGGTTCTTCTGCTATGGCATACAAGAGAAATCCAATGAGAAGTGAGCGAATTGCATCTCTGTCAAGATATGTCATGATCGATGCGCTGAATCCTGCGATTACATCTGCAACACAGTGGTTCGAGAGAACTCTGGATGACTCTGCAAATAAACGTCTGAGTGTACCGGAAGGCTTCCTTGCAATCGATGGAATTCTTGATCTTTGCCTGAATGTTGTTGATGGTCTGGTTGTATATCCAAAGGTTATTGAAAAACGTCTGATGTCAGAACTTCCATTTATGGCTACTGAAAATATTATGATGGATGCCGTAAAAGCAGGCGGAGACAGACAGGAACTTCATGAACGTATCCGCGAATTGTCTATGGAAGCAGGAAAAAATGTAAAAGTAAACGGTCTTGACAACAATCTTCTTGAACTGATTGCAGCAGATCCTGCATTCAATCTGACTCTCGAAGAACTTCAGAAGACTATGGATCCTACAAAATACGTTGGACGTGCAAAAGAGCAGACAGAGCGCTTTGTAACAAAGGTTGTTCAGCCGGTTTTAGATGCACACAAAGAACTGCTTGGTGTAAAAGCAGAAATTAATGTGTAATTATCAGAGGAGGAAAGTGTTATGGTAAAAGCAGTAGTTGGAGCAAACTGGGGTGATGAAGGTAAAGGTAAAATCACTGACATGCTTGGTGAAAAAGCCGATATTATCGTACGTTTCCAGGGCGGTGCAAATGCAGGACATACAATTGTAAATGATTATGGTAAATTTGCATTACATACATTGCCATCAGGCGTGTTTTATGATCATACAACAAGCATCATAGGTAATGGTGTAGCATTAAATATTCCGGTATTTTTCAAAGAGTATAATGAAATCATCAGTCGTGGTGTTCCGGCACCGAAGATCATGATTTCTGACAGAGCACAGATGGTAATGCCATACCACGTTTTATTCGATCAGTATGAAGAAGAACGTCTGGGTGGAAAATCATTTGGATCAACAAAATCCGGTATTGCACCATTTTACTCAGATAAATATGCAAAAATCGGTTTTCAGGTAAGTGAATTGTTTGATGAAGAAGCACTGAAAGAAAAACTTGTTCGCGTATGCGAGACGAAAAATGTACTTCTCGAGCATTTGTATCATAAACCTGCTTTAAATCCGGATGAGTTATTTGAGGAACTCATGGAATATAAAAAAATGGTTGAGCCATATGTTGGCGATGTTTCTGCATTTTTGTGGAACGCAATCAAAGAAGGAAAAGAAATTCTGTTAGAAGGTCAGCTGGGATCACTGAAAGATCCGGACCATGGTATTTATCCAATGGTTACCTCTTCTTCTACACTTGCTGCTTACGGTGCAATCGGAGCAGGACTTCCGCCATATGAAATCAAACAGATCATCACTGTATGTAAAGCATATTCCAGTGCTGTCGGAGCAGGTGCCTTTGTATCTGAGATTTTCGGCGAAGAAGCGGATGAGCTTAGAAGACGCGGCGGTGACGGCGGTGAATACGGAGCTACAACAGGTCGTCCGAGACGTATGGGATGGTTTGACTGTGTTGCTTCCAAATATGGATGCCGTATCCAGGGAACAACAGATGTTGCCTTTACTGTTCTCGATGTTCTCGGTTATCTGGATGAAATTCCGGTTTGTGTCGGATATGAGATCGATGGAAAAGTAACAACAGATTTCCCTACAACAGGACTTCTGGAAAAAGCAAAACCGGTTCTGAAAGTGCTTCCGGGATGGAAAACAGATATCAGAGGTATCAAAAAATACGAAGACCTTCCGGAAAACTGCAGAAAATATATTGAATTCTGTGAAGAACAGATTGGGTTCCCAATTACAATGGTATCCAACGGACCGGGAAGATCTGATATTATCTATAGAAATAAATAATCACTCCGTGAGGAGTATGTGTGATACGCCGGGGAGAAATCCCCGGCGTAGTTTGTATGAGGTGAAGAATGAAAAAATCAAAAAGAATTCTGGCATTGCTGGGAGCAGTGATTCTGCTGGCTGTATTCTGTCTGCCTATGATTACTGCTTTTGGCAGCGGAGAAAATGCAAATGGAATATTTGTTGCATCTATATTTGCGGTGTTTTTCGTGGCGGTGATGGCTTATTTGATTATGCTGGTCTATCGAGTGATAGATAAACGAAAAACACCGGATGGCCCCGTCAAAAATATCATTTTTGATGTTGGCAATGTTTTGTTGAAATATGATTGGGAAAGCTATCTGGCAGGGTATCATTTTGAACAGGAAAAGTATGAACGAATTGCCGATGCTGTTTTTCGCAGTAAAACATGGGTGGAGCGTGATCGTGGAGATCTGACAGAGCAGGAATATGTGGAGCAGATGGTTGCCGCAGATCCGGAGGATGAAAAGGAAATTCGCGAAATTATGAAAAACTGCAAAGGAACGACCTCATCGCTTGATTATGCTGCAACATGGACGGCGTATCTGAAAAAACAGGGATATCGATTGTATGTATTGTCAAACTACTGTGATTATATGAGAAATGAAACGATCAAAGATATGACATTCCTGAAAAATATGGACGGGGTGGTATTTTCCTGTGATGTACATATGATAAAACCGGAAGCGGAGATTTACCGATATGTGCTGAACACATATGGACTTGATGCAAAAGAAACGGTTTTTATTGATGATCGAAAAGAAAACTGCGAAGGCGCCGAAAAAGAAGGAATTCATGCAATCGTATTTACGTCATTCAAACAGGCGGCGGCAGAGCTGGAGCAGCTCGGAGTTAAATGATGTAACATCCGGAAGAAAAATGATAGAATGCTTCGGAATTGATAAATGTAACGATCTCGGAGACGAATGAATGCTTTACAATAAAACGTAATAGTGGTATAATACCGATGCTAAGTTTATATGAATGTGAAATTGAAATCATACTTTCACATGAAAAGAGAATAATTTGAAAAGAGGATAAATTAATGAGTGATAAAGCATTACTGGACCAGTGGCGTGATATCGCATATGATCAGGAAGCAGACAGAAGCAGACTTCAGAAATTCTGGGCTACATATTTTAATATTGAAAAAGGAATTTATGAACAGCTTCTCACAGATCCGGATACTGTTGTAACCGGAACCGTAAAAGAACTTGCTGAAAAATACGGACAGGAAGTTTTGACAATGGTTGGATTTCTTGATGGTATCAATGACAGTTTGAAAACACCAAACCCAATTGAAACTATGGATGAAAATACAGTTGTAAGCCTTGAGTTTGATAAAGAACTTCTTTACAAAAACATGGTTGATGCAAAAGCAGACTGGCTGTATGAACTTCCACAGTGGAATGACATTTTTACAGCAGAAAAGAGAAAAGAATTGTATCTGGAACAGAAAAAATCAGGTACAATCGTTAAAGGACATAAAGTTGGACGTAACGATCCATGTCCATGCGGAAGCGGCAAAAAATACAAACATTGCTGCGGTAGAAATTGATGATGATTTGCACAGCAGGATCCCTGCTGTGCATTTTTTATTACATGGCAATTATCATTCACAACGGATTCTGGCAGCTTGATTTTTCCATATTCTGGGTGTTATGCAGTCTTTTGCTGGGAGGAACGGCTGTATTGATACATTGGGAAAAATTACACGGTGCGATTCTTCCGAATGCTGTGAAATTGATAATCGGAATTACAGCGGCAGTATTTTTGCTGATTGCAGGTGTATTGGGAACACTTGTAGTACGCAAAATGGCTTCTCAGCCGCCGAAAGGTCTGTCTTATGTGATTGTACTGGGAGCGCATGTTAGAGGCGAAGTTCCATCGAAGGCACTTCAAAAAAGAATTGATCGTGCGTATGAGTACGCATTGGAAAATCCGGATACGATTTTGATTCTGTCCGGTGGACAGGGATCCGGGGAAGCAATTTCGGAGGCGGAATGTATGAGACGATGTCTGCTTGAAATGGGAGTGGAAGAAAAAAGGATGGTGCTGGAGAAAAACTCCACCACCACCAGAGAAAATTTACTGTTTTCCGATAAAATGACCAATTGCAAGGAACAGCCTATAGGATTGATATCAAATGATTTTCATATCTATCGGGCATTATATATTGCAAAAAGTCTGGGATTTAACAAGGCGTGCGGTATCGCCGCACCGACAGACAAAATCAGCGTACCAAACTATGTGGTTCGTGAAATTTTTGCATTGATGAAAGCCTGGATAATCAATCTGAAAAATACTTCTGCTTGATCTGAGCAACCGGCATATCTATGCCCGTCCACAGACGGAAGGCTTCAGCTCCCTGATACAGAAGCATGTACATTCCGTTGAAGGTTTGACAGCCAAGCTGACGTGCTTCACGCAGAAGACGTGTTTCACGAGGATTGTAGATGACATCAGAGACGATCAAATCTTGGCGAAGCATGGTTAGATCCGTAATAATGGTCTCATCCGTGTTAGGAGCCATTCCGACAGAGGTTGCATTTAGCAGAAGAGCGCTTTCGGCAATTGCCTGTCGCAGCATTTCATTGTCCCCATGTTCATAGAGACAAACTTTGCAGGAAGTCATCGCCTGAATGTCCTCTGCAAGTTTCTCAGTGCGGCCTCGGAAACGGCTTGTAGGGCGCACAAAGATATTGATTTT
This sequence comes from Eubacteriales bacterium, assembly GCA_030526665.1. Classification (GTDB taxonomy): domain Bacteria; phylum Bacillota; class Clostridia; order Lachnospirales; family Lachnospiraceae; genus Blautia_A. The sequence continues at coordinate 191,389 of JAUNCI010000001.1, forward strand.
TTTTACACCGTCTAAAGCGGCCTGAGCGCAGATCGCAGTTGCTGCACCTCCGCAGCCCATGACGGTAATTGTTTTGCCGATGATATCATGCCCTGCATCAATAACGGCCTGCATATAACCAATACCATCCGTATTGTATCCAATCAAGCGTCCTTCTTTATTGACAACGGTATTTACTGCACCGATCAATTTTGCAGAGTCAGATAATTCGTCGAGAAGCGGAACGATTTTATTTTTGTTAGGCATGGTGAGGTTAAATCCTCGAATGCCGCAGGTACGAAGCCCTTTTACTGCATCTTCCAGTGTATTTTCATTTACCTCAAAGCACAGATAAACATAATCCAATCCCAGTAAACGAAAAGATTCATTGTGCATCAGAGGGGATATACTATGCGATACAGGACTTCCTAATAAAGCCATAAATCCGGTATGACCGGTAATTTGATTCATTGCTTGTGACCTCCATAAGTAATGCATTATTGTTACGATTATTCTAAGTTAGAGAAAAGGAGATGTCAAGAAATGACCACACCAATTAATGTGAGAGGACTTTTGATCGGAAGCGGGATTCCAAAGATCTGTGTGCCGCTGACCGGCAGTTCGCTTCCGGAATTAAAAACAGAAGCACAGAATGCCGTGGATGCAGGTGCAGAACTCGTAGAATGGAGAGCTGATTGTTTTGCAGATCTGCAAAATGGAAAACTTATGGAATATACACTCAGAGAATTACGAAAAATTCTCAGAGAGATACCGATGATTTTTACCATTCGAACCAGTGAAGAAGGTGGAAATATCCTGATCGATCTGAAAGAGTATTTGAAAATTAATCTTGCAGCGGCAAAATCAAAATGTGTTGATTTTGTAGATGTTCAGGTGTTTGGAAATGAAAAAGAAAAAGAAGCACTGATCCGTCAGATTCATGAAGAACAGGTAAAGGTCATTGCATCCAGTCATGATTTTCAAAAGACAGATCCGAAAGAAGTACTGATACAGAGATTCCTGACAATGGATCAAAGCGGTGCGGATATTTTGAAGATGGCAGTAATGCCTGTCGAGAACGAAGATGTGTACGCACTGATGCTTGCCACAAATGAGGTTCGAAGACAATATACGAGTCGTCCGCTGGTTTCCATGTCAATGGGATACAAAGGAGAAATCAGTCGTTATGCCGGAGAAAACTTTGGTTCATCGATTACCTTTGCAACAGTAGGAAAAGCTTCGGCACCGGGGCAGATTCCAATTGCACAATTACGACTGATGATGCAGAAACTTCATGAAGAAAATAACAAAGAGAAAGCATAGATAAGATTGTTTTTTGTCGAAAAATTTTTATAGTCTTTCGACCTTATTAGACAAAGCGTAAAGCCTTTATTCTTTATACTATATTTCAGGCCTTGTGAGAATGAATAACGGATTCGAAGCAGCTTAAGCTGATATTTTTAAATTTGATTCCGTGTACATCCTTACAATGGAATTATAATGTATAAAGAGTGGAGGTTTTTATGATTTCTCATATAAACTGTATAAAGGCTCATTTTCGAGAGATTTGTACACAATTAGAGCAGGAGCCGAAATGGAAACGTCTGTCCGAAAATATGGGGATGGTATGGTATCTGGCTGAAAAGTACTGTATCGATTATGACGAAATAGAAGATTATCTGTCACTCGGAATGATAGGAATGATGAAAGCAATTTCCTGTTATCGCCCGGATGAGAAGGTATGTTTTTCCACGTATGCATCAAAATGTGTAAAAAATGAAATCTATATGTATCTCAGAAAGCATGCGAAACTGCGAAATGAAATACCTGTTGATGAGATGGAAAAATATCTGGAAATATGCGATAAAAGGAGCGGAGAAAACGCAGTGCGATTTCCAAAGTCCTATAACCTGTACGGTTCACATATTGAACAGGAAGTTCATGAAGAAATAATGGCGGCTGTTCAGATGCTTACGGCGAAAGAAAAGCAGATTATTATACTTCGATATGGAAGCATGGAGGCGTTCGGACAAAAGGATTCGGAGATAGAAAGAAAGACAAGAGAGACACATACGCAAAAAGAAATCGCACAGATGCTGGGATGTTCACAGTCCTATGTATCCAGAATCGAGAAAAGAGCCTTGCAGCGTTTGCGAAAACAATTATAATGAAAGCGTAAAAAAAGTTATTAGAGTAAAAAGGACGTGGATTAATGATAACGGATTTATTAGAAAAACATATTGTTGATACCATAAAAGAATGGCAGATAAAAATCGGCTTTATGCCAGGAAATATGAAACTATATTATCCTGCAGAATCATTGAAGCACTTATTGGGTATTCCGGAGACAGATACTGATGGTGAATTAATGGAGGCCTTAAACCGATTTTGTGAGAGAAAGCAGGGGCTATTTGGCAGAATTCTGGTTTCCTGTGATGCTGCAGGGGAACGATATTGCCTTGATATCCCGGCCAAAGGGACAGAATATATAGCAACAAAGGTTCCGGCTCCGGAGTTTTTGAGCAGCTTTCTGCAAATGATTACAAAACCGGGGAATACAATGGAAGATGTGAGATCCTGCTTTCAGACATTTGCGCAAAAGCATGGAATTCAGTATCGGGAAGAAGATTTAGAGGAAGAAGGACTGGGACATACATTTTCTTTTGAGGAAAATGAGATAGAATCTTATATCTATTGTATTGAAGAGGATGCATTCGGTCTGACATATCATCGTTTTGATGAGATGGACTACAAAAAAATGAGGGAAGAAGGACATCACCATCATGAATGATGGTAAAGAGCACAGATGACGTCAAAAGCATACCAATCTACAGAGACAGATTTTGAAGAACAGATTCAAACAAACATGAAAGCATGCAGATTGTGTCCGAGAGCATGCGGTGTCGATCGAATGGCATCAAAGACCGGAATTTGCAAGATGGGAGCTGACATTTATGCAGCGAGAGCAGCCCTGCATATGTGGGAAGAACCGTGTATATCCGGAAGTAAAGGTTCCGGAGCCGTATTTTTCAGCGGCTGTAATCTGCATTGCATATTTTGTCAAAATCGGGAAATTGCGATTGGAGACTGTGGCAAAAAGATTACAATTTCCAGACTGGCAGATATATTTCTGGAACTGGAACAAAAAGGTGCTGCAAATATTAATCTGGTAACAGCGACCCATTTCGTTCCGCAGGTGCTGCAGGCACTGGAAATTGCCAAAAGGCACGGTCTGTCGATTCCTGTTGTGTATAATTGCAGTGGTTATGAACAGGTAGAAACGCTTCGAATGCTGGAGGGCTATGCAGATATCTATCTGCCGGATTTTAAATATTTTGACAGGAATCTGGCAGCACAATTTTCGCATGCACAGGACTATCCTGAAATCGCGATGGCGGCAATCGAAGAAATGGTTCGCCAGAATCCGGCTGCAATATTTGATGAAGAGGGTTATATGCAAAAAGGTGTAATCGTACGTCATTTGATTCTGCCCGGACATACCAGAAATTCGAAAGCAGTTTTGAGATATTTATATGAAACATATGGTGATTCTATCTATATCAGTGTGATGAACCAGTATACGCCGATTTATATGCAGGAAAAGGCGGTGGAATTAAATCGACGTGTTACAGAAAGAGAATACCGAAAGGTATTGGAATTCGTTTGGGAGCTGGGAATCACAAATGGGTTTGTTCAGGAAGGCGAAACGGCAAAAGAAAGCTTTATTCCAATGTTTGATAATGAAGGAATCGAGCCTGCAAATGAGCAAAAAAAGACTGACAAATCAAGACTTGTGCCATAGAATCAACTCTGCTATAATGCATGTATTCAATCTATAGACAAAGGATTATACGAAATTATTTGAAATAGAGGAAACTATATGGCAAGAAAAAAGACACAGGGAGAACAGCTGCTGGAACAGAGAAAATCCGGTCGCTTTTCAAAAAAGAACAGTGCTTATTTTGATTATAGCCTGCTGGCGGTAATCATTTTACTGACCTGTTTCGGTTTGATTATGTTATACAGTACCAGCTCCTACACGGCACAGATGTCGCAGGGAGATGATATGTTTTTCTTTAAAAAACAGGCAATTATCAGTACAGGATGTATCATTTTTGCAATTGTGATTTCCCATATTGATTATCACAGTCTGGAACGTTTTATTTTTCCGCTGTATTTTCTGGCAGCGGTTCTGATGATTCTGGTACGAACACCACTGGGTGTTACGGCCAATGGTGCAAGACGCTGGCTTCAGATCGGTCCGGTTCAGTTCCAGCCCGCTGAGGTTTCGAAAATTGCGGTGATCGTACTGTTGTCGTATTTGATAATTTCAATGGGCAGAAATGTAAAAACACTGAAAGGGTGCTTCGTATTGGGCGCATGGGGCGGTGTTCAGGCGTTATTAGCCTATGTGTGTACAGATAACCTTAGTACTGCTATCATTATTTTTGCAATTACGGCAGGCCTCATTTTTGTGGCATATCCGGATATGAAACCGTTTATCATTGGATTTTTGATAGGTGCGGTTCTTATTATAATTTTAGTTTTATATCTGACGAGTATGTCGGACTCCGGCGGAAGTTTCCGTGTTCGCCGTATTCAGGTATGGCTTCACCCGGAAAACTTTGCAAAAGACGACGGATATCAGACTTTGCAGGCATTATATGCAATTGGTTCCGGAGGACTGTTTGGACGAGGTTTGGGAAACAGTATCCAGAAACTGGGAAGTGTACCGGAAGCGCATAACGATATGATTTTTTCAATTATATGCGAAGAACTGGGGATTTTCGGAGGCGTATTTGTACTGGTACTGTTTGGGTACCTTTTATATCGTCTGTTTTTTATTGCCCAGAATGCACCGGATATGTTTGGCGCTTTGCTGGTAAGCGGTATTTTTATTCATATTGCTTTGCAGGTTATCTTGAACATTGCGGTAGTTGTGAATTTGCTTCCAAATACAGGAGTTACGCTTCCGTTTATCAGTTATGGAGGTACGTCGATCCTGTTTTTGATGTCTGAGATGGGACTGGCTTTAAGTGTATCCAGAAAAATCAAGATTGAAAAAACAGAAGTGCTTTTGTAAATTAAAATATTTGTTTAATGGAATTGTAAAAGTAAGTCTATTGACAAACATATGTATAAAATATATACTTTTCACAATAAATCAAAGCAGAATGCATTGTTAAAGGAGATAATAATTATGCTTGAGAAAATGAAAGAAATGATTTCTGAACAGTTAGGATGCCGTCCGGAAGAAGTAGTTGTCGACGCTTCATTCAAAGATGATCTGGGCGCAGATTCTTTAGATTTATTTGAATTAATCACAATCATGGAAGAAGAATATGACGTTGAGTTTGAAGCAGAAGAGCTGGAAAAACTCGAAACTGTTGGGGATGTTATTGATTTCCTGAAAGAAAAAGGTGTGGAAGACTAAGCATAGTTTACGACAAATAATGACAAAAGACGGAGGCGTAAAGAAAACGTCTCCTTTTTTTATTGATATCTTGCAAGTATAATATGTTATGGTATATAATATCCGTTTAGAAGTGAATATGCCGAATTGTATCGGCTGATGAAAAAAAGGAGAATACAATGGGAAAACTCAGAACTAGATTTGCACCAAGCCCAACAGGCAGAATGCATGTAGGAAATTTAAGAACTGCGTTATATGCATATTTGATTACAAAACACGAAGGCGGAGATTTTATTCTTCGTATTGAAGATACAGATCAGGTTCGTTTAATGGAAGGTGCGGTAGATATTATTTATCGTACAATGCAGAAAACCGGTCTGATTCATGATGAAGGTCCGGATAAAGATGCCGGATTTGGACCATACGTTCAAAGTGAACGTCAGGCAAGCGGCATGTATCTTAAATATGCGCAGCAGCTGATCGAGCAGGGAGATGCATATTACTGCTTCTGCAAAAAAGAAGAACTTGAGACAATGACTCGTGTTGTAGGCGGAAAGGAAATTTCAATCTATGACAAACGTTGTCTGAACCTTGACAAAGAAGAAGCAAAACGTCGTGTGGAAGCCGGAGAACCATATGTTATCCGTTTCAATATGCCTACAACAGGAACTACAACATTCCATGACGTTATTTACGGAGATATCACAGTAAATAATGAAGAACTGGAGGATTTGATTTTGATCAAATCTGACGGATATCCAACATATAACTTTGCAAATGTTATCGATGATCATCTGATGGGAATTACACATGTGGTTCGTGGAAATGAATATCTTTCTTCCGCACCGAAATACAATCGTATTTATGAAGCATTCGGATGGGAAATTCCTACCTATGTTCACTGTCCGCTGATCACAGATGAAACTCATGCAAAACTTTCAAAACGTTCCGGACATTCTTCTTATGAAGATTTGCTGGAACAGGGATTTTTATCTGAAGCAATCGTTAACTATGTGGCTCTTCTTGGATGGAGTCCTGCAGATAATACAGAAATCTTCTCACTGGAAGAATTGGTTAAAGTATTTGATTATCATCACATCAATAAATCACCATCTGTATTTGATATTGCAAAACTTCGCTGGATGAACGGCGAATACATCAAAAAAATGGATCCGGAAAAATTCTGTGAAATGGCAGTGCCATACATCAAAAAAGCACTTTCCAAAGAACTGGATTACAAAAAAATCGCAGAAAAGGTACAGTCCAGAATCGAAGTATTTACAGACATTCCTGAACTGATCGATTTCCTGGAAGCTGTTCCGGAATATAGCTGTGAAATGTACAAACACAAAAAGAGCAAAACAACGGAAGAATCTTCTCTCACAGTACTCAAAGAGGTATTACCGGTACTTGAAGCACAGGAAGATTACAGCAATGATCCACTGTATGCGGCCTTAAGCGCATTTGTTCAGGAAAAAGGATACAAAAATGCATATGTAATGTGGCCGATTCGTACAGCGGTTTCCGGAAAACAGATGACACCGGCTGGTGCTACTGAAATAATGGAACTGATTGGCAAAGAAGAAACGATCAGCCGTGTAAAAGCTGCCATTGAAAAACTGGAAGCATATGTTGCACAGGCATAATTATCTAATCATTTATTTATGAAATATAATTCATCTCAAAAAAAGGCGATCGCCCACCTGTCAGGACCAATGATGGTTCTGGCAGGCCCCGGTTCGGGGAAAACATCCGTAATTGTTGAAAGAACTGCATATATGATCAGAGAAGGGAAGATACCGGCTTCCTCTATTCTTGTTGTCACTTTTTCCAAAGCGGCTGCAGCGGAAATGCGCTCACGTTATCTGCATTTTGTGAAAGAGAACAGGACCGCTGTAACGTTTGGAACCTTCCATGGTGTTTTTTATGGGATTTTGAAGCTGGCATACGGACTAAATGCCTCAAACATTCTGGGAGCAGAAGAAAAATACGAAATTCTGAAAGAACTGATTATGACTTATGGACAGGAACTGGCACAGGAAGGTGATTTTCCGGAAGAAATCGAAAAAGAAATCAGTATCGTAAAAGGAAATCGCATTTCACCGGAACATTATTATTCAACCTGTTGTCCGGACGAGGTTTTTCGTACGATTTATAAAGAATATGTAAAAACGCTGCAAAGTCGTCGCAAATTGGATTTTGATGATATGCTGTTATATTGCTATGAACTTCTGACACAGCGCAAGGACATTTTGCAGGGGTGGCAGAATAAATTTCAATATATTCTGGTGGATGAGTTTCAGGACATCAATCAGCTGCAGTATGATATCATAAGGCTTTTGGCAAAACCACAGGATAATCTTTTTATCGTGGGAGATGATGATCAGTCCATTTATCATTTTCGCGGAGCGCGTCCGGAAATCATGCTGAATTTTACAAAGGACTATCCGAATGCCGAGAGGGTTCTTTTAGATGTAAATTATCGTTGTTCGAAAAATGTACTGCAGACAGCCGTAAAGGTAATTGAATGCAATGAGCATCGTTATTCAAAAAAACTCAGCACACCGAACGATCCGGGAAAACAGGTTCGTATATTGGAATTTGCAAATCCTATGGAAGAGTATCTTTGGCTTGCAGGTAAGCTTCGTGTGCGAATGGATGCAGGAGAAAATCTGGAGGATACCGTTGTTTTGTTTCGGACAAATCAGGAGGCGGAAGGACTGGTGCGAAAACTGATGGAGCAGCAGATTCCTTTTTACATGAAAGAACAGCTTCCGAATCTTTTTTCTCATTGGATCTGTCATAATATGAAAGCATATATGAGGATGGCGCAGGGCGATCGAAAGCGAAAAACGTTTCTCGAAATTATGAATCGACCGAACCGCTATATTGCCAGGGACATACTGGAGAGTGCGGAAGTTGATTTTGAAAAACTCAAAGACCATTATGATGATAAAGACTGGATGTATGACAGAATTGCAACGCTGGAAATGCATCTAAGAATTTTAAGTAAATTGACGCCATACGCGGCAATAAATTTTATTCGTAAGGGTATGGGATACGAAGAGTATTTAAGAGAGTATGCAGACTACCGTAGAATAAAACCGGAGGATCTGATAGAGATTCTGGACAGGCTGCAGGAAAGTGCCAGAGGGTGCAAAAATCTGCAGGAATGGGAAGCGTATATAGAGGAATACACAGAAAAATTAAAAGAACAGGCGAAACGACAGCAGGAAAACAGAGAAGGGGTAGTGATATCGACACTGCATGCGGTGAAAGGTCTGGAATATGATAAAGTATATATTCTGAATGTCAATGAAGGCTGTATGCCATACAAAAAAGCCGTGCTGGAAGAAGCGGTCGAAGAAGAACGACGTCTGTTTTATGTTGGAATGACCAGAGCCAAAAAGGAATTAACGCTCGGGTATGTGAGAAGACAGTTTGAAAAGGAAAAGGAACCATCACGTTTTCTGGAAGAAACACAGATTCATCGAATCGAACGCATAAATTCTTGACATTGAGAATAGATATAGATTACAATCAAATATTGTGAAAATAACAGACATTAGAGCAAGAAAAGCGTTGATTTATAGAATGAATGAAATGGGAGGACAAACGTGTCGAAATATACAAAAGAAATCGAAAAAAGAAGAACATTTGCCATTATTTCTCATCCGGATGCCGGTAAAACTACATTGACAGAGAAGTTTCTTCTCTATGGAGGTGCAATCAATCTTGCCGGAAGCGTAAAAGGAAAAGCTACTGCCAGACATGCGGTATCCGACTGGATGGAAATTGAAAAAGAGAGAGGTATTTCCGTTACTTCCTCAGTATTGCAGTTCCATTATGATGGATTTTGCATTAACATTCTGGATACACCGGGACATCAGGATTTCTCGGAAGATACCTACCGTACATTAATGGCTGCCGATTCAGCAGTAATGGTAATTGATGGTTCCAAGGGGGTTGAGGCACAGACTCGTAAACTGTTTAAAGTATGTGTTATGCGCCACATTCCGATTTTTACATTTATTAACAAGATGGACCGTGATGCAAACGATACGTTTGATTTATTGGATGAAATTGAAAAAGAGCTGGGAATTGCAACCTGTCCGATCAACTGGCCAATTGGATCCGGAAAAAAATTCCGTGGCGTATATGACCGAAATACGAAAAAGATTCTTACTTTCTCTGATACACAGAAAGGTACCAAAGAAGGTGTGATCGAAGAAATCAGCCTCGATGATGCGCGCGCGGATGAGGTTATGGATCCGGAGCAGAAAGAGCAGCTTTTTGATGAAATTGAGCTTCTTGATGGTGCCAGTGCAGAGTTTGATCAGGAAATGGTAAGTAAAGGTGAACTTACACCTGTGTTCTTTGGATCTGCATTAACAAACTTCGGTGTAGAAACATTCCTGGAACATTTCCTGCAGATGACAACATCACCTCTTCCAAGAACTTCGGATGCCGGAGAAATTGATCCTATGGATGACAGCTTCTCTGCATTTGTATTTAAAATTCAGGCGAATATGAACAAAGCACATCGTGACAGAATTGCATTTATGCGTATCTGTTCCGGAAAATTTGATGCTTCACAGGAAGTTTATCATGTTCAGGGCAACAAAAAAATGCGTCTTCTTCAGCCACAGCAGATGATGGCGGAATCCAGACATGTTGTTGATGAAGCGTATGCCGGAGATATTATCGGCGTATTTGACCCGGGTATTTTCTCTATCGGAGATACGATTTGTGCACCGGGCAAAAAATATGCGTTTGAAGGAATCCCTACTTTCGCACCGGAACATTTTGCCAGAGTTCGTCAGCTGGATACAATGAAACGTAAACAGTTTGTAAAAGGAATTAATCAGATCGCACAGGAAGGTGCAATTCAGATCTTCCAGGAATTCCAGAGCGGTATGGAAGAAATTATTGTGGGTGTCGTAGGTGTACTTCAGTTCGACGTGTTGAAATATCGTCTGGAAAATGAATATAATGTGGATATTCGTCTGGAAAATTTGCCATATGAACATATCCGTTGGATCGAAAATAAAGATGAAGTGAAATTAGACAAGATTGTCGGAACATCCGATATGAAGAAGGTTACAGACCTGAAAGGAAATCCACTTCTTCTGTGGGTAAATCCATGGAGTGTAGGTATGACACAGGATCGAAATCCGGACCTTGTGTTAAGTGAGTTCAGCCGTTAATGTTAATAAACTGTAAGAATATGAAGGTACTGAATAGATACAAAAATACTTTCCATTTCTGGTACATTTTGGTATACTATACATTAAGTTATCCTGAAAGTTATCTTATAGGAGGGTTTAATAATGGCAGAGAAAAGAAATACATATAAAATATATGAACGTGGCGTAGTTGGAAATGTTCACATTTCAGATGAAGTGGTTGCTGTAATTGCTGGTCTTGCAGCTACAGAAGTAGACGGAATTGCTTCCATGGGAGGAAATATTACTTACGATCTGGTAAGTAAGCTTGGAATGAAAAGCCTCTCAAAAGGAGTAAAAGTAGCAGTTGAAAATGGAAAAGTAACCGTTGATCTGACCTTAAATATTGATTATGGAAAGAACCTGATTCAGACAGGCAAAAAGGTTCAGGAAAAAGTAAAATCTTCAATTGAAACAATGACAGGACTTGAAGTAGCAAATGTGAATATTAATATCGCCGGAGTTGATATGGAGAATGAAAAAGGAAAGTGATTCTTTCCTTTTTTCTATATATACGGAAATAGGAGGCTATAATGCGCAAAAGAGAACAGAGAGAACATATTTTTAAACTTCTGTTTATGGCAGAATTTAATATGGAATCTGAATTATCAAAGCAGGTTGAATTATATATCGATTCAATCGATGATGAATTACCAAAAAAAGAAGTTTCTGAGGAAGATCAGGCTTACATTCAAAAAAAATTTCAGGGTGTAAGAGAACATATTACCGAAATTGATGAAAAAATCAATGAAGCCAGCAGAGGCTGGAAGACAAAACGAATGAATCGTGTGGATCTGAACGTTCTGCGCTTGGCAGTATATGAAATCCTGTACGATGAGGCTGTTCCGGTAGGTGTTGCAATCAACGAAGCGGTCGAACTTGCAAAACAGTATGGCGGAGAATCATCCGGTGCTTTTGTAAACGGCGTTCTTGGAAAGATCGCCAATAAAGGAGATGAATAACATTTTTTCGGTAAGTGATGTAAATCGTATGATAAGAAATATGTTCAAGGATGAATATATCCTTCAGAACATAGAAATCAAAGGCGAAGTATCGAACTGTAAATACAACCAGTCAGGACATATATATTTCTCGCTAAAGGATGAAAATAGCCTGATAAACTGTATTATGTTCGCCGGAAACCGAAGAGGGCTTTCTTTTCCGATGAAAAATGGTGACAAGGTAGTAGTCAGGGGAAATATTGATGTTTATGAAGTAAACGGAACTTATCGCTTGCTTGCCAGATTAATCACCAAAGAGGGAATGGGAGAACAGTACGAACGCTATCTGCGATTGAAACAGGAACTGGAAGATATGGGAATGTTTGCAGAGGAATATAAGCAGCCAATCCCTAAATATATAAAAACTCTGGGGCTGGTAACATCCCCGACAAATTCTGTTATTCATGATGTATGCTCTGTGGCATACAAGAATAATCCTTATATACAAATCGTTCTTTTTCCGGTCAAGGTACAGGGAACGGATTCTGCACAGATGATTGCCAGAGGAATTCAAAAACTGGATGAATATGGTGTGGATACGATCATTATCTGCAGGGGCGGAGGAAGTGACGAGGAACGCTGTGCATTTAATTCAGAGATGGTTGCCAGGGCAATTTTTGAATGTCGAACGCCGGTAATATCGGCGGTCGGACATCAGGATAATTTTATGATAGCAGACCTGGTAGCAGATGCCAGAGCATCGACACCGACCAAAGCAGCATCGATGGCAGTATTTGATTTAAGCGAAACACTAAGCCAGATGGAAGCATTGGCGGATCGTATGAATCTTGCAATCGACAGTCGACTGCGTATTTTGCGCGGACAGTATCAGATGCATTGGAATCGTCTTCAGTATTTGAGCCCGCAGAATCAGCTGCAGGAGAATTTTCGTAAATTATCAGAACTGCAGTCTGATTTTCAGAAGAATATGAAGCAAAAAATGGCAGAATACAGAAAGACATTTTTGTTTATGGCAGACCGATATCAGGGACTGTCCCCACTTCGCAAATTGAGTCAGGGATTTTCCTATGTGACAGATGAAGACCGTAAAACGGTTACGGATATTCACCAGGTACAGCCGGGAAATTTGCTTCATATAGCAGTGACAAATGGTGAGATCAATGCCAGAGTGGAAAGCGTCAGAGAGGAAACGAGAATTCATGAGTAACGAACAGAATACGGATAAAACTATGATAAAGGAAATGTCAATTGAAGAGATGTTTGAAGAACTTTCTGAATTGGCAAAAAAATTAGAAGATAAAACAACTACGTTAGAGGATTCTTTTGTACTGTATCAAAGAGGAATGGCATTACTGCAGGAGTGTAATGTAAAACTGGACGCAGTGGAAAAGAAAATGCTTAAGTTAAATGAGGATGGAACAACCGTTGAATTTTCAGAAAACATTATCAGATAAAATAAACGAGATAGAGACTATTATTGAATCGTTTCTTCCGGAAGAATCCGGATTTACGGCAACGGTGGCAAAAGCAATGAATTACAGCATTCGTGCCGGCGGAAAAAGGCTTCGTCCGATGCTGATGCAGGAAACCTATCGCCTGTTTGGCGGTGACGAAGAGGTGATCAGGCCATTTATGGCTGCGATGGAAATGATCCACACGCATTCCCTGATTCATGATGACCTGCCTGCAATTGATAATGATGATTATCGCCGCGGACATTTGACTACACATAAAGTGTTCGGAGAAGCCATGGGTATTCTCAGTGGAGATGCCCTGTTAAACTATGCTTATGAAGTGATGCTCAGAGCTGCAAATCTGACGGTACACACGGATCGTGTACTTTTGGCAATGAAAGTCATGGCTGAAAAAACAGGTATGTATGGTATGCTTGGCGGTCAGACAGTAGATGTGGAAAATGATGGAAAACCATTGGATCGGGCATTATTGGATTATATATATGAAAACAAAACTTCTGCGTTGATCGAGGCGGCTATGATGACCGGCGCTATTTTGGCAGGCGCAGAGGATTCGGAAGTTGCCCTGATCGAAAAAGCAGCGAAAAATATTGGAATTGCGTTCCAGATTCAGGATGATGTTCTGGATGTGATCAGTACAGATGAGGAACTCGGCAAACCTGTTCATAGTGATGAGAAAAATCATAAAGTTACATATGTTACTTTGCTTGGACTGGAAGCAGCATCAAAAGAAGTAAAAAGACGTTCCGATGATGCGCTTTTGGTATTTGAAAGCTTAAAAGGTGAGAATCCATTTTTAGAAGAGTTGATCCGTTCATTAATCAATCGCAGAAAATAAACACAGATACAAAAAACGGATAATTGGATATCCGGTTTCGAAAGGAAAAGTATCAGATGTATCTGTGGACGACAGGGAAAGAAGGATACGAATGATTCTGGATAAAATAAATCATCCAAATGATATACATAAATTAAAGCTGGAGGAGTTTGATCCACTGGCAAAGGAAATACGTAGATTTTTGATTGAAGCTGTCAGTAAAAACGGGGGACATCTTGCGTCAAATCTCGGAACGGTTGAGCTGACACTGGCACTGCACAATGTTATGCATTTTCCGGATGATAAACTGATCTGGGATGTTGGACATCAGGCATACACACACAAGATTTTGACCGGACGTAAAGAGGAATTTCAAAAGCTTCGCAAGGAAAATGGTCTGAGTGGATTTCCAAAGCGAAGTGAGAGTGCATGCGATGCTTTTGATACCGGCCATAGTTCGAATTCTATTTCAGCCGGACTTGGATATGTCAGAGCCAGAGATCTGCAGAAACAAAAGCACACGGTGGTTTCTGTTATCGGAGATGGGGCTTTGACAGGTGGTATGGCCTATGAAGCATTAAACAATGCAGCAGAACTAAAAACAAATTTTATCATTGTGATTAATGATAATAACATGTCAATTGCACCGAACGTTGGTGGAATGTCTTCCTATCTGAGTACGCTGCGTACGGCAGAAGCGTATACAGGTGTAAAAATGAACGTGACCCGTTCGTTAAACAAAATCCCGAAAGTCGGATCTGCAGTAGTGGATACAGTCAGAAAAACAAAAAGCAGTATCAAGCAGCTGATTATTCCGGGAATGCTTTTTGAAAATATGGGCCTTACGTACCTGGGACCGGTAGACGGACATAATACGAGACAGGTTATGAAGCTGCTGAACGAAGCCAAAAAGGTGGAGGGAGCAGTTGTTGTACATGTTTTGACAAAAAAAGGACTGGGATATAAACCGGCAGAAGAAAAACCGGATCGTTTTCACGGTACCGGACCATTTGATATTCGCAGTGGAAAAACTGCAGGGAAAAAGAAAAATGTGGATTATACATCTGTATTTTCTGATTGTATCTGCAGGCTTGCAAAAGAAAATAATAAACTTGTCGGTATTACTGCGGCAATGCCGGATGGCACAGGATTGAAACAATTGAATAAGGTTTGTCCGGAGCGCTTTTTTGATGTGGGAATTGCAGAAGAACATGCGGTTACATTTGCTGCCGGACTTGCGCTTGGTGGTATGATACCTGTTGTTGCAATCTATTCATCCTTTTTGCAAAGAGCTGTGGATCAGATTTTACATGATGTCTGTATGCAGAATTTACATGTAATATTTGCAATTGACAGAGCTGGACTTGTAGGTGCCGATGGAGAAACCCATCAGGGCTGTTTTGATCTGTCCTATCTGAGCATGATGCCGAACATGGTTGTTCTGGCACCGAAAAATGCCTGGGAATTAGAAAAGATGCTGGAATTTGCAGTAGCTTATAACGGACCGATCGCAATTCGATATCCGAGAGGAACAGCCTGTCAGGAGTTTTCAGATGCAAAGGAAGAAATCAGTTACGGCAAAAGTGAGATTCTTGAAAAAGGTTCCGAAATTGCAATTATTGGTGTTGGAAGCATGATGCCGATCTGCAGACAGGTATATGACAGTCTGGTTGAAAAAGGAAAACATCCGACGCTGGTAAATGCACGGTTTGTAAAACCACTGGATCGTGTATTACTGGATGAGTTATCGGTTAATCACGAACACATTATTACGGTGGAAGAAAATGTAAAAAACGGAGGATTTGGAGACCGAACAGCATCTTATATGGGTGCCTGTCATCCAAAGGTTACCGTGATTCCGATTGCTATATGGGATCACTTTGTTGAGCAGGGTGAGGTATCAAAGCTTAGAACGGAAGTTGGTTTGAGTGTGGAAAATATACTTGAAACCATAGAAAATATGTAGAATCCGGAATTTCGGAGATAAATATGGAGCATTATTTATGAAAAAAAGACTGGATATGTTGATGATGGATCGTGCTCTGGCACCATCCAGAGAAAAAGCAAAAGCTTATATAATGTCCGGAATTGTATATGTAGACGGTGAAAAAGAAGATAAGGCCGGTACAATGTTTCCGGAAACGGTAAAAATCGAGGTGAGGGGAAAGACTCTGCGTTACGTCAGTCGAGGCGGACTGAAGCTTGAAAAGGCAATGCAGAATTTTGACCTTGCTTTGGAAGGAAAAATCTGTATGGATGTCGGATCCTCTACAGGAGGATTTACAGACTGCATGCTTCAGAATGGGGCAGTTAAGGTATATTCCATTGATGTCGGAACAAATCAGCTTGATTGGAAATTACGCAGTGATCCACGTGTCGTATGTATGGAAAAAACAAATATTCGATATGTGGTTCCGGAAAATCTGCAGGAACCGGCGGCTTTTTCGTCCATAGATGTTTCGTTTATATCATTGACAAAGGTTCTTCTTCCGGTACGTAATCTTCTGTCGGATGACGGTGAGATCGTTTGTCTGATCAAACCTCAATTTGAAGCCGGACGTGAGAAGGTAGGAAAAAAAGGGGTCGTTAGAGATCCTGAAGTGCATCGGGAAGTAATCAATATGGTTATTGCTTATGCAATGTCAATTGCATTGGAACCACACCATTTGTCTTTTTCGCCAATCAAAGGACCTGAAGGCAATATTGAATACCTGCTGCATCTGGTAAAAAAACCGGAAGGTACTATCGTGGAAAATCAGTTGGGAGTTTCTGTGGATGCTATAGTGGATGAGGCACATGGAAATCTGGATTGACCACAGTGAAAAGTAAATTTGGAATGGAAATAGAACATGAAAAACTATTACATTATTACAAATAATGCGAAAGATCCTGAACAAAAGGTAACAAGACAAATCGTGGAATATCTGGAACGATATGGCGCAAGCTGTATGGTACAGCTGGCTGAACGCAATCAGGAAGGACCGTATCATTATACAAATCCTTCACTGATACCGGCGAATACAGAATGTATCCTTGTATTAGGCGGAGACGGGACATTACTTCAGGCTGCCCGCGATGTCGTCCACAGAGAAATTCCTCTTCTGGGGATCAATATGGGAACGTTGGGATTCCTGGCAGAAGTCGATATGCAGACATTATTTACTGCATTGGATAAGCTTTTAAATGATGATTATGAGCTGGAAGAACGCATGATGCTGTACGGCACTGTATATCGCGGAGAGCAAAAACTGGGAGAGGATATTGCTCTGAATGATATTGTAATAACAAGAGACGGACATTTACGAGTTGTAAAATTCAATAACTTTGTAAATGATGAATATCTGAATTCCTATAATGCGGATGGAATCATAATCTCAACACCTACCGGATCTACAGGTTACAGCCTTTCGGTTGGGGGCCCGGTGGTTTCACCGGCTGCATCTATGATTCTGATGACGCCAATCGCGCCGCATACATTAAATGCACGAAGTATTATTCTTCCGGAAAATGATGTGGTTATGCTGGAACTGGGAGAGGGACGCCATAATGATCAGGAGCATGGTCTGGCATCTTTTGACGGTGACACGGAAATAGCGATGCTGACCGGAGACCGCATTGTAATACATAAGGCAAAAGTGAAAACAAAGATTGTAAAGTTAAATCATTTAAGTTTTGTAGAGTTGCTTCGTCAGAAAATGCGCGACAGCTAGGAGGGGAAACTTGAAAGTTGCACGACATGATAAAATAATCGAATTAATACAGCAATATGATATTGATACACAGGAAGAACTGGTACTGAAACTCAATGCAGAAGGATTCCGAGTGACACAGGCAACGGTCTCAAGGGATATCCGTGCATTAAATCTGACAAAAGTAACAGGCAAAGAGGGGAAAGCACATTATGCCGTGCTTTCTGACAAAGCCGGAAAAAACGCAGATCGTTTTACCAGAGTATTGGTAGATGGTATTTTGACTATGGATGTCGGACAAAATATTCTGGTTGTAAAAACGGCAATCGGTATGGCAATGGGAGTTGCTACGGCTATGGATGAGCTGAAGTGGCCGGAAATCCTTGGCTGTATTGCCGGGGATGATACGATTATGTGCGTTACCAAAACAATGGAACAGGCTTTGAATGTAAAAGAAAAGCTTCAGAGAATTATTAGACAGTAGGAGGATTCATGTTACTTCATCTTCATGTAAAAAATCTTGCACTGATTGAAGAAGTTGAAATGGAATTTGGTCCGGGCCTGAACATACTGACCGGTGAAACCGGAGCCGGTAAATCAATTTTACTGGGTTCGATGCAGTTGATTTTGGGAAGCAAAAGCTCCAGGGACATTATCAGAGCCAATGCAGACTACGCATTGGTGGAATTGCTATTTCAAATAGAAAATACAAAAGTATTGGACAAACTTCGAAAATTAGATATTGAAGCGGAGGATGGCCAGATCCTTTTATCCAGAAAAATCATGGATGGAAGAAGTATCAATAAAATTAACGGACAAACAAGTACGGTTGGACAAATGAAGGCAGTTGCATCCTGCCTTTTGGATATACATGGACAGCATGAGCACCAGTCATTGCTGTATGCAGAGAAACAGTTGGAGATTCTCGATGATTTTGGAAAAGACGGAATTCTTCCGGCAAAGGAAAAGGTCAATGAGAGTTTTTCACGATATCGAAAAGCGCAAAAAGCGCTTGCAGATCTGAATATCGATGAGGAACAGAAAAACCGTGAAATTGCATTTCTTGAGTTTGAAGTTGAGGAAATTGAGAAAGCTGCTCTGACAGAAGGCGAAGACGAGGAACTGGAACGCAGATATCGAAAGCTGACAAATGCCAGAAAAATCGTAGATGTACTACAGAATGTATATACAATGACAGGAGCTGATATGAACGGCGCTGCTGACCAGACAGGAAATGCAGTCAGAGAAATTTCCAGAGTGACTCAGTACGATGAAGCATTACTGCCGATGGAGGAAATGCTGGGTGAGATTGAGGGGCTTTTGAGTGATTTTAATCGAGAGTTATCGGTTTATATGGATGATCTGGTTTTTGATGAGGAAGAATTCTATGAAACAGAGAAGCGGCTTGATTTAATCAATAATCTCAAGGCAAAATACGGAAAAAATATTTCGGATATCAAAGATTATCAGAAACGACAGAGTGAAAAACTGAAACAGTTGTATCAGTTTGATGAAAATCTGCAATTAGCAAAGCAGGAGCTGGAAAAAGCAGGTCGGGAACTTGCGAAAAATTGTGAAATACTTTCCTCTATTCGTAAACAGTATGCGCTTGAACTAGAAAAGCAGATTATCAGTGGATTGAAAGATTTAAATTTTCTTGATGTTTCTTTTGGTATCACTTTCATACAGAAAGCGTCCTATAGTTCAAATGGATGGGACGAGGTAGAATATGAAATCTCAACAAACCCGGGAGAAACGAAAAAGCCTCTGGGACGTATCGTTTCCGGTGGTGAGTTATCCAGAATCATGCTGGCAATCAAGACGATTCTGGCCAAAAAGGATGAAATCGATACCTTGATTTTTGACGAGATCGATACCGGAATCAGCGGCAGAACAGCTCAGAAGGTATCAGAAAAAATGGCCGTGATCGGAGCACATCATCAGGTTTTGTGCATCACGCATTTACCACAGATCGCATCGATGGCAGATACGCATTTTGAGATCGAAAAGCATGTGGAAGGAAACGAAACGACCACAAATATACATATTCTCTCTTCTGAAAATTCCATTCGTGAACTGGCCAGACTTTTAGGCGGAGCTGAGATTACGGAGGCTGTTTATCAGAATGCAAAAGAGATGAAAAAGCTTGCGGAAAATCATAAAAAACAGCTGCGAAACTGAAATAAATTGAAAATCATAAAACTAATACATATAATAATGAGTAATATATTAAAGGAGGTCATGAAATGACAATAACAAAAGATATTCTTTATGTTGGGGTAAACGATCATCAGGTAGACCTGTTTGAAGGACAGTATGATGTGCCAAACGGTATGGCATATAATTCCTATGTGATTATAGATGAAAAAATTGCAGTAATGGATACTGTTGACCAGAATTTTACAGATGAATGGCTTGCAAATGTAAAAGAAGCGCTTGCAGGAAAAACACCGGATTATCTCATTGTTCAGCATATGGAACCGGACCACGCAGCAAATATCTTTAACTTTGTAAAAGCATATCCGGAGGCAAAAGTGGTTTCCAATGCAAAAGCATTTGTAATGATGCGTAACTTCTTCCCGGAAATGGATATTGAAGATCGCAAGGTTGAGGTGAAAAACGGAGATACACTGACACTTGGTGCACATGTTCTGACATTTGTTTTTGCGCCTATGGTTCACTGGCCGGAGGTAATGGTAACTTATGACAGCACAGATAAAGTTCTGTTCTCTGCAGACGGTTTTGGTAAATTCGGAGCATTGGATGTAGAAGAAGACTGGGACTGCGAAGCACGTCGTTATTATATCGGTATTGTTGGAAAATACGGTGCTATGGTTCAGAAACTTCTCAAAGTTGCAGCAACTCTTGACATTCAGATTATCTGTCCTCTTCATGGACCGGTTCTGACAGAAAACCTTGGACATTATATTGAAAAATATGATATCTGGTCTTCTTATCGTGTAGAAACAGAAGGCGTAATGATTGCATATACATCTGTTTATGGAAATACAAAAAAAGCAGCGGAAATTCTGGCACAGAAACTGGAAGAAAAAGGATGTCCGCGTGTAGTGGTTGTTGACCTTGCCCGTGAAGATATGGCAGAAGCAGTAGAAGATGCTTTCCGTTACGGAAAACTTGTTCTTGCAACACCTACTTACAACGGTGAACTCTTTCCGTTCATGAGAACATTTATCGAAGAACTTCTGGAACGTAATTATCAGAATCGTACATTAGGTATCATTGAAAATGGTTCCTGGGCTCCAATGGCAGCAAAAATTATCAAAGCAAAATTTGAGAAGAGCAAAGAGATTACATGGCTTGAAAACAGCTGTACTGTATTATCTGCAGTAAAAGAAGAAAACATTGCACAGTTGGATGCTATGGCAGAAGAACTGTGTAAATAAAATCGGATACGATTTATAGAAAGAATCAATCACTGGCCTGAGATGGAGGAATCGGGTTGGTGATTGATTTATATAGATATAATTCTCATATAAGAGAAAAGCAATAAAAAAGAGATGGTATTTATTATTTGATATGAGGGCAGCAAATTATGGAAAAGGCAAAAGTTTATTTTACAAGTTTTAAAGCAACCAGTCACGAAAACTTACTCCAGAAACTTCACCGTCTGATGAAAACAGCGGGATTTGAAACAATTGATTTCAATGAAAAATATGCGGCTATTAAAATTCATTTTGGTGAATATGGAAACCTTGCATTCCTTCGACCAAACTATGCTAAGGTTGTTGCGGATTACGTAAAAGAATTGGGTGGAAAACCATTCCTTACAGACTGTAATACATTGTATGTAGGAAGTCGAAAAAATGCACTGGATCATCTGGATACAGCATATGTAAACGGATTTTCTCCGCTTCAGACAGGATGTCACGTAATTATCGGTGACGGTCTGAAAGGAAATGATGAAGCACTTGTTCCGGTCAATGGAGAATATGTAAAAGAAGCAAAAATCGGTCGTGCGGTTATGGACGCAGATATTTTTATTTCTCTGACACACTTTAAGGGACACGAGATGGCAGGTTATGGCGGTGCAATCAAAAATATCGGTATGGGCTGCGGATCCAGAGCGGGAAAAATGGAACAGCACTGTGACGGAAAACCGGTTGTAGATCAGAATCTGTGTGTTGGCTGTGGAGCCTGCAAGAAAATTTGTGCACATGATGCGCCGCAGATCGTAGACAAAAAGGCAACGATTGATCACGAGAAATGTGTAGGATGCGGCAGATGTCTTGCTATGTGTCCAAAAGATGCGATCGATGCAGAATACAATGATTCCATCGTATTGTTAAATTATAAAATGGCAGAATATTCACTTGCTGTCTGTCAGGACAGACCTTGCTTCCATATCTCTCTGATTTGTGATGTTTCACCAAACTGTGACTGCCACTCAGAAAATGATATTCCGATTATTCCAAATGTCGGTATGCTTGCATCCTTTGACCCGGTAGCATTAGATCAGGCCTGCGCAGATCTTTGCAATAAAATGCCTGCAGTTGCCGGAAGCGTTCTTGCAGATAATCTGGAACATGGACATGTTCATGAAGATCATGATCATCGTGATGTTTTCCATATGACACATCCGGATACGGAATGGAAAGCAGGAATTGAACATGCAATCAAAATCGGACTTGGTACAAACGAGTACGAGTTGGTTACAATTTAGGAAATAATAACAAAGAATGATAATCCTTCGGATCAGAAACATATCTGATTCGAAGGATTTTTTGTATAATAGAAAACTGCATTTTCTGTCATTTCCCTGGAAAAAAGTAGAAAAAGAGCGTACGAAAGTCACCATAATATGGCGATTTCTGCTTGATTTGAGAGATTGACGTTTTTATAATGACATTGATGTGCAAATATGATAATCGTGGGCCCCGTTACTGCACTTCCAATTCAGGAGGAAAATCATAATGAAAACATTGAATGTGGCGATTGCAGACGAAAATGATAAAATCATAGAAGTACTCACAGAAATAATTCGGAAACATCAAATTATAGAATTTCCGAAAAAAATAGAAACAAAAGAGGAATTGACGGCCTGGATCAGAGAAAATGGTATGACTGTGATTATGTTTGCTTCTGATCAGGGTACGTATAATAATACAATACGGTCGGATAATAATGCGGATTTAAAGCTCAACGAAGCTTCGGTAAATTATAATAGTCAGATTAATGATACGGAAATGGAAATCAGTACCATACTTCACGAAGTTGGTGTTCCGGCTCATATAAAAGGATATCTATATCTGAGAGAGGCGATTCTTGAACTGGTAGAAGATGAATCGTATCTGGGTGCGGTAACCAAAGTTCTGTATCCGTCGATCGCAAAATTGTATCAAAGCACACCGAGCCGCGTAGAACGTGCAATTCGGCATGCGATAGATGTGGCATGGAGCCGTGGATATGCCGAGAGAGTCAATGAATTATTTGGATACAGTGTCAGTCCGTGTACAGGAAAACCGACAAATTCAGAGTTTATAGCATTGATTGCGGACAAGATACGCCTGAAGCATACGATCGGAAATCAATAAGATATTTTTCTATAATCCAATCCGTGATTTTTCGAAATACATTCTTTTCATAAAAATATATTTGGGGTATAATATTTCTAAGCTTATGCACATGGGGTGTGCGCACATAACAGGAGGTTTTATGCCATGAAAAATATACTTTATGCTACATCAGAAGCAGTACCATTTATTAAGACCGGAGGTCTTGCAGACGTTGCCGGAACATTACCGAAATGCTTTGATAAAAAGTATTTTGACATTAGAGTGATCCTTCCAAAATATGCATGCATGAAACAGGAATGGAAAGATCGTATGGAATATGTAACACATTTTTACATGGATCTTGGTAATAAAAACTGTTATGTTGGCATTCTTCAGATGGAATATGACGGAATAAAGTTTTATTTTATTGACAATGAATTTTATTTCAGTGGTAATTCACCGTATGACAGTGCTCCATGGGATCTTGAAAAATTTGCATTTTTCTCAAAAGCAGTGCTTTCAGTTCTCCCGGTAATCGGATTCAGACCGGAAATTATTCATTGTCATGACTGGCAGACAGGTCTTATTCCTGTATATCTTCACGATTCTTTCCAGCAGAATGAATTTTTCTGGAATATCAAAACAATTATGACGATTCATAATTTGAAATTCCAGGGTACATGGAATGTGGATACCGTCAGAGAAATTACCGGGTTATCAGATTACTATTTCACCTCAGACAAGCTGGAGGCCTATAGAGACGGTAACTTCCTGAAAGGCGGTATGGTATTTGCAGATGCAATTACAACTGTCAGCAATACTTATGCGGAAGAAATCAAAACACCATTTTACGGAGAGGGATTATCCGGACTGTTAAATGCCAGAAGCAACAGTCTTCGCGGTATTGTGAATGGTATTGATTATGATGCTTTTAATCCGGAAACCGATCCGCTGATTGCTCAGAATTTTTCTATAGAGAATTTCAAAGAAAATAAAGTAAAAAATAAAATACAGCTTCAGAAGGAACTTGGTCTGGAAGAAAATCCGGATGCAATGCTGATTGGTATTGTTTCACGTCTGACGGATCAGAAAGGCTTTGATCTGATTGCTTATATCATGGATGAGCTTTGCCAGGATAATATTCAGCTGGCTATACTGGGTACCGGTGAAGATCGTTATGAGAATATGTTCCGTCATTTTGACTGGAAGTACCATGGAAAAGTATCGGCGCAGATTTATTATGATGAAGCACTTTCGCATCGTATCTATGCTTCCTGTGATGCATTTCTGATGCCTTCGCTTTTTGAACCTTGTGGCCTGAGTCAGCTTATGAGTCTGCGTTACGGAACACTTCCGATCGTCAGAGAAACAGGCGGTCTCAAAGATACCGTTGAGCCATATAACAAATATGAAGGAACAGGAACCGGCTTTTCTTTCCGCAATTACAATGCGCATGAAATGCTTGGCACGATCCGCAATGCAGAAAGAGTATATTACGATCAGAGAGAGGAATGGAACAAGATGATCGAGCGTGCAATGCAGGCTGACTTCTCATGGGGAAATTCCGCTCGTCAGTACGAAGAAATGTACAATTGGATGATTGGAGAATAAGTTCACAAAAAACAACAGCATATGAAATATACAAAAGACACCAGAAGAAAACAAATGGTGTCTTTTGTTTGTTAACTTCTGCTTGACATAAGAATTGTTTTAAGCTACTATAGTAACAGAAAAAACGAACATAGGTTCGAATAATAACCGTTAAGGAGATTTTTAATAAATGATGAATTCAGATAAACAGAAAGCTTTAGAGGCGGCACTTGGACATATCGAGAAACAGTATGGTAAAGGATCTGTTATGAAACTCGGAGAATCGGGAGAACGTATGCAGGTGGAAGCAATTCCGACCGGTTCTTTGAGCCTTGATATTGCACTTGGTGTCGGTGGTGTACCGAAAGGCAGAATTATTGAAGTGTATGGACCGGAATCAAGTGGTAAGACAACCGTTGCACTTCATATGGTTGCAGAAGTACAGAAACGTGGCGGTATTGCAGGATTTATTGACGCAGAACATGCTCTGGATCCGGTATATGCAAAAAACATTGGTGTAGATATTGATAATTTATATATTTCACAGCCGGACAATGGAGAACAGGCTTTGGAAATTACAGAAACTATGGTTCGCTCCGGTGCTATCGATATTGTAATTGTTGACTCGGTTGCAGCTCTGGTTCCAAAGGCAGAAATTGACGGCGATATGGGAGATTCGCATGTAGGTCTTCAGGCTCGTTTAATGTCACAGGCTCTGCGTAAACTGACAGCAGTGATCAGCAAGTCAAACTGTGTTGTTATCTTTATCAACCAGCTTCGTGAGAAGGTTGGTGTTATGTTTGGAAATCCGGAGACAACAACCGGTGGACGTGCCCTGAAATTCTATTCTTCCGTACGTCTCGATGTGCGTAGAGTGGAAACATTGAAACAGGGCGGAGAAATGGTTGGTAACCATACCCGTATTAAAGTTGTTAAAAATAAGGTCGCTCCGCCGTTTAAACAGGCAGAATTTGATATTATGTTCGGTACAGGCATTTCCAAAGAAGGAGATATTCTTGATCTTGCAGCAGATCTTGGTATTATTAACAAGAGTGGTGCCTGGTATGCATACGATGGAAATAAAATCGGCCAGGGACGTGAAAATGCTAAAACATTCCTGAGAGAGCATCCGGAAATCTGTGAAGAAGTTGAGAAACAGGTTCGTATTCACTATAACCTGCTTCCAAATGACGCAGAAGCAGAGACTGCTGTTGTGGAAAATGAAGAGGAAGAGTAATTATTCAGTGCAGATCGAAGTACAAAGAGGAATATAATAAATGACATCAGAAGAACAGAAAAATGCACGGCGAAAAGCAATGCATCTTCTTGAAGTGATGAGTCGAACTGAAAAAGGCCTGTCTGACCGTTTGCGTCAGGCAGGTTTTTCTGAGGAAGCCGTTATCGATGCTGTGGAATATGTGAAATCTTACGGTTATATTGATGATCAGCGTTATGCATACTCATATCTTTCGGGGAGTGCGGATTACAAAAGTAAAAGAAAGATGTTTCAGGAACTTCAGCGAAAAGGTGTTTCCGGGGAAATCATCTCAAATGTCTGGGAAGAATTTCAGGAAATTAATGATATTTCCGAACGAGAAGTTTTGAAAAAAACGATACTGAAAAAATGTGAACCTGAGAGTGAACTGTCCGAGAAAGAGATGCGCAGATTATATGGATTTTTGGCTCGAAGAGGATTTGCTTTTGAAGATATATCTGCGGTTTTGAACGAATTAAAGATAAAACAGCAGCCTGTTCGCCTGTGGTAAATGGTGCAACAAATTGGTAGAAAAACTTGACATATATGTTGAAAAAAGATAAAATTGACATGTTGTAGTTGTACAATGAAAACTAAATAAGGAGGTGCTCCTGTGGCAAGCACAATAATTGTTGCAATTGTTGCCGTGGTAGTTGCCCTGCTTATAGCAGTTCCTGTTTCAAGCAAAATCGCAGTCAATAACAAAGTCAAAAAGGACGCGGAAGTTATTGGTACTGCTGAAGACAAAGCTAGAAGCATCATAGATGAAGCTCTTAAGACAGCAGAAACAAAAAAAAGAGAAGCTTTATTGGAAGTGAAGGAAGAATCTCTCCGTACAAAAAATGAACTGGAGAAGGAAACCAAGGAACGCAGAACTGAGCTGCAGAAATATGAAAAGCGAGTATTATCAAAGGAAGAAACTGTTGATAAAAAAGCAGATGCAGTTGAAAAACGTGAAGCAGAGTGCACAGCCAGAATCGCTGAATTGCAGAAGAAAGAAAAGAAAGTCGAAGAACTTGAACTGAAGGGAGTACAGGAACTGGAGCGTGTATCCGGTCTTACCTCCGAACAGGCAAAAGAAGAGTTACTCAGATCCGTTGAGGATGATGTAAAAGTTGATGTTGCCAGACTTTACAAAGAATTGGAAAGTAGAGCAAAAGAAGACGCTAACAAAAAAGCAAAAGAATATGTAGTGAATGCAATTCAGAAATGTGCAGTTGATCATGTATCTGAAACTACGATTTCGGTTGTTCAGCTTCCAAGCGACGAAATGAAAGGCCGTATCATTGGTCGAGAAGGCCGTAACATTCGTACGTTGGAAACATTAACTGGTGTAGATTTAATTATTGATGATACGCCGGAAGCGGTTGTATTATCCGCATTTGATCCGATCCGCCGTGAAATAGCAAGAGTGGCATTGGAGAAATTGATTGTGGATGGTCGAATTCATCCTGCAAGAATTGAAGAAATGGTTGAAAAAGCTCAACGTGAAGTTGAGACTGATATTAGAGAAGAAGGTGAAAATGCAGCACTCGATGTAGGAGTGCATGGAATTCATCCGGAATTACTGAAACTTTTAGGCCGTATGAAATTCCGATCAAGCTATGGACAGAATGCATTAAAACACTCTATAGAAGTTGCACAGCTTTCCGGACTTTTAGCCGGAGAAATTGGTGTAGATGTTCGTCTTGCCAAAAGAGCTGGTCTTCTTCATGATATTGGAAAATCAATTGATCATGAAGTGGAAGGTTCTCATATCCAGATTGGTGTTGATCTTTGTAAAAAATACAAAGAGTCTGCAGTTGTTATCAACGCTGTAGCATCTCATCATGGTGATGTTGAACCGGAAACATTAATTGCATGTATCGTACAGGCAGCAGATGCTATATCAGCAGCTCGACCGGGTGCGAGAAGAGAAACTCTTGAAACTTATACAAATCGTTTGAAACAGTTAGAAGATATTACTAATGAATTTAAAGGCGTAGATAAGTCGTTTGCCATTCAGGCAGGTAGAGAGATTCGCGTTATGGTTGTACCGGAACATGTAAATGATTCAGAAATGGTACTGTTAGCAAGAGATATCGCTAAACAGATCGAATCAGAACTTGAATATCCGGGTCAGATTAAGATTAATGTTATTCGTGAGAGCAGAGCAATTGATTATGCGAAATAATTGATTTCGTAAATTAATGAAGTTGCCGGAACGAATGGAATCGTTATTTATCGAAAAAACAAAAGAAAATATGAAAAAGTCGTACGAAATATCGTACGGCTTTTTTTATACAAAAAAAGCGGGCTTGCAAATGCAAACCCGCTCACTGAAAATCAATTATTCACCTGCAGAGATAGCTTCTGTAGGACATTCATCTGCGCATGTTCCGCAATCAAGACATGCATCAGCATTGATTTCGAATTTTCCATCTCCTTCAGAGATAGCTTCTGCTGGACATACAGATGCGCATGTTCCACAGCTTACGCAATCATCAGAAATAACATATGCCATAGTTATGATCCTCCTTGTATACTTTGTCGCCTAAAATTAAGGTTATTGTTATTTTAATATATTCAGAGCAGGAATACAAGCATTAAATTTTGTACAATATTCACATTAAATTTTATATAATATATCGAAAAGTATTCTAAAAACCACATGAAAACATTGCGAACTTTCCTGTCAGGTATTATAATAGCTTTTGTGTAATACGAATAATCGCAATGAAATTCAAGGAGGATTTTACAATGGCTAAAGTTACAAAAGATATGCTGATCGGCCAGCTTATTCAGTTAGAACCAAATGCAGCTGCAATTCTTATGAGAGCAGGAATGCATTGTATCGGATGCCCATCTTCACAGATGGAATCTATCGAAGAAGCTGCAATGGTTCACGGATTTGACGCTGATGTACTCGTTCAGCAGATTAATGATTTTTTAGGTGAATAATCTATTTTTAGATTGAATGTATCTGTGAAGCTATCGAATACAGTGGAGCGATACGATCGAACAATAAATAATCATGAAAAAAAAAATCCCATACTCAGGAGAGTGTGGGATTTTTTGCTTTATCCTGACAAAGAGTGATCTTTTATAATTGTGATAATTGCTGAAGGGCATTTGCAGAGATAAGCTCACCATGCTCCAGAAGATAAGCCTCTGCGGCAGAAGTAAAGGCCTTTCCTGTAGCATATTCAGAAAGTATGTTGCAGGTTTTATTAAAATTTTCCACGGATGTGGAACTCTGGTGAAGAACCAGAAGATATGCATTTGCCTTTTCATCTTTAAATAACATATTATTTCCATCATATACGTCTGCTGTGCTGTGAGAAGCACAGATTACATCGTCCAGGGAATGGAAAGTAAATAAACGAAGAAGATCAACCGGTTCGGAAATAGCGGATTCTGTCTTTTCCTCCGGTATCTTTTCGTTTGGAACAACGTCCTCTGTCTTTGCTGTTTTCTTCAGCTTTGCTTCACAAAGTTTCTGAAAGATATCAATGATATTATCTGCTCCGTCAAACTGTATCGGTTCGGAAGGTACCTGTTCACCTTTATATGGGCTGAATTTTGAAAAACGAGTATCGAGTTCATCAGGATCCTCAACTTTGGTAACAATGAGGATAATACTTTCCATATTAATCGGAATAGCTTCGATCATAAGCGGGGTGTTATCAGCTTCAAAACCGAACTGAATATTTGCCTGTTGCATCATTTCACGGAATAAACGTTTTGCTTTGTCTGTACCATAAGCAAGTTCGCTAAGTCTTATTTCATGATTGGCAAGATCCTCTTTTGTCAATGTGCAGCGAATCTGGTTGTCATTAATTTTCTCAATTTTCATTCAATCACATCCTATCCAAATCAACATGTGCAAAATGACGTGCACATCTCAATGTGTATTGCATTTCCTGACTATATCAAGTACGTAATATAGGCTTGATATAAAAAGGATACGAATTATTTTATATTATATAATAGGAGATTGCAACTTGTAAATGTAATTTAAACATCACAATTATTAAAAAATTCGAAAATATTTCTGAAAAAAATATCAATTTGACGATATCTATTGAAATCAGAAATCGGAATCGTATAATGGGAGATAGAAAAAAGAGCAGGGCTTTGAATAAACATTTACAAAGTTATAAGCATAACAAATCATAATAATATACAAGAACTATTCTATTCCATAACATATATTATTTCAAATATACCGGCTTTCAACAAACCTATTCTTTGCAGCGTATCTGCTGTATCAAATTTATCCACATATGAGAAATGATAAGTCCAGTTCCTTTTTCAAAAATGGTGTTTCAAAATTTAATAAGGAAGGAGGGCTTATGGGTACGGATATATCACAGACAAAACAAAAGTCTAAGATACGGAAACGTATAAAGAAAGAACTGGAGAGCTATCGGGAACAGAATGTAGATCTGTTTTTGAATGGACATCCAAGTTCCCCGTCTGATATTGCAAAAGCCTGTCAACTTGCAGAGGGCGGAGTCTACATGAGAGATTATACAGAAGATCAGCAAGGCAAAATTGTCTGTGTAAATTTCGATTTTGTAGACAAAGTATAATTTAAAAACGATGGAAAATATCACAGAAGAAAAAAGAAGTGTCTGTCTCTACGT
>JAUNCI010000020.1:0-14943 GCA_030526665.1 Eubacteriales bacterium
CTGCTTCGACTTTCGTTCCACAGAAATTACAGAATAACGCATCATCTACAAGCACATTACCGCAGTTCGAACACTTTTTATTCGCTTCCCCATTCGAAATATAAGATTCCGTTTTCTGTGGTTCCTCTACCCTTGCACCGCAGTTGAAGCAGAATAACGCATCCTCACTCAAAACAGCACCACATTCCGGACATTTTTTTCCGCTTCCTTCATCATAAAAAACATTATTTGCCTCCGCAAATGCAGCAGCCTCTTGGGCTTCCTGGAGTTCCTGCGCTTTCTGCTGACGTTCCTGTTCTTTCTCTAATTCCTTCTGCTGGCGTTCCTGTTCCTTCTGCTGACGCTTCAATTCCCTTTCAGTTCTCCTGCGTTCCTCTCTCTCCTGCATTTCATCATCTATTTCTTTTTTACGCTCTACCAGTGCCTGATCGCTCTGCTGAATCTGAACGTCACACTCCTCAAGCTGCTGATAAATCTCTGCAATTCGATTAAAATATTCTTTAAACTCTTCCGGAATCTCAGTAAGATTCTGCGCATAAAAATCTGCTCCAAGTCTGCAATATGCCTCAGTCAACTGTGTATTTAACTGTTTTTTCTGTTGATTCAATACATCTTTCTCAGATTTATTGGTTCGATCCGCCTTCATCGAATCTCCGTACAGCCTTACTTTATCAACCCATTTTTCTAACACTGCGTTCACCATCCTATATTATTAATTAACGTTTCTTCTCCCTGAATATGATAAATTTATCACAAGTCTTCGCTGCCTTGTAATTCTGATGTTTTCTCCTATAACTGTCCGGAAACTTCACTAAAAGGAGCCTGACTCTGATCAATGATAAATGAAAACGTTGCCACACGAGAGGCTTGTCCCTGTATTGCTCCCCAATCCAGTGAGAAATCCAGACGGGTAATACTGTTGTTATCGTTCAATCGCTGCCACATATTATTCATTGCACCAATGTCCGAATAAAAATAGCCATCCGGACGAAGCAGTCCTGTATATAGCTCACCATCATATGTCTCTGCAGATGGCGTATGAATTGCCAAACTACCCCAAACAGTATTCATCGGCATCAAGAAATTTTCACCGTCCACGCTGATACGATACCAGAAATCATTCTTTGAAAGGCTGATAAGAAACCATGCAGGTTCTCTTTCTTCTTCTCCGCTCCAACTCCAGCCTCCTTTGAAATACTTCCATGCAACGTTTATCGGATTTCCCTGCTGATCAGTAGAACCATTTTCTTCGATCTGCCATCCGTATTCCACTTGCTGCTGCAGAAATGAGTTATCCTCTGCTCTAATTACAGTGTGAAATGACAAGACCATGAAACACACCATAACAACTTTTTTCCAAAGCAGTTTTCTATTCACTTTTCCACATATTCTCTTCATATCAAACCAGACTCCTCTACATTTCTTTCAGAAGAATAACGAATGAACCACTTATCGCATCCAATTTCTAATTCCATAATTCGTTCTATTCACATGTAAAATCCTGCATCATAAAAATCCATGAATCGCTATCTGCTATCTTTTCCAATGGATAGATCACTATCTTACTCTCTCCTGCTTTCAGCTTTAATTGCTGATCACTCTGCAGACGGAAACAATACTTACCGGTGTTATCCACAAATTTAGCCGAAATTTGCTTTTGTCTGACCGTCTCTGACTGACCATTGGCATATATCATTGCCACATAGACAGTGCCATCCTCCGCCTCCCACATAAACTGGGGATCACAGGTTTTTCTGCCATTGTACACATGTTCACTTCCTAGATACATGTAGTTATATGAACTGAATAATGAATAACTTCTCTGTGCTTTTTTTGCGGCCAGAAATCCCTCCGGCGCATACTGTTCCATTCTTCCAAGCAAATCAACGTAGCTCTGTGATTGCTGTATATCGGCATAATTATTGATTTTCCATCCATTCTCCGTTTGACACATCTGTAAAAAATCAAAATACTGCACCGGATTTGTGGTCCAATTCTCTTTCTTGTCCTTTAAGTAGCAAACAATGTTGATCAAACATCCATCCTCTTGATTTCTCGCCAGCGGAATAGTTTCCACCTCATAGGAGTCTGTCACTCCGAACCGTGTACTTATCGACTGCACATTGGCATACTCCGGCATCAAAAAACATTCAGAGATATCGATATCCTGATTTCCAAAATGATAAAGCATTTCTTTGCAGGCAGCAGCTGCCTCCTTCATCTCATCCGTGACCTCATTTTCGATATTAATTGTCTGCAACGTGTTTTTTGTCGTACGATTATACATCCCAAAACCTGCTGCGGCCATCAAAACCATAATTCCCACTGCTGCACCAATAATCCCAAACCGTTTTTTCGATTTTTTATGTTTATTTTTTAATGAACTTTTCCCAACGGATGTAGTTGTCATTTCTCGCTGGTTTGTGTCTGTTGTTGTTCGACGGTTCGTTTCTGTTGCTGTTCGTCGGTTTGTGTCTGTCGTTCTTCTATATCCCACGGACACGTCCTGTCCGGCATGTTCAATTTTCTTTGCCTGGATGCATTGCTCCAGAGCATTTCGAAGTTCCTGTGCACTCTGGTAACGCTGTTCCGGTCGATAAGCACAGGCTTTTAAAATTATATGCCCCAAAGCTGTACTGGCTTTCGCGGGCATCGGAATTTGCTCTCCACTCATCCTGCGGGCAAAGGCTTCCTCTCGATCCTGCATCCGAATAAATTGTTTTTCCGAGCTAAGGAAAGGTTCCAGATCATCATTCATATATTGATAGAGAATCAATCCCAACGAATAAATATCTGCATTTGCTCCATATTTTAAACCTTTATATACTTCCGGTGCCATGTAAACTACAGTTCCCTTAGTGCTATAGCTGGCATACAACTCTTTAATCTTTCGGGCGATTCCAAAATCTCCCAGCTTAAAGCTTCGCGAAGATGAAACAAACATATTGTCCGGTTTGATATCCCGATGAATAATCTTATACCTCTCGCATCGTTCCAATGCTCGGCAGATATCAATCCCCATCTGAATTACATCCTCTTCTTCAAAAGAATGCTCCTGCAGATACTCCGATAATGGCATTAGATATTCCATCCGAATATAAATCGTATACTTTTCCTCTTCAACATCCTTTTTTATCAAATGGTCCTGAATCGATACAATATTCGTTTCGCCCTGCAATTGATACATCACACGTATTTCATCCGCACATCGATCCACCAGTTCTTTTATATAGGCAGATTTATGTTCTTCTGATTTTAAACTTTTCAAAATTTGCCGCTCAAAGGTTTCATCTACCGGAATATGCAGCACCTTCAAAGCACTGGTCGTTGTGATGTTGTCATCCGATTTTCTGATCTGATACACCTTACCGAACGATCCTTCGCCCAATTCTTTTACGATGCTCCACTCTCCCCACTCCGGAGGAAGAATTGCATTTTCTCTCATCATCATTGTCTATGTATATCTCCATCTTTTATTCTCGACAGTTATTTCTGCAATTATCACACTCTCCATTAACCTTACAATTATTTCGATAAAAGCTTGCCAAACATTCCATACGTGGAATCTCGACTGTTTTTTTGTTGATATTTATCAGGCCTTTCTTTACGAGGCTTTTACAAATTCGCGAGGTGGTTTCTCGTGGAGCTCCAAGTAAATCTGCAAGAAATGTAATGGATAACTGAATGTCAATTACTCTGCTGCCGGATATAACGGAAGCCTTATTGTTGGAATTTGCATCTGCTTTTTCCTGCTTGTCCGTCTCGGAAGCTATTCCGAAATCTCTCCCCAATTTCCAAAGTTTTGCCGCCAGTTTCTTCTCCAGATAAATGCTGCCAAGTGTATTCTGCAGCTGATGCGTCATTCTCCAGATTTTCTTTTCCTGTGTACTTATAACGACTTTTGTCAGTTCAAAGTCCTTTTTCATAATAGCCAGAAATTTCTCACGATCAATGGTAAAAATTCTGCTATCTCGAATCAGCTCGCAGGATATAGTAGTTTTTTCCGGATTCATAATACTCTGATTCAATAATTCGCCCGCTCCATATACAAAGATGATCTTGCGGATACCTTCTGAAGTGAGTGTATACCAGATTACCTGTCCTTCCATCAAAATATAAACTTTATCCTGACGCGTATTCGCGCGAAAACAAAAATCTCCTTTTTTTCGGGTAATATAACTGCCTGATTTCTCAATCTCTTCGATGGTTTTGGAATTCAATTGGGAAAACATAGGTACATCAGAAAGTCTGTAACAATTACGCATTTTCTATTCCTTCCGGTGATTCAAATTACAATTTTTCAGTCGTTGTTTTTTACTAAAACCATGATACCATATTATTCATGGTTATGATGTATTTTTTTACATTACCTAATAAGTGAAATCAGTTACTTTGAAAGTCATTTTATCAGATGATACAACAGTTACACAAAAAAACTCTTACACCAAATTCTATTTGCCGGCATGATACTCTATATGAAATAAAGCGCGAGTCTCAAACTGATATGTTCCCTCCTTACTAATTAGTTTAGGAAAGAAGAAACGTATTAAAATGAGATTCGCGCTTTTCATTTATTATTTTTCAAGATATGTCTTGTAGCCGATTCTATCTTTTATTTTTCCAGATATGTCTTGCGGCCGATTTCATACAGATTGTTGCCTTCGCTATCGATAATTACAACAAGCGGCATATCTTCTACGTATAATTTACGAAGTGCTTCCGCACCGAGATCTTCATATGCAATCAGTTCACATTTTTTGATACATTTTGCCAGAAGTGCGCCCGCACCTCCGATTGCTCCGAAATAAACACCATCGTATTTTTTCATCGCTTCAACTACTTCCGGAAGTCTGGCACCTTTTCCGATCATTCCACGTGCGCCTACAGACATCATTGTCGGTGCATATGCATCCATACGTCCACTTGTTGTAGGCCCTGCGGAGCCAATGACCTGTCCCGGTTTGGCCGGTGTCGGTCCTACATAGTAAATGGTTGCATCAGTTGGATCAAAAGGAATTGGTTCTCCTTTTGCCAGTGCTTCACACATTCTTTTGTGTCCTGCATCTCTGGAGGTGTAGATCGTTCCTGTCAGAAGAACCTGATCTCCGGCATGAAGTGTTTTTGCCACTTCTCTGGTAAGAGGTAATGTTACTTTTTTCTGCATTTAAATCACCTCCGTTTTATGTCTGGTTACATGGCAGTTAATATTGATTGCACATGGCATTCCGGCAATATGTGTCGGCATAGTCTCAATATTCAAGCCAATTGCGGTTGTTTTTCCACCAAAGCCCTGTGGTCCGATACCCAGCTGGTTGATTTTTTCCAGCATTTCTTTTTCCAGATCTGCATAATAAGGATCCGGATTTGACGAATCCAGTGGACGCATAAGTGCTTTTTTGGCCAACAGTGCTGCTTTGTCAAATGTACCGCCGATACCAACTCCAACTACCATTGGAGGACATGGATTTGGTCCTGCTGTCTCTACGGTTTTCAAAATAAATTCTTTGATTCCTTCGATACCTGCAGATGGTTTAAACATACAAATCGCACTCATATTTTCACTTCCGAAACCTTTAGGTCCCAAAGTAATTTTTACCTGATCACCCGGAACGATTTCAGTATAAATCATAGCCGGTGTATTATCTCCGGTATTTCCACGACGTACCGGATCCTTTACAACTGATTTACGAAGATATCCTTTCGCATAACCACGGCGAACACCTTCATGAATTGCTTCATTGAAATCGCCGCCTGTAAAATGAACATCCTGTCCGATTTCCAGGAAAACACAAGCCATTCCTGTATCCTGACAGATTGGAACACATTCCGCATCCGCAATTTCAAAATTCTCAATAATATTGTCCAGAACACCTTTTGCAATTTCGCCATCCTCACATGCACGACAATTACGAATCGCACATTTGACATCTTCCGGCAAATGCTCATTGGCTTCTATACAAAGTTTTTCAATGACATCTGTCAAATTATTTACTTCAATTTCTCGCAGCATGATAAACTCCTGTTATTTTTCTTCCATCACGATTCTCTTAGCTTGTTGAATTCTTCTTACTTGACTCGATCTGGCTTGTTTTTTGCTATTTCTCAATGCCTTCCTTGAACATCATCATCATTTCATTTGTCAAACTGGAATTGTCCGGTTGTAGAATGATGTCTTCTCGAGCAACCCATTCTGCATATTTCAATTCCGTTTCATCCATGGTGATGGTGTCATCACCATCCACATCACAATAGAATCCTGTCAGGATGTCATTTGCGATTCCCCATGGCTGTGATTTGTAATATCGAATATTTTTTACGCGAAGTCCGGCTTCTTCCATAACTTCTCTGGCTACGGTTTCTTCAAGTGTTTCTCCGATTTCAACAAATCCTGCAATCAGGGCATTGTATCGGAAACCTACACGATATTTTGTAAGGAGAATTTTGTCTCCGTTTTTTACTCCTACAATGACAGCAGGCATGATGCGTGGATAAGCTGTATAATTGCATTCCGGGCAGACCATAGCACGTTCTGTACGAGATGGGATCATAGGACGTCCACATCTGCCACAGAATTTCACATCACGATACCAATCACTTAAGTGTTTCGCAGTCATAATTGCATAGCGATGGTATTTTTCCAATTCCTTATGTCCACGTACATTTCTCAAATCAATGTATTCATATGCTTTTTCCGGATGTTCAATTGTATCCACCAGGAAATAGGCAATTTCGTCCACATAAAACAAAAATCTAAGCTGATTTTCCTCAACATTCAATTTTTCACGTGCTTCTTCGAAGGTTGGAATATGAACGCCATCTTCTATACAAAGCAACACATATTGATGATCAAAAGAAATGATACGACTATCTGAACAGACTTTTGCATTGGGATCAAATTGATTATACAATTTGTGCGGATAAATATCTTGTATCATAATAATCTCCTCAATACTCCACTAAACCGGTAAGGTTCTTTGTACATTTAACAACACTTACCGGTTCAATGAAAGATATAAATTTAGAATCAATTCCACTTAATAAAGAATATAAAATTAGAATTCTACAACTCTGGCTGGTTCTGTAAAGGATGCAAATGTTGCTTTTGCTTCTGACATATACAATACTTCTGTATTTTCATCTTCTGCAGAATACATTGCTTTCAGATCCGGATAATTATCAAGCATATGAGTCTTTGGTTCAATACGGTCATCTCTGATCAATTTACATTCGATACGAACCCAAACGCCTTCGCCAAATGCACAGATTTCTGCCTTTGGATTTGCCTGAAGCTGTTTAGAAACCTCTTTTACTTTACCTGTCTGAATGTAAAGTTTGTCTTCGAAAAGATCAATTGTTCCAAATGGTCTGACACGTGGCTGGTCTCCATCCACGGTTGCAAGATAATAAGTTCCGCATTTTTTCAAAAATTCATATACTTCTTTCATAAAAAAAATCCTCCTTGCACTTGTTGTAGATAGTATTGGAATAATACTGTCATCGTATATATGTTTTTATGTTTATATTTTTCTTACAGTCTATCGCCTTTGAATACATCCAGAAAATATTTGTAAGTGTCTACTTTCAGTTCTCCGCAGGCTGCTTCATCACATGCAATGTATGCGTTGTTGTGAAGCTGTAAAGCTGATACTGTCCATTTGGAACTAACGCCGCCTTCTACTACTTCTGCGAGTGCTCTTGCTTTGTTATGTCCATTGATCAGGATAAGTACTTCTTTGGAATCCATAACAGTTCCTACACCTACTGATAATGCAGTTGCAGGTACTTTTTCCGGATCGTTTCCAAAGAAACGTGAGTTTACGATACGTGTATCTTCAGTCAGAACTCTGACACCTGTACGAGAATTCAGAGATGTAAACGGTTCGTTGAATGCGATGTGTCCATCAACACCACAACCACCCATGAACAGATCAATACCACCATAGGAAGCAATTTTTTTCTCATAGTTTTCACATTCCAGTTCCGGATCTTCTGCAAGGCCATTCAGAATGTTGATATTTTCTGCCGGAATATCAATGTGATCAAAGAAATTGTCATGCATGAAATACCAGTAGCTCTGATCATGTGTACGTTCAAGGCCTACATATTCATCCATATTGAAAGTAACCACATTTTTGAATGTAACTTTGCCTGCCTTATTTGCTTCAATTAAATATTTATAAACACCGATTGGTGAAGAACCTGTTGGAAGGCCTAAAACAAACGGTCTGTCTTCCTTATGATTATTGATTGCTGCCATAATATGCTCTGCAGCCCACTCACACATTTTATCATAGTTTTCCTGAATAATAAGATTCATGATACCCTCCTGATAGATACGTACTTTTTATAGTTTTGTACTTAATTTTTCTTTGCATTTGTTACAAATACACTTTCCCAATGTATGTATTTG
This sequence comes from Eubacteriales bacterium, assembly GCA_030526665.1. Lineage (GTDB taxonomy): Bacteria > Bacillota > Clostridia > Lachnospirales > Lachnospiraceae > Blautia_A. The sequence goes on from JAUNCI010000020.1 coordinate 8,411, forward strand.
CACTTTTACACTTCTTTCCATTGCACTTTTAATAATAATCGAAATGTGAGAATTTGACAATTATCAAATTACGTGGATTTATATTTTCCCACAAAAAAGAGGAACTCTTTCGAGTTCCTCTCATTTGCCTATCACATTCAAGAATTCTTCCCAAATGTATGTCTTTTATCTAATTTTCGCTGTAGTTGGAAGCCATCCTGCTTTTCCGTTTACCATTACACGATAGTAAACTTTGTTGTTACGGAAGTATCCATATACAAATTTGATTTCATCTCCGGCTCTTACAAGTACGCCATTTGATTTTGTATGGCCTGCACCTGTTACAAGGTAGAAATTGTTTCTAGCAATATAATATGTGGAATCGCCATAGCATCTAGCATATCTGGTTACATACATTAATTTGCCGTTTGCGATTTTTACACGTGCAAGCATTTTCATTTTTCCGAGGTAGCATCCGCCAAATTCGTATTTTGGACTGGTTGCATAACGGATCTCACCATTTGTGGTTACAGGGTTGCCTGTATAGTATGCAAATGGAAGTGCTCCGAGTTTCACAATACCCGTTTTTTTGCAATGGAATACTACATACTGTGATCCGCCGCCTGCAAAAGCACGACGCACGAGAAGGTATTCATTTGCAGCATTTGTTCTGTAATACCATACACCGCGGAATGCATACCCGTTCATGTAAAAACGACGTTTGCCATTCACATAAACGTTCAGGTATTTTGAACCGTTGCTTGCGTTTGACAATGTCCATTTCAGAGTATCTGCCTTAGAATCTGCGTTCATATCACATTTGTAAGTTGTTCCTACTTTCAGATTCGCCAGTGTGGTTGCTGCATGTGCTGTAACAGAAAAACCGGTCACACAGATTACAGCAAGTGCAAGAGCAAATAAATAATTTCTAATTTTCTTCATGTTTGTCCCCCTTATCTTCTCATTATAGTCCCAGTTAATAACTGATAAATTGACATAAGTATACCATATCGACGGAGAAAATGAAAGTCGTACAAAGTACCAAAATCTTCTACCATTTTTTTGTCACAAAAAAACGGAACATATGTCAGGATATCTGTTTGATATCATTTTCATATGCTCCGCTATTAAAAGTAAAGAATTACCCTTCTATTATTTACTCTGTTTCTTTAGAAAAAGATTTCACAATCCGGTTCTACTTTTCTGCACTCTTTAAGTACTACAGGCATTACAGCTTTTGGATCTGCTCCTTCAGCAAAGTTTACAGCCATTTTGAGTGTCATGAAGTTTACATTGCAATCTGCAACTCCTTCTACTTTTTTTGTAGCTTCCTGCATAAGGTTTGCACAGTTTGCACAGTCAACTTCGATTTTGTAAGTTTTTTTCATTGTAAAATCCTCCCTGATTTTGATTTGTTTTGTTTTTATTATGTTTTTGTTTTACTTTTGAATTGTTATATTTTAAGCATCATATGTTTATATGTTCATATGTTTGTTCTATATTTCATTATAAATATCTTTTGCTGTTTGTCAATTATTTCTTATCTGCCATTACAGTTTTTTTGCAAGCAGTTTTCTGGTTCTTACTATTTCCTACTGTTATTACAGATTTTTGACAAACAGTGCCCGTATTGCATTTAATACTGCCAGAATCATGACACCTACGTCTGCAATGATTGCGATCCACATGTTTGCGATTCCGAGTGCACCCAAAAGTAATGCAAGTACTTTGATGCCGATGGCAAACCAGATGTTCTGGTATACGATTCGAATGCATTTTCTGGAGATTTTGATTGCTTTTGAAATTTTCAGTGGATCATCATCCATCAGGACGATGTCTGCTGCTTCAATCGCTGCATCAGATCCCATCGCGCCCATGGCGATACCAATGTCTGCTCGTGTGAGTACCGGTGCGTCGTTGATACCGTCTCCGACGAAGGCCAGTTTTGTACTTTCTTCTTTGGAAGCAAGGATTTCTTCCACTTTTGCTACTTTGTCTGCAGGAAGAAGTTCGCTGTATACTTCATCGATGCCGAGTTCTTTTGCAACGGATTCCGCAACGCTTCTGGCATCTCCGGTCAGCATGATTGTCTTTTTGACTCCGGCTTTTTTCAGACGGCGAATAGCTTCTTTGGAGTTTTCTTTGATCACATCGGAGATAACGATGTGTCCAGCGTATTCTCCATCGATTGCCATATGGATAATTGTTCCTACATGATGACAAGGTTTTGCTTCAATACCTAGTGTGGTCATGAGTTTTTCATTTCCGGCTGCTACCTGATGACCATCTACTACTGCTGTGATTCCATGTCCGCCAATTTCCTGAATGTCTGTTACACGGCTGCGATCCAATGGTTTTCCGTAAGCGGCCTGGATACTTTTGCTGATTGGATGTGAGGAAGCACTTTCTGCATAAGCAGCATACTCAAGCAATTTTTCTCTTTCCAATTTGTTGTGATGAACATCATCAACTTCAAATACACCTTTTGTCAGAGTACCGGTTTTGTCAAATACAACATATTTTGCCTGTGCAAGTGCTTCGAGGTAGTTGGAACCTTTGACGAGAACACCCTGGTTGCTGGCTCCGCCGATTCCACCGAAAAAGCTAAGTGGAATACTGATTACCAGCGCACATGGACAGCTGATTACGAGGAATGTCAATGCACGATAAACCCACTGGGATACATTTGCGTCCATGCCGAGAATAAATTTGCTGATGATCGGCGGCAGTACCGCAAGTGCAAGTGCACAATAACATACCAATGGTGTATAAACTCTGGCAAATTTCGCAATAAAATCTTCGGATTTTGATTTTCTGGAGCTGGCATTTTCCACCATATCCAAAATCTGTGACACGGTCGAATCACCGAATTCTTTGGTCGTCTGAATCTTCAGAACACCTGTCATATTGATACATCCACTGGTTATTTCATCTCCTGCTTTTGCATCTCTAGGAAGACTCTCACCGGTAAGTGCGCTTGTATTCAAGCTGGAAGCACCTTCCACAATCACACCATCGATCGGCACTTTTTCTCCCGGTTGTACGATGATGATACTTCCTACTTCTACTTCATCCGGATCCACCTGTTCCAACTGACCGTCTACTTCAATATTTGCATAGTCCGGGCGAATGTCCATCAGTTCACTGATATTTCTACGGCTTTTTCCAACCGCATAACTTTGGAACCATTCTCCGATCTGGTAAAACAACATAACGGCAACGGCCTCATTGAAGTCACCGCTTTTCTCATATATCGCAATGGCTATTGCACCAATCGTAGCAACTGCCATCAGGAAAGCTTCATCGAACACACGTCTGTTCAAAATGCCTTTCCATGCTTTGCGCAAAATATCATATCCGATAATCAGATATGGAATCATGTATAATCCCAGGCGCGCAATTCCCTGAATCGGAACGAAATGCAATCCGATTAGAAGCGCTGCTGAAACCAGGATACGAATTAACATCTTTTTCTGCTTCTTATTCATAAGTTTATCACTCCATCTTCATTTTTGAAACATATGAACAATCATTCATATGTTTAATGATATTATAGCACACTGTTTTCGATATGCAAGATAAATTTCAAATATTTTTAATAAAAAATGAGCACAAAAAACTGCCGTATGAAGCAACCCGAAATTCATCAGTTAACTTCATACGACAGCCATTATTCATTCTATTCTCAAATATCCTTTATAAAATTAGTCTTTATTATCTACCTAAAATCCTTTACACGCTTTCTATAAATGCGCTTTTTTATTTCCACACCCCATGATGATCATGGATTCCAAATTTATCCGGATCAAAGGTTGGCTCTATGCCCTGTTTCTTCTGTTTTTCGTAATCCTTCAATATTTTTACCGCCAATGGTGAAAGCAATACGATGGCAATGATATTTGCCCATGCCATAAGGCCGTAACCAATATCACCCATAGACCACATTGCCTCTGCATTGATAACTGCGCCAAGGAATGAAGCTACGATGAAAACCACTCTTCCAACCCAAATTGGCTTTTTGCTTCCCTGGAACAGGTAATGAATATTGGATTCTGACTGATAGCAATATCCTGTCATTGAGGTAAATACGAATAATACAATGATGATCGACAGCGCTTTTCCTGCCCATGATCCATAGGAATTTACAAGTGCATGTTCTGTCCATACGATACCGGCCGGAAGTCCGTTAGTCTGATTTAATAGCAGCTCTCCGCCTTTTCCTGCAACGTCATAAGTGCCTGTCAGAATGATGATCAGTGCTGTTGCAGTTCCTACAAATAAAGTATCTACATAAATAGAGAATGCCTGAATCAATCCCTGTTTTGCCGGGTGAGTACATTCTGCAGCACCGGAAACGATTGCTCCACAACCCATACCGGCTTCATTAGAATAAATACCACGTTTAACCCCCCATGAAATAGCCGAACCTACGATACCACCTAACAGTGGATCCAGACCAAGTGCTGATTTAAAGATCAAAACAATTGCAGCCGGAAGTTTTGTAATATTCATTCCGAGAATAATAAGTGCAAGTGCAATGTATACCATACACATAAATGGTGCCAGAAGTTCTGCAATTTTTGCAATACGTTTGATACTTCCGCATACTACAAATGCCAAGAGTACACAACAAATCACACCAACAATCACTTTATTCACGCCAAATGCTTCTTCAAAAACAGTTACCAGTGAGTTGATCTGTACACCCGGAAGCAATAAGCCAGGTCCAACGATAGCCACAATTGCAAAAATGATTGCGTATGGTTTGCATTTCAGACCTTTTTCAATATAATACGCAGGACCGCCGACAAAAACACCGGAATGATCCTTTTGCTTGTAAGCCTGTGCCAGAACCGATTCTGTAAATGCAGATGCCGATCCAATCAGGGCAATCATCCACATCCAAAAAATCGCACCCGGACCTCCGTAAAAAATTGCGCTGGCAATACCTGCGATATTTCCCATACCCACACGTGCACCAACGGTTGTTGCAAACGCCTGGAACGAAGAAATTCCTTTGTCCGAAACCTTGTCACCAAACAGAAGCCGAATCATTTCTCCCAACATACGAAACTGCACAAAACGCAGTCTGACAGTCAGAAACAGTCCAACTCCGAGGCATAACAGTACGAGAACCATACTCCAGATCATGCCATCCAAACTGTTTACCAAATCTGTAAAACCCTTCATACTCTCTCCTTTACGCAAAAAAATAAAATATTTTCACGATTATACCACAAAACCGATATGAAAGGAAGAAATATTTATACACCCTACACAATTTCGTATTCAAAGAAATCAAACTACTTATTCTGATTCATATTCTGAATCATTCTATTGTACATTTCGAACAGTGCGTAATGCGGTTTCCAGCCTAACTCTTCCAATCTGGTTGTATCCAGATTCATATGCAGCGTTGGCGCAAATCCGTATTTGCTGGAATCCTCAATGATAACTTCTACGGAAATTTTGTTCTCTGCACACTTTTCTGCTACTAGCTGTGCCATTTCTAAAATAGAGCAATATGTCTCTTTGTTTGCCGCATTGTATGCCTTACCGGAAACGCCGTTTAATAAAACTTTGATAATTGCGGATACTGCATCAGCGGTATAGAGATAGCTTCTCTTTGTATCCCCTTTTGTATGCAAAACAATATTTCGTTTCTCGATCGCGCATCTGGCAAATTCTGCAAACACTCTACCATCATCATATGCGACACCGGTACCAAATGTTTGTGTTAAACGAATTACCTTTACCGGCACTCCATATTCGGAATGGTAAGAAGCACACATGCTTTCGCATAAGCGCTTACTTTCCGGATAACAGCTTCGAACATTCATTGTATCCAGATTGGATTCATGTTCCTCGGTTATATAATCATCATTATCCGGTGTACCATAAACTTCCATTGTAGAAAGATATACAACACTTTCCACCTGTTTTCTGTGAGCAAACTTCAAAACATTTTTTGTACCTTCAACTGCAATTCCGATGGTTTCAACCGGTGTCTCTACAAATCCTTTGCTGGATGTCTGGCTTGCACAGTGAATGATATAATCAACATCATCTGCGACATCAAACTCATTTGCAACATCGCCAATAACAAATTTGATATGTTCACACTTCTCAAATAACTTCTCCGCCTTGCTCTGATTTCTGACCAATGCAACCATCTGAATTGGATTTTCAATTTTCTGATTCACAAAATCCAAAAAATACACGATATTTTTTCCAATTAAACCAGTTGCACCTGTAATAAAAACAGTCTTACCCTCCATACGGGAGATTTCCAGCTGATTGTCTTTTAATACTTGTATATAATCCTCTACCATAATTGTATTCATCATTACGTTCCTTCCATTATGCTTTTTAGTAAATTTAAGTAAAACACAGAACACCGCACCACATCAAAGTAGCACGGTGTCTGCCTTTTGAATCATCATGATCATTTTGAATGTATTATACCATCCTGGACAAATTCTTACTATCCATTTTCTAAAAATTATTCTTTTATGATCCTTTTTTGCTCTTGAAACATCTACTTAGTATGGTTT
>JAUNCI010000020.1:14962-25171 GCA_030526665.1 Eubacteriales bacterium
CATACTTCTATTCAATAAGAATTCTATAATTTAGAATGCACTTTCCCTGCACTTAATTTTTCTGCGCAAATAAGGGCAGAGAATCACATCGATCCTCTGCCCTTATTTGCGCAGTTCCAAAGAACATAATTATATTACTGTTTCTAATTCCATTTCATCATCAAAATCATCTTCAAAGCTGACCATATATTTATCCAGAACAAGCTCTGCATGAGATTCGCTTATTTCATTCCCACGTATCTCTATTGTATGTTTCTGTCCAAGTGACATAGACAATACGCCCAGCAAAGATTTCCCATCTATATCACTGTAATTATCTACCAGATGAATTCTGGCATCTAACCTCTCCGTTTTCTTGATGAACTCTAACACCTCTTCCACCGAACCAAGTCGGATTCTTCTTCTGATCATTTATCTGTTCTCAACTCTCTTATATACAATTAACGTTAACAATCATTATCAAATCTCACAAATAATCATAAACAAATCTCGTAAAAAATTAGTAATTTTTCCGTTTATATTTCGGCACGTTTATATTTCGGCACTTAATTATATCAATGAAGTTTCGACTTAGTTCGACCAAGTTATAGTTGATTTTCACAAAATTTTATCGTAAGATATTAAATGAGGTGAGCAATATGAACTATAATGAATTGATAGCAAATACCGTAATCGGGTGTTCGAGTACGTTCCTGCGTGTCGACACCTACAAGGAACTTGTTTATGTAATAAAATACCGCGGAGAGCTTTCTCCAAACCCGGAAACGCCACAGCCATGTCAGGATTTTCTTGACAATCTGCTGGATAAAGAGATCATTTTCAGCGAGGATCATTGGAAGTTTTTTGATTTTCGCTATCTGCAGGAGCTTGTAGAATATTGTAAAGTAGAGAAGAACATTTCTTCTCGTATCTTCCGACGTCAGGAAAATGGGAATCTCATCTGGAGTCGACTTGAGGTCATGATTCCATTCAATCACAGTGAAGAACATCCGGATGTTCTGATCTATATCCATGATATCGATTCCGCTGATGCAACGATTTATGATTCTTTTGCAACGTACACATTGCGACTTTACAAATTATTTAAGGTCTCCTTCCAGACAATGGAAATGACTGTTATTCAGGAACCATATAGAGAACGTGAGTATCGTATCAAAGCCGAACTCACAAATTATTATCTGGATTATAATTATGCAGCTGAACACTACGTTCATCCGGAGGACAAGCATGACTTTTTGGAAGCTTGTAAACCTGAACGTATCATTAATTATTATGCTACTGGTAATGAGTCCTATACGTTCTATTATAGGCATAAGCTTGGTTCACTTTATCATTGGGTACGAATACTGGTTCTTCCAATTAATATTGGCTCAGATAATACACAGTCGTTCTTCTTTTATGTTGAAGATTTCAACAAAGAGACCGTTCAGATGCTGGATCTACAGAACCTGAAGATTTTTTCTCAATACTATAATGGATTATCCAGAGACAATATTGACAGATATTATCAGAATATGATGACCGTACTGTATGGTTTCACACAAGAATACGTAGATTTCTACATGGTCGATCTGGAAAAAGATCTCTATATCAAATATAAATTCCATAGTGGAACCCTCAAGGAAGCAATCCCTGCTGTGGCCCCTTACTCTGAATCATCCATCCGATACATCAAAGAGCACTGTACCGGTCAGCAGGCTGAAATGCTCAGTAAATATTGTACTTCTGAAAAACTTAGAGAAGCAATGCGCGATCGTCTCACATTGGAATATGACTTCTTTTCCGATGATGGCGTAAAGATTCGAACTATTTGTCAGAAAATTGAATCTGTAAACGGTACTCCAACCAAAATCATTGCCCGCTCGATCGTTGTACACGACAAAGATCAGCTCAAAATCAAGACTTTTGGAAACTTTGAAGCAATCGGAGCGAATGATGAGCCGATTCGCTTCACTCGCAAGCAGTCGAAACAGCTTCTCGCTTATCTGGTTGACCGCCAGGGCTATCCGGTCACAAGCAAAGACATCGTTGCGGACATTCTCGAAAAGCCGGCAAACGATCTCAACGCAATTAAATACTGCTCTACACTCATTCGTCGTGCCATGACTGATCTGGAAAATGCAGGTTATCCAAATGTAATCATTCACGAGCAGAAAACCGTTCGTATCAATACAGCTGCGATTGATTGTGACTACTACCACCTGCTGAACGGAGAGCTTTCTTACCTGCTTCTGTACCACAATGAGTATATGAAAGAATACTCCTGGGCAGAAAGCACCAATGCTGAAATCATGTCCATGGTGGATAAATAAGGTTAGATTTTTCTATACATAAAAAAAGATTGCATTTCTGCAATCTTTTTTTGGTGTTCTTATTTATTTTTCTTATCTCCGGTGCAGGTACTTCTTACGCATAGCTGTGAATACTTGGAATTAATGTATTTACTCCGATATAGGTAAAGATTACACAAATAAATCCAATAACTGCAAAGATGGCTGCACTTTTTCCTTTCCATCCTTTGGAGATGCGAAGGTGAAGATATACAGCATAGATGATCCATGTTACAAGTGACCATGTTTCTTTTGGATCCCATGACCAATAGCTTCCCCATGCACGTTCAGCCCAGATGGCACCTGTAATCATAACGAATGTCAGGAACAAAAATCCAAGTGATACTGCACGATAGCTGATCAAGTCAAGTTTTTCCGGCTGCGGAATGTGATTTTTCCAGAAATTACTGTCTTTCTGACGAAGCTGAAGCAGGAACATCAGAGATACTGCAAAAGCAACACCAAATGCTCCGTAAGAAATAATTGCTGTAGATACATGGAATGCAAGCCAGTTGCTGCGAAGTGCAGGCATCAATTCTTTGACCTCTTTGCTCTGCATTGCTGCATAACCAATGATCAGGAAAATAACCGGCGATACAAATACACCGAGTGCCTGGAAATGGAATTTCCACATAAAGATCAGGAAACATAAGCTGATTCCCCATGCAAAGCTGGTTGCAAATTCATACTGGTTTGTCAGCGGAAGTCTGCCTGCTCCGATTCCTCTCGCAATCAAAGCTGCGGTATGCAATACAAAAGCTACGATCATAATAGCACTGGCAATCTTGCCTGCTTTTTCTTTTTTTACGGTAAAAAATACAAAATAAAAAATCATTGCTGCGAAATACAGCACCATCGTAATGGTAAAGATGGTATTTTCAATGGCTAGAAATTTATCCATTTGAGTCTCTCCTTATTTCTTCTCTAAGATTCTATATCTCATACAGATATTTTATGTTCTGTTATCTCCCTTTATCTGCACTATTTATATCATTATTTATCTGCTATCGCTTCTCCGGTTTCTTTCAGCTTATCGATAAATAATTGTCCGCCTTTGCGGCTTCTTCCTGCAACGGCATATGTACCGTCTTCCTGTAATTTTGCCCAGATTTCTGCCGGTCTCAGATAAAATGCCAGAATCAAAGCAATCAGTACAACGAGACCGCCAATTCCGGTCAGCCAGCTAAACGGATCTCTTTTTACCTGAAGCAGTGTATATGGCTGCGGGTCTTTAAAGAGAATGTCGTAATTATCGATCGTAATTCTCTCATCCCCCATGAGCACATTCATACCCAGTACCTGATCATGGAAATACAGGCGGTACAGATATGCCGGATTGTTCAACTGCGAAGACTGTGTCATGCCGCCATTTTCACCCTTCACGTAATCCGGATAAAATGCGCTGAATACCACGGCAAGTCCTTCCATGGACTCTACCAAGGCATACTCGCCTACACAAAGCAGCTGCTCCTGCTCTTTTACACCATCATGCCAAATTTCCACATTTGCTGCCCAACCGGTAGAATTCTGATAACATTTCATACCAAACATAGACAACGGATGGTTTACTTCCGTCTGTCCACTCTGTGTCTCTCCGGTTTTGGTATCCTTCATCGTTACCGTCGCCTGATACTGTTCTACCGTATCATCTTCTCGCAGTTTGATTTCGAAATTATCAATCGTCAATTCATAACCGGTATCTCCGACTTCTCTAGTCTGTCCCGGAACACCATAAACGGTATATTCCTTCTGCATCATCTGCCCAAAAGAAAATCCGATAATGATAATCAGAATTCCGAGATGGCACAGCCAGGCACCCCAAATACCTACTTTATTTTTCACCGCATAGAGATATGTATTTCCCTCTGCATCCTGTACTTCCTGCATTTTTCGAAAACCAAGCTGTTGAAACAGCGGCTTCGCATCCTTTACAACCACGATTGGTTCCTTATCCCAGGCTTTCAGGCATTTATCCAATGAATAGCCTTCCTTCATTCTGCGAATCAAGGTTGGAAAATGAACGAGATTGCAAAGAACCAGATTGATACAGAGCAGCACTGTCAAAATGATAAACCACAAACTGTGAAATACATCATTCAGACCGAACAGCATAATTGCTCTGGCTCCCTGTTCTGAAAACTGCTCAATGTAATAACTCTCTGCCTGTTTTTGCTGGATCAGACTTCCCGCCGTACATGCAACGACCAGAATCATCAACAAAATCAATGCAAATTTCATTGAACAAAAAAATCTTCCGATTTTTTTCAATTGTTTCATTGAGTTCCTCATCCCCCTTATTTTTTGTATTATTTTTGTATTATTTATTGATTGTGATATTACTATTTTTCATTTCAAGAAAAAAGAGGGCGGATATCCGCCCTCCCCTGAATTCTTTTTATTAAGCGAATCTAGCCATCGCTGCATTGATCAGTGTTTCTGCATTGTTCAGGCATCTCTTAGACATTGCTGAGTTATGAGCACCTTCACTGTTTTCTACATAGCAGAAATCCCAATACCACTGTGCATCACGATAAAGTGATCTAACCTGCTGCAGAGTTTTCTCATCAAGAGAATTTGCTGCAACCGCTTCAGCCAATGTATCTTTCAGGTTAGAAAGTTCTGCGCCAACTTCTTTTTCTCTGGCAACAACTTCTGTCTGAATTGCAGTTACTTTTTCTTTCATATCTGTGTCGCCATGACACTGTACACAGCTTGCGAGCAGTTCTTCGTTTTCCAACGGGCTTTCCCATTTGTGGCTGTGATATGTAACACCTTCATCAGATGTTGTTTTTGCCATATGACAATCTGCACAGTTGAGCATCTGTGCATGAACACTGCCTTCTCCGAGGAATGTTTCCATTTCCGGATGCTGTGCTTTGAGCATTCCTGTTCCTGTGCTTTCCTGTGTCCAGTCATTGAATCCCATTTCATTGTAATGAGCAAGGATTGCTGTCGGATCCATTTCAGCTACGCTGCTGTAAGGCATTGTTGTTGCTTTCGTTTCCGGATCGAAGTGATATTCGATATGGCACTGACCACAAGCAAGTACTTCCGGTGCAATATTCTGCATTTCATCGCCAAGTGCTTTTGTCACATAAGAATGTGTCACAACCAGTTTACCGCCATCTCCTGCCTGATTCTCATGACAGTTATAACAGCTGATATTTTCATTCATCTGTGCAAGTGTCTCTGCAAAATCATAGGAATAGGCTTCCTCACCCATATCATTTACAAGTTTAGTATAATCAGGTGTTTTACATGTCAGACAGTTTGCCAATGGATGCGGACGTTCTGTATTGTTAACATCCTCCAGGGTATAGCTGTGAGAAATTGCACTGGTGTAATCAATTGCAAATCCATATCCTTCATAAACATTTGACAGATATGGATCCTCATCCAGATAGCTGATACGATAATTATTATCTGCATTCGCTTTAAATGATTCTACAATTTCCGGGTAAATCTCTTCCCACTGATCTGCTGTAACCACGCCATTCTCATTAATAGCTTCCGGTGCATCTACATGTTTGTACTCGATTTCACCTTCCGCAAGAGCTGACACGGAACCAAATCCGATTGTCATGGCTGCAGACATCATTGCTACTGCCAATACACGTGTCTTCATACACGTCATCCTCCTTATAAGTGCGTTATAGTAAATCTTTTAATACGAAAATCTAATTTGACCATAATACATGTCACTTTATACTATTGTAGCAGATAGACATAAGAAGGTCAACTGAGGAAGGTTAAATTTTGCACACAACTGAACAAATTCCAACTTCATATTTCACTTTTTTGAACTTCTAACTTTTCAATATCCAGCTTTTTAACATCTGGTTTTTCAACATTTAGTTTCCTGGTATCCCGTTTTTCAGCATCTAACTATCTGACACTATAGCATCCTTTTCCATATACACTGAATGTATAAAGTTTTCCATTCTGTGTTCCGGCAATACGACTCATGAAACTTGCTTTTGATATCTTATTTTTTTTGCCATCATAAAATGTCCATGCTCTGTTCGGACCAAATGTGGTGCGTCCCTGTACAGCAACACATTCATATTTTCCACGTTTTAATTTGTAATAGTAAAAAATATCTTCTCCACGAGCGGCCTGGTATACACGAAACGCCTTTGATGATCTGGAGTAACGTACCTTATCATATCCATACTGGCGAACATTTAACTGACATACCAGGTTTTTTCCGTTATAAGTATATACCTGGAAAAGCTGACTGCTGCCGCCCATTTTTTTGTATTTGAATGCAACGATTAGTTCATAAATACCATTGCCATCCAAATCCTGGTAATTGTAGTAAACGTTGTCATATGGATTTGTCCAATTTTTTTTGATTGATCTGATTCTCTGACGGTATACGTTCAATGCTTTCTGGTTAGCCGGTGAAATCGTACCGGCGGATACTGAAACAGCAGGCAATATCGTTGTCATTGCCATCATCACGCATAAAATCATTGTGAGCAGTCTTTTTTTCAGTTTCATACTCTTTACCTCTCCTTTTCTCGAATCATTTCCATGTAAATTGATTCTGATGTTTATAGGTTCATTATAGAATAAAAAAATTACGTTTTCATTATGAAACTATCTCTTTTTCTTGGATTTCCAAAACATAAAGAGCCATGTGGACTAAATGGTGTGCTACCCCCAAGTAGGTTTTCATTTTTCAATGTCCTACTTGGGGGTAGCATATCAAAATACCACATGGCTCAATTTTGATTTTAACATTATAGTATCTTTCGTTTTTTAAATATGAAGATAACTCCGCAAATGACAATTAAACTAAGTACAATTACTCCCGGATATCCATTTGCCAGCTCCGGCATGTTGTTGAAGTTCATTCCATACCATCCTGTGATCAATGTCAATGGGAAGAAAATGGTAGATATAATCGTCAGAAATTCCATATTGGCATTCTGGCGTTCTGCCACCTTGCCCTGATACGAATCTCGTATCTGCGCAACGTAATCCAGCAGATACATTGATCGACCCATGAGACGGTCTGCACGGTCGGAAATGATACCAAAATATTCTAAGTTTTTACCAGAGAAAAAGTTATTCTCGTTTTCTTCGAGCTGTTTACCGAAGTCTCGAAGCTCATCGTAATATTCTCTCAGAATCAGCAATTCTTTTCGCACTGTTGCTATTTTATCTGTAATTCCTTCCAGGCGATTCTCATTGATGTCCTCTTCCAACTGCGTAATTGTATGACGATATTTCTGCAGGTTATCCAAATCCTGATCCATAAACTTGATACAGAAATTGTAGAGAAATTTCTCACGGCTCTGTCCAGGTTTGTTTCGACTTGAAATAATACGATTAATAATTCGCAATGCAAATCCATTATCATCGATGATAACAATGTTTTTTCGATTCACAAAAAAGCTCATTTTGTACTTTTCGCCCATGACATCCTTCAGTTTTGGAATATGAAGGTTTCCGCAAAGACATTGCTGCTGCGTCTCAATTTTGCAGAACTCAATGTCGTCCTGATTGATTTCACCTTCATAATAGATTCCGGCCAGTGAAAGCGCCTCAGGTATTGAATCTTTATCTGTCACAAAAACCGTACGCAGTTCTTTTCGCACTTTGGATGGCTCCGAAGCTGTCTGTTTAAACTCTGTATTTTGCCCAGAATTCATTTTTCCCTGATTTGACTCTTCATTTTGCGCCATATTCACCTTGGCCTGATTGGAATCGGCATTTTGTATTCTTTTTTTCTTGGCCTGCTTTTTCATAGCCTTCAATTCTTTTTTCAGTTTTAAAAATCCTTCTACTGAAGATTTCTCAATTGAATTTTTCAGGATAAAGACATTTATAGCCATTCAAATGTTACTCACTTTCTACTTTTACTACTTTTACTGATACACCAGTATATCTTTATAGTCCTTTTCGGATGGTAAAGAATTATTCATCCGATATGGATTATCTGATTTGCTCATGGATTACTTATCTGGTAATTCCTTGCTTGCTCAAAAATCATTTATTTTCAGAGGCGATATCTGTAACTCGTCCTTCCAATCTCGGTGCTCTGGATACCTGTTCAGATCTGATTTTTTCGATGCTTACTTTCAGCATCTGTGTTGCATAGTCCACATCTTCCGGGGAATTGTCCATTCCAAGTGTTACTCGCACGGAGCATCCCGCAAGCTGTTTGTCATAGCCCAATGCCAGAAGTACATGCGATGCTTCCTGTGAAGATGCAGAACATGCAGATCCGGAACTGATGCAAACCCCTCTGCTATTCATCTCATTAACCAGCAAGACACTATGCTGAATTCCATCTACTACAAAAGAGCAAAATCCAGGAAGTCTGCTGTCTTTATCTCCGGTCTGTGTTACCCCCGGAAGTTCCAATATGCTCTTTGTCATACGATCAGCCTGCTCGTTTAAGTACTTAGCATTTTCTTCTAGATTCTTTGTATTTTCTTCCAATGCATGTGTCAATCCAACAATACCCGGAACATTCTCAGTACCTGAACGTCCTTCTTTTTCCTGACCGCCACCAGTCAAATAAGCTGGAAGTCTAAGTGGAATACGGCAATACAAAACGCCGCTTCCTTTTGGTCCATTAAATTTATGTCCGGAAATAGACAAAAGGTCAACACCCAGCTGATGCACGTTCACCGGAATATGGCCAACCGCCTGAACCGCATCCGTATGGAAAAGGATACGTCTTTTTCGCGCTGCGGCAGCCAGCTCCTTGATATTCAAAACCGTTCCCACAACATTGTTAGCCAGCATAATAGTGATTAAAATTGTATCCTCTCGAATTGCTTCTTCCAGCTGCTCAACGGAAATCTGTCCATCTTTATTCGGTTTCAGATAAGTAACTTCATATCCATCCTCTTCCAGCTGTTCCAAAGTTCTACGAACTGCATTATGCTCAATTTCGCTGGAAATAATATGTTTACCCTTATCTTTTCTCAAACGACAGGCACTGCGAATTGCCCAGTTATCACTTTCTGTTCCACAAGATGTGAAATAAATCTCTGTCTTAAAAGCGCCAATACACTTAGCAACACGTTCTCTACATTTTTCTACAATATTTTTGCCTGTCTGACCATAGCTGTAAACTGCGGAAGGATTTCCATATTCTTCCGAAAAATAAGGCAGCATTTCCTGTAATGCACCTTCTGATACTGCTGTGGTTGCTGCATGATCCATGTAAATAGGTTTCATAGCTCCTCCTTCGCCTATGGTAGGCTTATTATTCTTCGTCCATGATGGGCATTTCATTCTACATCCATGATAGACAATTTATTTTTTTGGATAAGAACCTTTCCTCTCCGCGCTGTAAGGATCGCTTATCGTAAGTATGACATATTATTTATTGGTATTACTTGCTTGTTTTTTTCCGTTTGTTTGGTTATATCTGTTATAAATTTAACATATATCTGTGGTTTTATCTAGATAAAATCTTGTCCTGAATCGGAATTGTTTCTTTTACTTGCTTTCCGATTCATTCTCGCCTGGTATTACACTTCAGGTGAATCGGAATTCTTCCTTGGGTTTGCTTTCCGATTCATTCCAACCTGGCATGATGCTTCAGGTGAATCGGAATTCTTCCTAATGTTTGCTTTCCGATTCATTCCACCCCAGCATTACACTTCAAGTGAATCGGGATTGCTTCTTTGGCTTGCTTTCCGATTCATTCCATCCCAGCATTACACTTCAGATGAATCGGAATTTATCCTTAAGCTTGCTTTCCGATTCATTCACACCTGGGAATACACTTCAAGTGAATCGGGATTCTTCCTGATGCTAGCTTTCCGATTCATTCCACCCCAGCATTACACTTCAGATGAATCGGGATTGATTCTTTAACTTGCTTTCCGATTCATTCCACCCCAGCATTACA
>JAUNCI010000050.1 GCA_030526665.1 Eubacteriales bacterium
TCTATAAAATCTTAAATCAGATTTTGTAGATTACAGGAGGCTTTAAACAATTTATGAGAGATTACACATTAGGAATTGACATTGGTTCTACCACTGTCAAAATTGCAATTCTTGACGAACATGAAAAACTGAAATTTTCTGATTACACCCGTCATTTTGCAGATATCCAGGGAGCTCTTGCAACACTTCTGGAAAAAGCAGAAGAAAAGCTTGGTAAAATCTCTGTTCATCCGGTCATTACCGGTTCCGGAGGTCTCAGTCTTGCCAATCATTTGCAGGTTCCTTTTGTACAGGAAGTAATTGCTGTATCCACTTCGCTCCAGAAGCTTGCGCCAAAAACAGATGTTGCAATCGAACTTGGCGGTGAAGATGCAAAAATCATCTATTTTGAGGGTGGAAATGTCGAACAGCGTATGAATGGTATCTGTGCCGGAGGTACCGGTGCATTCATTGACCAGATGGCTTCTCTTCTTCAGAGTGATGCATCCGGGTTGAATGAATATGCCAAACATTACAAAGCACTTTATCCAATCGCAGCACGTTGTGGTGTGTTTGCGAAAACAGATATTCAGCCATTGATCAACGACGGTGCAACCAAAGAAGACTTATCTGCTTCTATTTTCCAGGCAGTTGTAAACCAGACCATCTCCGGTCTTGCGTGTGGAAAACCGATTCGCGGTCACGTTGCATTCCTCGGCGGTCCGCTGCACTTTTTATCCGAACTTCAGACCGCTTTTGTACGAACGCTTGAGCTGGATGAGGAACATACCATCGTTCCGAAAAATTCTCACCTGTTCGCAGCAATCGGTTCCGCTTTGAATGCAAAAGAAGAAGTCGAAGTATCGATTGATGAAATGAAAGACCGTCTTCGTGCATCCATCGAAATGGAATTCGAAGTAGAACGTATGCAGCCGTTATTTGAGTCTGAAGAAGATTATCAGAAATTCCATGATCGTCAGATGTCTTACCATGTCGAAAAAGGTGATCTTGCTTCTTATAAGGGAAATTGCTATCTCGGTATCGATGCAGGATCTACCACAACGAAAACAGCTCTGATTGGTGAAGATGGAACTCTGCTGTATTCTTTCTACAGCAATAACAATGGTAATCCACTGAAAACAACGATCAGTTCCATTCAGGAAATTTATAAACTGCTTCCAAAGGATGCAAAAATCGTTCACTCCTGTTCTACCGGTTATGGTGAAGCACTGATCAAAGCCGCACTTCTTCTCGACGAGGGTGAAGTAGAAACGGTATCCCATTACTATGCGGCAGCATTTTTTGATCCGGAAGTTGACTGTATCCTCGATATCGGCGGTCAGGATATGAAATGTATCAAAATCAAATCCAATACCGTTGACAGTGTTCAGTTGAATGAAGCTTGTTCTTCCGGCTGCGGTTCCTTTATTGAAACATTCGCGAAATCTCTGAATTACAGTGTTCAGGACTTTGCAAAGGCAGCTCTTTTTGCAGAGCATCCAATTGATCTCGGTACCAGATGTACCGTATTTATGAATTCAAAAGTAAAACAGGCACAAAAAGAAGGCGCAACCGTTGCCGATATTTCTGCAGGTCTTGCTTATTCTGTTATCAAAAATGCGCTGTACAAAGTTATTAAAGTTTCGGACGCTTCTGAACTCGGACGTCATATCGTTGTTCAGGGGGGAACTTTCTACAACGATGCCGTACTGAGAAGTTTTGAACGAATCGCAAATTGTAAAGCCATTCGTCCGGACATTGCCGGCATTATGGGAGCTTTTGGTGCTGCCCTGATTGCGAAAGAACGTTATCACGAAGCAGCAGTCAAAGAAACTACCATGCTTTCCATCGAAGATATCAATGATCTGACTTATACAACCTCTATGGCAAACTGTAAAGGCTGTACAAACCACTGCCGTCTCACGATCAATAAATTCTCCGGTGGTCGTCGCTACATCAGCGGAAACCGCTGCGAACGAGGTATCGGCAAAGAGAAAAACAAAGATCATATTCCGAATCTTTTTGAATTCAAATACAATCGTGTCTTTGACTATGAGCCATTGAGCGATGAAGAGGCAATTCGCGGTCAGGTCGGAATTCCTCGTGTATTAAATATGTTTGAAAACTATCCATTCTGGTATACTTTCTTTACAGAATTGAAGTATCAGGTAGTACTCTCACCTACTTCCACACGTAAAATTTATGAGATGGGTATTGAATCCATCCCTAGTGAGTCAGAATGTTATCCGGCGAAACTTGCACATGGACATGTAAGCTGGCTTTTGAAAAATGGAGTAAAATTCATTTTTTATCCATGTATTCCATACGAACGTAACGAATTCCCGGATGCGGTAAACCATTACAACTGTCCGATCGTTACTTCTTATGCAGAAAATATCAAAAATAATGTCGATGAATTGAATCAGCCGGGAATTACATTCCGCAATCCATTCCTCGCATTTACTTCCGAAGAAATCATCTCTGAACGTCTTGTGGAAGAATTCAGTGATATTCCTGCTGCAGAAGTCAAAGAAGCAACTCGCAAAGCCTGGAAGGAACTTCAGCAGGTTCGTATCGATGTGCAAAAAGAAGGCGAAAGAACGCTGAAATATCTCGAAAAAACAGGCAGACGTGGTATCGTTCTAGCAGGTCGTCCGTATCACATTGACCCGGAAATCCATCATGGTATTCCGGATCTGATCACAAGCTATGGTGTTGCCGTATTTACAGAAGATTCCATCTCTCATCTGCATGAGATCGAACGTCCGATTCGTGTAAATGACCAGTGGATGTATCATTCCCGTCTGTACGCAGCTGCAAACTTTGTAAAAACAAGAGACAACCTGGATTTGATTCAGCTGAACTCTTTTGGATGCGGTCTTGATGCCGTTACAACTGACGAAGTATATGAAATCCTTGAGCGAAGCGGAAAAATCTATACCTGTCTGAAAATTGATGAGGTAAACAACCTTGGTGCTGCACGTATTCGTGTTCGTTCACTGCTTGCTGCACTCCGTGTAAAAGAAGCGATTCATGAAGAGCGTAAGATTAAACCTTCCTCTATCAAAAAAGTTCCTTTTACCAAAGAGATGAAAAAAACGTACACCATTTTGTGTCCGCAGATGTCTCCGTTCCACTTCACAATTTTGCAGGAAGCATTTAACTGCTCCGGTTATCATTTTGAACTTTTGAAAAATGACAACAAGGATGCCGTTAATGTCGGACTGAAATACGTAAATAATGATGCCTGCTATCCATCTCTGATGGTTGTCGGACAGATCATGGATGCCCTGTTATCCGGTAATTACGATCTCGACCACACTGCTGTAATTATGACACAGACAGGTGGCGGCTGCCGTGCATCCAACTATATTGCATTTATTCGCCGTGCTTTGAAAAAAGCCGGTATGGAACAGGTTCCTGTTATCTCCTTGAACCTTAGCGGTCTGGAAAGCAATCCTGGATTTAAACTTACCTTACCTCTGGTTCAGAAAGTTTGTTACGGTGCCGTATTCGGAGACATTCTCATGAAATGTGTATATCGTATGCGTCCATATGAACTGGAAAAAGGAATTGTTAACCGCAAGCACAAAATCTGGGAACAGCGTGCGATCCAGTTCATTACATCCGGAAATGTTTCACACAAGCGTTTCAAAAAACTCTGTCGTGAAATGATTCATGATTTTGATACCATTCCGATTTCCGATGAAAGAAAGCCACGTGTAGGTATCGTTGGAGAAATCCTTGTAAAATTCATGCCTGCTGCAAATAACCACCTTGCAGAACTTCTCGAAGCAGAAGGTGCTGAGGCTGTTTGCCCGGATCTGATCGACTTTATGAACTACTGCTTCTTCAATCAGAATTTCAAGGTAGAAAAACTTGGTTTCAAAAAATCAAAAGCCAAAATTGCAAATATCGGTATCTGGTTCATTGAAAGACTTCGTAAAACTGCAAATGAAGCATTCGAAGAAAGCCGTCACTTCACACCATCCGCAGATATTCGTGACCTGGCAAAACTTGCTTCTCCAATCGTATCTCCGGGAAATCAGACCGGTGAAGGCTGGTTCCTGACCGGTGAAATGATGGAGCTCATCCATGGCGGTGTACCAAACATTGTATGTATCCAGCCATTCGGATGCCTGCCTAACCATATCGTAGGTAAAGGTGTAATCAAAGAAATTCGTCGTTCCCATCCGGAAGCAAACATCGTAGCCATCGACTACGACCCGGGTGCCAGCGAAGTAAACCAGTTAAACCGTATCAAACTTATGCTCAGTACAGCACTGAAAAATTTGAAAAAAGATTCATAACATAACAAAAGGAGAAGTACGATATCCACTTATCGTACTTCTCCTTTTTGCTTTCAGTATCATAATTTTTAGTACTATTTTATTTTAATGCTTTTCTGTACCATTTCGGTACATTGGTTTTTCTATTATCTAGCCTATCTGGTAATTTTGATTGTTTTTGCCACGCTCCAGGCA
>JAUNCI010000021.1 GCA_030526665.1 Eubacteriales bacterium
CAAGTGATAGTTCTGAAACAGGTAAAAGTCCTGAAATGCCTCACAGATATCTTGTAGATAATTCCGTAAAGCCTGAAGCAGAAGAAATGAAGACGACATCGGCAACAGAGGAAATAAAAACGGGTGTTTCGGAAAACGATACTGTGAATGCATCTTCCAACGATATTCAGAAGAGTAATAATGAGGAAGATTATGTTTTTGAGGAATGGAACGGACCGGAAGATTACAGCTGTCTTTCTAAGGAATCCGGAAAATCAAAAAATAAAATAAAACTCAATGAATCCTCAATTGCAGATACGGCAGATGATTCATCGTCAAAAGCAAAAACCTCTATATGGGGCAAATTAAAAAAGAAAGCCTCAAAAATAAAAGATTCTGATATATATCATTCAGACTTATAAAAGGTAGATGAGAAAATGTTTTCAAAAAAAGCAATTACAATAATGAATTTTTCCAATGTATACAATGTAGAGAATATGATACAGATGAATCAAAAGTTTAAAGTTCATTATCTGGATATGACTAAGCTTTCCGGAACAAATTGTTATTGTGATGAAGATGCTTATAATGCGATTAGAGAAAAAATAGATGATACCATGCTTCCTGGAATTCATTTTATTGATTCGGGAAATTATCATTATCTGACTCGAATATGGGAGGATTTGGTAAAGGTACCATTTCAATTGATTGTCTTTGATCATCATACCGATATGCAGCTGCCGGCATTTGGCGGTATTTTATCCTGTGGCGGCTGGATCGCGGATTCTATCGAATCATTGGATAACCTGCAGCGTGTTATTTTACTGGGACCGCCTGAGCAGGATTATGAGCAGGTGGAGAAATGCTTTCAGGAAAAAACATACTATCGATCAGAAAACGAGATGATGTTTTGGGGAGATGCTGCGGAAGAGATTCTGGATAAAAATCTTCCTATTTATATCTCTATTGACAAAGATATCCTATGCACAAAGGATGCACAGACAAATTGGAGCCAGGGAGAACTGGAACTGTCAGATTTATTAAATCAACTTCGTTCTATTATATCGTTTGCAAAAAAGAATGAACAACCAGTTCTTGCGATTGATATTTGTGGTGAATGTTCTGCGGAGGACAGAAAATATCAGGATCTGAATGAAAAGGCAAATCAAAAACTAACAGATTTGCTTACTGATTTATTGCATGAGGAGTTTTACTGTGAAATATGAGAAATGAATTATTAAAAATCGGACCTTTTACTATATATGGTTATGGGTTCATGATTGCGCTAGGAATTATTGCTGCTTTTCTGATTGCGGAAAAAAGAGCAAAGCGAAATAATCTGGATTCGGAACAAATCGTTTTTCTGAGTGTCTGTACCGTGCTCTGCGGTTTTTTAGGTGCTAAGCTCTTATATTGGATTACTGAGTTACCTGCATTTATCAAAAATCCAATGTCATTTTTTACTACAATGGCAGATGGTTTTGTCGTTTATGGTGGAATCATTGGCGGTATTATCGGAGGTTTCGTTATTAGTAAAATCAAAATGCTGGATTTTTTGGCATATTTTGATTTAATGATTCCTTCCATAGCAATTGCACAGGGATTTGGCAGAATCGGATGTTTTCTGGCAGGATGCTGCTACGGAAAAGAAACGAAAAGTGCATTACACATCGTATTTCACTCTTCCTGGTATGCCCCAAATGGCGTGGCGTTAATTCCAACACAACTGTACAGTGCAGGGCTGGATTTTATTCACTTTGCGATATTACTTCTGATTGCTGCAAAAACCCGGAAAAAAGGAGTGGTTGCGGCCTGTTATCTTATTTTCTACAGCGCAGGCAGATTTATACTGGAATTTTTCAGAGGGGATATCAATCGAGGAAGCGTTGGAATGTTATCCACATCTCAGTTTATTGCGGTATTCGTTTTTGTAATAGGAATTGCCGGATTGATCTGGAGGAGCAAAACAGATGTTAAATGAGCTGATCCATAAAGCAATAGAAATGCAGGATGAACTGTCTGAAGAGGAGAAAAAAACTCTCAGACGGCGAATACGACCGGCAATGCAATTATTGATTGATGAGGAAAACCTGACCGGGCTCAGAAAGATTTCGGAGTATGGATATTATGGAGCCGCTGAGATGGATGTTTTTATCAGCTATGCTAAGTCCGGGGAGAGGAAACTGGCATTGCTGTGGCTGTTAAACGAAAAAGAGGCTAGATTTGGCTTTAAAGATCGCTCATTCGAGTTCTGATTAAAAAAGGAATAGACAGAAATGGAAGAAAAAATCAGATTATGCGAACGTATACTTCAAAATTGCAAAAATGAAATATGCATGGAATATCCTTTTTTTAATCAGATTTTTCGAAAAGTAAAATGGGAAACGTACGCAGAGTTACAGAATATAGAAATACCTGAGAAATCTTTTCAGAATAGCAGTTTTTTGACGAACGGAATTTCATTTTATTATCATCCGGACAGTCTTATTCGAGAATTCTCGGTAAATGCCTCAAATGTGAAATGGGACATGCTGCATACAATTTTGCATTGCATGTATTTACATACATTTTTTTCTGACGGAGAGTCTGCAGAGAAAAAGTATTGGAATCTGGCATGTGATATCAGTGTAGAAATAATATTGGCAGAACTTACAAAAAACAGAGATGATCGCAGAAGAAAACTTTCTTATTTAAATTGTATCGATTATTTGAAAAGACATAGACGATATACACCGGCACAGATCCTGGAAAATGATATGCTTCAGAATATGCCCGGGTTTGAAGAAGATGTGCTGTTTGATGATTTTCACAGAGATGATCATGGTTTGTGGAACAGACATATAAAGGCAGACAAAGACATTTTGGAGTTTTGGAAAAACAGTACGGATGGATTGCACGGGCAGCTTAATGGCAGTACCAGGCGCAGAGGCAGTTCAACTTCCGGAGATTGGGAAGAAATGCAGCGAAGCGGTTTAGGAAAGTATGATTATCGGCGATTTTTGCGTAGATTTATGTTTACGCGAGAAGAAGTTCAGACAGATCCGGACAGCTTTGATTACATATATTATACATTGGGAATGGAGCGATATGGGAATATTCCACTGATTGAACATTTGGAATATCAGGAAGCGAACAGAATGGAACAGATGGTAATTGCCATTGATACTTCCGGGTCATGTGACAAAAGGACGGTTCAGCAGTTTCTGGAAGAAACATATCGTATTCTAAGCAGCAAAGAGAATTTTTTTCGAAAAATGCTGGTGTATGTCATTCAATGCGACTGCAGTGTTCAAAATGTTGCTATCATCCATTCAGAGGAAGAATGGAAAGCCTGTTCTGATACGATTAGGATACAGGGAAGGGGCGGAACGGATTTTACGCCTGTATTTCGTTATGTGGAGAAATTGCAGACAGAAAAACAGCTGACTGATTTAAAAGCACTGGTTTACTTTACAGATGGTGACGGTGTATATCCCGACCATAAAACTTCTTATGAAACGGCGTTTGCCTTATTGAAGCCCAATGAACATATGAAAAAGATTCCTTCCTGGGCAAGTGTACTGGTAGTAAATGAGGAATCATAAATCATGTTTTACAGGTTTTTATTTTGTTAGTATTATAGTAGACACAATGAAATTTTAAGGATTCTAAAATGAATATCAGAGAAGTCAAAGAAGAGATAACAAATGCTTTAAATGCATATCATATAAAAGATGAATATGGAAATTATCTGTATCCGGTTCGGCAGCAGCGGCCTATTTTGCTGATGGGTCCTCCCGGAATCGGAAAAACGGCGATTATGGAGCAGATCGCATCAGAGTGTGATGTGGGACTTGTTTCTTATACAATTACGCATCATACACGTCAAAGTGCCGTTGGTTTACCGGAAATTATACAGAAAAGTTACCACGGAGAATCATTTTCGGTTACGGAATATACGATGAGTGAAATCGTAGCTTCTGTATACGAGTGCATAGAAAGAACCGGAAAAACAGAAGGCATTTTATTTATTGATGAGATTAACTGTGTATCTGAAACGTTGACGCCAACTATGCTTCAGTTTTTGCAGAAAAAAATGTTCGGCAGTCACAAGATTCCGGAAGGATATCTGATCGTTGCTGCTGGAAATCCCATTGAGTATAATCGTACAGCGAGAGAATTTGATATTGTAACGCTGGATCGCGTACGATGCATATCGATAGAACCGGATTTGAAATGCTGGATGCAATATGCGGCGAATCAGGGGATTCATGGAGCTGTTCTTTCTTATTTAAGAATCAGAGAAAATGATTTCTATTATATTGATTTAAAAGAGGATAAAAATATCTTTGTAACAGCCCGTGGCTGGGAAGATCTGAGCGAGATGATCGCGATATATGAACGAATGGGCTATGAAATTACATTGCAGCAGGTATCCCAATTTATCCATGAGAAGGAAATTGCAGGAAGCTTTACGGCGTATTATCGCCTTTACCGAAAATATCAATTAGACTACAGTATCGTGGAATTAATGAACAGCTCGTTAAATGAACAGGCCAAAAGAAACCTGAGCAAACTGGCGGATGCGGCTTTGCTGGAAGAGCGGATGACGGTTGCCGGAATGATTCTGGATACGATTCTGCAGTGTTTTCAGAAGTATCATCAGACAGATGCATATGTCGTAAATTTATATGAGAAATTAATATTTTTAAAAGGAAAACTGAAAGCCGAAGACAAGGATACGCTTGTAAAAGTCGAGGAATTTATAAAAAAACAAAAAGAAATACTCAAGATTAAACTGGATACAGGCATCATAGCAGAGGAGCAGGTTCGGGCAGAGCGATATGCAATTGCAAAATTAGAGGAGTATTTTCTGTATCTGAAAAAAGAGCATATATGGAACGCTGAGGAAATATATGTAAATCTGAAAAGTTTTTTCCAAAAGGAAGTACAAAAAAGAGAGCAAGCGGTTCAAACGTGTTCTGCTTATCTGGAACGAGGAATTCATGCAGTAGATATGCTCTTTGGAAAAGGGGCTGAACTGACCATGCTGCTGTCGGAAATTCTGGACAATGCGTATGCAATGGATTACATTTGCAGATTTGGAAGTGCTGTTTTCCTGGAATTTACGTCTGACCTGATCGGAGAAGAGAAAGGCAGGGAATTGCAGCAGGAATGCAGAAAATATCTTGTACAGTCACATAAAGGAGAGATATAAAATGTCTAAAAATGGAAAGAAAAAGAATAAATTTGTTGATTTTCTTTTGACAGTTATTTTGCTTGCATCCATTGGAGTATTCTGCTATGCCGGATACAATTTGTATCATATTTATACAGAGTATAAAAAAGGCACAGATGAATATAACCGAATTGAGCAGATGGCGGTCAAGGAACGTGATCCTGATGAGATCAAGAAACAAGAAGAAGCCGGTCAGATCAAAAACGAGGTACATGCACCAATCAGTGTTGATTTTAAACCACTTACGGATATCAATAAGGATGTAGTAGGATGGATCTATATGGAAGCATTGCCGGATATCAACTATCCTGTCGTTCATGGAAAAGATAACGATGAATATCTGCATGCCACTTATGAACACAATTATAACTTTGCCGGAACTATATTTTTCGATTATGAAAACAGTGGAGATTTAACAGATCTGAATACCATCGTATATGGCCATAACATGAAAAACGGATCTATGTTTGGATCTCTGAAAAAATATGTAAGAGAGCAGGAAGTTTACAAAAAGAGTAAATATTTTTGGATTTTAACACCGGACAGAAATTTCCGGTATGAGATTTTTTCCGCTTATACAACGGCTGTAGACAGCGATACGTATACGCTGTTTAAAGGACCCGGAAAAGAGTTTGATGAATGGCTGCCAAAAATGATGAAAAATTCCGAAATTAAAACGGATGCGTCAATTTTGACAATGCAGGATAGAATTGTTACATTATCCACCTGTACCGGTGATTATTCAACGAGATTTGTCGTACAGGGACGTCTTTCCGGAATCGAAGAATTAACAAATGAAACATTTGCACAGTTAATCAGCAGAAAAGAAGAGGAAAAAAGAAAACAGGAAGAACTGGAACGTCAGCAAAAAGAAGCGGAAGCAGCATGGATCGGAGATACAACGGAAGCAGAAGATTCATGGACGGATTCAGAGGACTACGAATAATATTAGGAGGATGCCATGTCAGGAGAAGTAGAAAAATTACAGCAAATCATTGATCAAAGCAATAATATTGTATTTTTTGGCGGTGCAGGGGTTTCTACGGAAAGCGGAATTCCTGATTTTCGCAGTGTTGATGGTTTATATAACCAGAAGTACGATTATCCGCCGGAGACGATTTTAAGTCACACATTTTTTATGCGTAATCCGGAGGCATTCTACAAATTTTATCAGGATAAAATGCTGTGCGATACCGCAAAACCAAATGCAGCACATCTGAAACTTGCCGAGCTGGAAAAAGCAGGAAAACTGAAAGCTGTGATCACACAGAATATTGACAATCTTCATCAGCAGGCAGGCAGCCGGAAGGTATTGGAACTGCATGGCAGTGTTCATCGAAATTATTGCATGCGATGCGGGAAGTTTTATGGATTTGAGCATATGAAAAATGCGGCGGGAGTACCGAAATGCTCATGTGGTGGTACCATTAAACCGGATGTTGTATTATATGAAGAAGGACTGGATAATGATGTGATTTCAGAGTCTATTCGCTGCATTTCAAATGCGGACGTATTAATCATCGGGGGAACTTCATTGGCAGTTTATCCGGCAGCAGGACTGATCGATTATTTTAACGGACAGCATCTGGTTGTGATCAATATGGCACCGGGACCTCGTGATAAATATGCAGATTTGCTGATCACAGATCCAATTGGAAAAGTATTTTCTCAGATCAAAGTCAATGGAAAGTGAGTGTTAGACGGGAATGGTTTATGAAGTAGGCGATATCATTACCATGAAAAAAGGCCATCCATGCGGAAGTAACCGATGGGAAGTGCTGCGTGTTGGTGCTGATTTCAAAATTTTGTGCCTTGGATGCAACAGACAATTGATGGTTGCGCGAAAAATGGTAGAAAAAAATACAAAAAAAATTGAAAAAAAAGAAAATTAATGTTTACACAGCCCGAATATTATGATACAATCCCAAATTGTGATATATATTCATATCCTTGCTCTTTGACAGGCAAAGGGCCATAAGACCATAAGGAGGTAGACAAGCATGAGCAAATACGAATTAGCATTAGTTGTGAGTGCCAAATTAGAAGATGAAGCACGTGAAGCTGTAGTAGAAAAAGCAAAAGGCTACATTACACGTTACAATGGCACAATCACAGACGTAGAAGAATGGGGTAAGAAAAAATTAGCTTACGAAATTCAGAAAATGCATGAAGGCTTCTACTATTTTATTCAGTTTGAAGCAGACGCACAGGCTCCAGCAGAGATTGAGAGACATGTACGTATCATGGACAACGTATTAAGATACTTAGTAGTTCGCAAAGACGCTTAATCTTATACGAATTTTGAAAGCACCATTAGAACCCGTTCACTAGATATTTTTTGAGAGGTATAAGTATGAACAAAGTAATTTTAATGGGACGCTTAACAAGAGATCCTGAGGTGAGATATTCCGCAGGTGAAAATGCATTGGCAGTTGCCAGATATACATTGGCAGTGGATCGTAGATTCCGTCGTGATGGAGAGGCAAGTGCAGATTTTATTGGCTGTGTGGCTTTTGGCCGTCAGGCAGAATTTGCAGAAAAGTATCTTCGTCAGGGAATTAAAATTGCGATAACAGGTCGTATTCAGACAGGAAGCTACACAAACCGTGAAGGCCAGAAGGTTTACACAACTGATGTAGTTGTTGAAGAACAGGAATTTGCTGAAAGCAAATCATCCAGTGACAGTTATGCAGCATCTCATCCACAGGCAAGCGCTCCGGCACCTTCAATGCCAAGTCCAAGTGCAGCAAGTGCAGATGGATTCATGAATATTCCGGAAGGAATTGATGAAGCACTTCCATTTAACTAGACTGTGTTTTACAAACGAGAATAAAGAATAGGAGGAAAGCATCATGGCTTACAATAATAGAGGCGAAAGACCAGATTCTCCAATGAAGAGAAGAGGCGGCCGCAGAAGAAAAAAAGTTTGTGTATTCTGTGGAAAAGAAAATAACGAAATCGATTACAAGGATGTAGCAAAATTAAGAAAATACGTTTCTGAAAGAGGAAAAATTCTTCCTAGAAGAATCACAGGAAACTGTGCAAAACATCAGAGAGCTCTTACAGTTGCAATCAAGAGAGCACGTCACGTATCTTTAATGCCTTATATCCAGGATTAATTAGAGTTATTCCAAGAGAGTGTATCGTTCCGATATGCTCTCTTTTTTATTTTCTTTCCAATATGTGAATAATCTGTTATAATATTATGGTTAGGTTATATAGCATTCTTTGAATTTCAACTTGAAATTGAGCATGTGTATTAACGGAAACCATGAGTCTCCGGGTGCATTCTTTGCAATAAAAGACGAGGAACGCACAGTTAGAGAGGAAATGAAAAATGAATAATAATTTAAAACTCAAGGGATCGATGAGACGTATTTTTGCATGGCCGCTTTATCTGGTATTGATTTTAATTGGTATTGATATTGCAGTATTTGCAATAAATAAAGAGGCGGGGGCCATTGTATTTCTTGGAATCATTATCTACCTATGCGTGGCAATTATTCTTTTTTTACATTATCGCCCGCGTGTAAGTACGGAAATGATTGATTTTGCGAATGAATATGGGAAGTTTGAAAATAGGATTATTGATGAGTTTGATCTTCCGTATGCTATTATGACTACGAAAGGGAAAATTTTATGGTCTAATAAAAGTTTTCAGGAACTTTCTGATGTTGAGAACGCAAAAAATATATGGATCAATGCAATTTTCTCAGATATAAAATCGGATAAACTTCCGGTTGTTGGAAAAGTAGATACCACAGAAATCCATACAACAAAAAATAATCGATCTTATCGTGTGGTAATGCAGATCGTCAGTCTTTTGGATGTGATTCAAAATACAGAACTGTTTGAATTTACCGATGATACAGAATATTTGATGACTGTATTTGTGTATGATGAAACCGATCTTCAATCCTATATACAGAAATGTGAGGATAATAAACTGGTTCTCGGAATTCTTCATCTGGATAATTATGATGAGGCACTGGAGAGTGTGGAATATGTTCGCAGGTCCTTGCTGCTGGCTTTGATAGATCGAAAATTATCGAAGTATGCATCAGACTTTGACAGTACGATTCGAAAGATTGAAAAAGATAAGTTTGTTTTGATCTCCACAAAAAAATCTCTCGAGGCAATGAAGATACAGAAATTCAGCATTCTCGAGACCGTTAAAAGTGTCAATATCGGTAATAAAATTCCGGTTACTCTCAGTATGGGTATTGGAGTCAGTGCACCGACCGGAAGACAAAATTATGAGTATGCGAAAAGTGCGATCGAGATGGCATTGGGACGTGGCGGTGATCAGGTTGTTATCAAGGATGGTAAGGCAATCAGCTATTACGGCGGCAAATCTATGCAGGTGGAAAAAAATACGCGAGTAAAAGCACGAGTAAATGCACAGGCACTTAAGGAATTAATGCTGACCAGAGATCGCGTGATCGTAATGGGACATAAAATCACGGATGTCGATGCCCTTGGTGCGGCAATCGGTATTTACCGTGCCGGTCAAAATGTGGAAAAACCGGTACATATCGTAGTGAACGATCCAACAACTTCGATAAAACCTTTGATGGCAAGCTTTATCAGTAATGAGAAATATGATCCACTGATGTTTATAGACAGTGTTAAGGCGAGAGAATTGATTGATGCAAATACATTATTGATCGTTGTTGATACAAATAGACCGTCTTATACAGAATGTCCGGAATTGCTGACAAAGACAAAGTCCATCGTTGTTCTGGATCATCATCGCAGAGGAAATGAAGTGATTGAAAATGCAGTTCTTTCTTATGTAGAGCCATATGCATCCTCTACCTGTGAGATGGTTGCAGAGGTTCTTCAGTATTTTGATGATAAAATGAAAATCACGAATGAAGAAGCGGATTGCATGTATGCCGGAATTTTGATCGATACCAATAACTTTACAACCAGAGCAGGTGTACGTACTTTTGAGGCTGCAGCTTTTCTTCGAAGAAATGGTTCTGATGTAGTTCGTGTACGTAAAATGCTGCGGGATAATATTGACTCTTATAAGGCACGTGCAGAAGCAGTGCGTACCGCAGAAATCTATAAAGAGAGCTTTGCAATCGCCAAGTGTCCGAGCGAAGGGCTTGAGAGTCCTACAGTTGTAGGAGCGCAGGCTGCAAATGAATTGTTGGATATTGCAGGCGTAAAAGCTTCATTTGTTATGACTTTATATCAGGGTGAAGTATTTATCAGTGCACGTGCAATTGATGAAGTGAATGTACAGCTGATCATGGAACAAATCGGTGGCGGTGGTCATTTGAACGTTGCAGGTGCGCAGGTAAAAGCTCCGATTGAAGAGGTCAGAGTAATGTTAAAACAGGTAATAGATAAGTTTATTGAAGAAGGAGCAGAGAAAAAATGAAAGTAATTTTAATAGAAGATGTAAAGTCTCTCGGAAAAAAGGGAGAAATTGTAAATGTAAGTGATGGTTATGCAAGAAATATGATTCTTCCTAAAAAACTTGGTCTGGAAGCAACACCAAAGAACTTAAATGACCTGAAACTGCAGAAAGCAAATGAAGAAAAAGTTGCACAGGAAATTCTGGACGCAGCTCGTGCATTTGCAAAAAATCTGGAAGATAAAGAAGTGGTTCTTACATTAAAAGTAGGAGAGGGCGGCAGAATTTTCGGTTCAATTTCTACAAAAGAGATTTCAGAAGCTGCACAGAAACAGCTTGGCCTCGATATTGATAAAAAGAAACTTCAGCTGCCATCACCAATCAAGGTACTTGGAGTAACAAACGTTCCTGTACGTCTTCATCCTAAGGTAACAGGAAGCTTAAAGGTATGGGTAAAAGAGGCTAAATAAGTATAACGAGGAGTAATCACCGGTATGGAAGAAGCTTTGATTAAAAGAATTTTGCCTCATAGTATTGAGGCGGAACAGTCGGTAATTGGTTCTATGATTTTAGATCGCGAAGCAATTATCGTAGCATCGGAAATTCTTACAAGTGACGACTTTTATCAGAAACAGTATGGAATTATTTTTGATGCAATGGTAGAACTTTGCAATGAAGGTAAACCGGTCGATCTTGTTACACTTCAGAATCGCTTAAAAGAGAAGGATGTACCTCCGGATATTAGCGGAATGGAGTATGTTCGAGACTTAATTGCAGCGGTTCCTACATCTGCAAATGTGAAATATTATGCAAATATAGTAAGTGATAATGCAGCTCTTCGTCGACTTATCAAAGTAAATGAAGAAGTTGCAAACAGCTGTTATCTGCAGAAAGATAGTGCGGAAACTATCATGGAAGAAGCAGAAAAGAACCTTTTTAAGGTGCTTCAGCGAAAAATGAGTGATGACTATGTGCCGATGCAACAGATCGTTCTGGAAGCAATCGGAAATATCGAAAAAGCTTCAAAAACAAAAGGAAGCGTTACCGGTATCCCAACAGGGTTTATTGATCTGGATTATAAAACATCGGGCATGCATGGATCGGATCTGATTTTGATTGCGGCACGTCCATCAATGGGAAAAACAGCCTTCGTTCTGAATATTGCACAGTACATGGCGGTTCGAAAGGATGTAACGGTTGCTATTTTCAGTTTGGAAATGTCCAAGGTCCAGCTGGTAAACCGTTTGCTGGCAATGGAATCTCATGTAGACTCCCAAAGTATGCGAACCGGTACGCTCAAAGATGAAGACTGGGCCAAATTGGTAGAAGGTGTGGAAACACTCGGAAATACAAATATTATCATTGACGATACACCGGGTATCAGTGTTTCGGAATTGCGCTCAAAATGTAGAAAATATAAATTGGAGCACAACCTGGGAATCATTATGATCGACTATTTGCAGCTTATGAGCGGCAGCGGAAAATCTGATTCCAGACAGCAGGAAATTTCTGACATCTCACGTTCGCTGAAAGCAATCGCCCGAGAATTAAATGTTCCGGTCATTGCTCTGTCACAGCTCAGCCGAGCAGTTGAACAGCGTCCGGATCACAGACCGATGCTCTCGGATCTTCGAGAATCCGGTGCAATCGAACAGGATGCCGACGTGGTAATGTTCATCTACCGAGACGACTATTATCACAAAGATACCGAGAAAAAAGATATTGCGGAAATCATTATAGCAAAACAAAGAAACGGCCCGATCGGAACCGTTGAGCTGGTATGGCTTCCAAAATATACGCAATTCGTCAACATGAACAAAAGATAAGAGATAGCTTTCAAAAGACTTACGCATTCGTGCTGTAAGTCTTTTTTTATAGAATTGATCGAACCGTTGGGCAAAAATGTAAATATTAAAACGTTGACATAAAAACAGCATAATATGTAATAAAAATATTAAGAAAAAATTAACTAAATAATAACACAATATATGGTGTCACATGAA
Source organism: Eubacteriales bacterium (assembly GCA_030526665.1). Lineage (GTDB taxonomy): Bacteria > Bacillota > Clostridia > Lachnospirales > Lachnospiraceae > Blautia_A. The sequence goes on from JAUNCI010000021.1 coordinate 12,569, forward strand.
AAACTCATGACAATATAGTGCGTATTTAGCGCTAAAACCTCGAAAAATGGAGCAAAATCAAAGAAAAGTATCAAAAAAAAGATTTGATTTTTTGTTAACAATTATGTATAATACAGATAAATTTAAGGGAAAGAATTAATAAATTCTTTAATAATTACGCAGGGAGTTAAAAAGGGGAATGGAAAGAAGAATCAGAGAGTTTATTTCGTATTTACATAATATGAAAAAAATGTCGAATAATACTGAGGTTTCTTATCAGAGAGATTTGAAGAAACTCGCGGCATTTTTGAAAAGCCGTGGAATCGATAGTGTTGAGATGATCAAAGAGGGGGATCTTCTCGACTATCTGCTGTATATGGAAAATGCTAATTTTGCTACTTCCAGTATATGTCGAAATATTGCTTCCATAAAAGCATTTTGCCAGTATTTTTACAAAATGGGAATTATAGATAAAGATCTGTCTGTTGTATTAAAAGCACCAAAAGTTGAGAAGAAAATGCCTGAAATTTTGAGTGTTGAAGAAGTAGATAGACTTTTGAAACAGCCGGATCAGAAAACCGCAAAAGGAATTCGTGATCAGGCAATGCTGGAACTTTTATATGCTACGGGAATGCGTGTAAGTGAACTGCTTCATGTACAGGTAAAAGATGTAAACCTTACCATGGGATATGTGGTTTGCCATGAAAATGAAAAAGAACGTATCATTCCGATTGGAAAGATCTGCAAAAAAGCTTTGGAAAATTACCTGGAAAATGCCAGACAGCAGTTTGCAAAACTGGATAGCGTTGAGGAACTGTTTACAAACTGTTCAGGTAAAGCTATGAGCCGACAGGGATTCTGGAAGGTTCTGAAGGGCTATGCACAGAGTGCCGGCATAGAGGGTGATATCACACCACATACGCTGAGACATTCATTTGCGGTTCATATGCTGCAGAATGGTGCAGATGTGAAAAGTGTTCAGGAGATGATGGGGCATTCAGACATTTCTACAACACAGCTGTATCTGAATTTTGGAAAAAATAAAATGCGTGATGTATATATGAAAGCACATCCGAGATGCTGATATAAGAAGTAGAAAGTATAAGAAAAGCCTTCACATACGTGTTTGTACATTTGAGTACATTCGTGTATGTGAAGGCTTTTATTATATAACAGGAAACTGTGTTTTCTGTTATATAAAACGTTACGCGAGGATGCGCAAGATGCACTTTGTTCTTAGCACATATCTGCAATTTTGTGAAGCAGACGTTCGGTTTCATCCCATCCGATACAAGGATCAGTGATAGATTTTCCATATATATGATTTGCACAGCCGATTTTCTGATTGCCTGGCTCGATGTAACTTTCGATCATGAGACCTTTGACAAGGGTTCGGATTTCAGAATCAACCATGCGGCTATGCATGATTTCCTGTGCAATACGGCTTTGCTGATTATACTGTTTATTGGAGTTGGAATGGTTTGTATCAACGATGCATGCCGGATTTTTGAGGTCACGTTCCTCATATTTGGTCAATAACAGACGGAGATCTTCGTAATGATAGTTTGGAATTGCTTCGCCATGTTTATTAACAGCTCCACGGAGAATACAATGTGCGAGTTCATTTCCGGTTGTTTCAACCTCCCATCCGCGATAGATGAAACGATGCTCATGCTGGGCAGCAACGATGGAATTCAGCATAACGGAGTAGTCGCCGCTTGTAGGATTTTTCATTCCGGCAGGAATATCCATACCACTTACGGTCAAACGGTGCTGCTGATCTTCGACAGATCTGGCACCAACAGCTACATAAGAGAGGATATCGGAAAGATAGCGATAGTTCTCAGGGTAAAGCATTTCATCTGCGCAGGTAAAACCACTTTCTTCTATAGCGCGCATATGCATTTTTCGGATAGCAATCAGACCGGCGAGCATATTTGTACCACGCTCAGGATCCGGCTGATGAACCATGCCTTTGTATCCTTCACCGGTGGTTCGTGGTTTGTTTGTATAAACACGTGGAATAATCAAAACTTTTTCTTCGATTTCTTCCTGAACTTTTCGAAGACGCATGAGATAATCGCATACGGCATCTTCGTTATCGGCAGAACAAGGGCCGATAATTGCCAGAAACTTGTCTGATTTTCCGGTAAATACATCTTTGATTTCCTGGTCACGTTTTGCCTTTAAGGACTCAATTGCTGAGCTGACCGGATACAGTTCCTTAATTTCTTTTGGTGTTGGTAATTTTTTAATAAAATCAAATCCCATAATAATTTCCTCGTTTTTTAAATAATATCCTAAAGGTGTATTATATAGCAGATTTTTGCAATTGTCGAGAAGAGTAGCGAAAAAATGAATAGAGCAAGGCATGAATAAAGATATGTAATGATATTTTGTGTAAGCGGAGACTAATTCCTACTAAATTAGAAGGAATTAACTTGACATTTTTCAGGCTTAATGATAGAGTAAACAAGAAATCCGAGGGAAAGACTAGGAATTCCAAAATAAATGAATTTCAAACCGAGAATTCTGACAAAGAGACTTCTAGAGAGGTGACAAAATGAAATTATCTACAAGAGCAAGATATGGTCTTCGTGCAGTCATTGATCTTGGCCTGAACAGCGAATCAGAAGCGGTTTCGTTACAGAGTATTGCAAATCGTCAAATGATTTCTGTGAGCTATTTAGAGCAGCTGATGGCACTTTTGAAAAAAGCCGGAATTGTTACCAGCAGCAGAGGAGCGAATGGTGGCTATAAGCTTGCGAAAAGCCCGGATGAAATATCGGTCGGAAGTGTTTTGACTGTTTTGGAAGGCGGACTTGATGCAGCATCTTGTCCCGGCAGCCTGGATTCCGCTCATTGTGAGGGACCCGGGCATTGCGTTGCGAAACTGGTCTGGGAAAAAATAAATGAAAGTATTAACAATACCGTTAATAGTATGATGCTTGGAGATCTGATTCGTCAAAGCCGAGACGGTAATAAAACGGTCGATATAACTAAGGAGGATGATCATGAAAAAAATAATATATCTGGATAATGCGGCAACAACAAAAACAGCACCGGAAGTTGTAGATGCAATGCTTCCATATTTTACAGAGGCTTATGGAAATCCATCAAGTGTGTATCAGTTCTCTGCTCAGAGTAAAGATGCATTGATGGAAGCAAGAGGAAAAATTGCCAATGTACTTGGAGCAAAAAAAGAAGAAATTTATTTTACAGCCGGTGGATCAGAAGCAGATAACTGGGCTCTCAAAGCTACATTTGAAGCATTGAAAGACAAAGGAAATCATATTATTACTACAAAAATTGAACATCATGCAATTCTTCATACATGTGAATATCTGGAGAAAAACCGTGGGGCAAAAATCACATATCTTGATGTTGATGAAAATGGTCTTGTAAGACTTGAAGATTTAAAAAATGCTATCACACCGGAAACGATCCTGATTTCTATTATGTTTGCAAATAATGAAATCGGAACAATTGAACCAATCGCAGAAATTGGAAAAATTGCAAAAGAAAACGGAATTTTATTCCATACAGATGCCGTTCAGGCATTTGCTCAGGTGCCGATCAATGTGAATGAAATGAATATTGATATGCTGAGCTCAAGTGCTCACAAAATTAACGGACCAAAAGGAATCGGTTTCCTTTACATTCGTAAAGGTGTGAAGATTCGTTCCTTTGTTCATGGTGGAGCACAGGAAAGAAAACGTCGTGCCGGTACAGAAAACGTTCCTGGTATCGTTGGATACGGTGTGGCAGCAGAACTTGCATTGAATACAATGGAAGCTCGTATCAAAAAAGAAACAGAGCTTCGTGACTATATGATTCAGAGAATCGAAACAGAAATTCCATATGTAAAAGTGAATGGAGATCGTGTAAAACGTCTTCCGAACAATGTGAATGTCAGCATCCAGTTTATCGAAGGGGAATCTTTACTTCTGATGCTCGACAGCTTTGGAATCTGCGCATCAAGTGGATCTGCATGTACATCAGGTTCACTCGATCCATCCCATGTATTGCTGGCGATCGGACTGCCGCACGAAATTGCACATGGATCATTGAGAATGACTCTTAGTGCGGAAACAACGAAGGAAGACATTGACTTTACAGTGGATAAATTAAAAGGAATTGTGGAAACACTCAGAAAAATGTCTCCACTGTACGAAGACTTTGTAAAAAAACAGAAATAAGATTCAGAATTTAACGGATAAAACAAAAATCAGAAATAGATAAAATATAATGAGAAATCGTAAGTTTCAGGAGGAATTATAAAATGTACAGTGAAAAAGTAATGGATCATTTTACAAACCCACGTAACGTAGGTGAAATTGAAAATGCCAGTGGAGTAGGAACAGTAGGAAATGCAAAATGTGGAGATATCATGAGAATTTTCCTTGATATCGATAATGATACACATATTATCAAAGACTGCAAATTCAAAACATTTGGATGTGGAGCAGCAGTTGCTACAAGCAGTATGGCAACAGAACTTGTAATCGGAAAAACAATCGAAGAAGCTATGCAGGTAACAAACAAAGCCGTTATGGAGGCTCTGGATGGACTTCCGCCTGTAAAAGTTCACTGTTCATTGCTGGCAGAAGAAGCAATCCATGCTGCACTGTGGGATTATGCACAGAAAAACGGAATTGAAATTGAAGGATTAAAAGAACCTAAAAAAGATATTCATGATGGAGAAGAAGAGGAAGAATATTAAGAATGACAGGACTTACAAACGAACAAATTCAAGAACGAATTGCTCGTGGAGAAGTTAATGTAAATGATAATCCCAACACAAGAACTGTAAAAAGTATTGTGTTGGGAAATACGTTGACCTTCTTCAACTTTTTGAACTTTGCACTTATGGTGCTGGTTCTGTTGGTTGGATCTATCAAAAATTCCTTTTTTATGGGGATTATTATCATCAATACAATTATTGGTATTGTACAGGAATTACGTACAAAAAAAATCCTGGACAAACTGGCAATATTGACAGAAAGCAAGACCGTTGTTCTCCGAGAAGGCAAAAAATGGTCGATTGCGACTGATAAACTGGTGTTGGATGATATTATCTGGCTGAAATCGGGAGATCAAATTCCCGCGGATGCATTGGTTTTGGAAGGGACTTTGGAAGTAAACGAGTCACTATTAACAGGAGAATCTGACAACCTGATCAAAGAGTCGGGCGCAGAATTATTTTCCGGAAGTTTTGTAACTGCCGGAGAAGCATACTGCAGGATTATCCATGTTGGAAAAGACAATTATGCATCCAAAATCACGAATGAAGCAAAGGAATACAAAAAACATAATTCCGAATTGCGAAATTCAATGAATGCGATTTTGAAAATTGTCAGCATTGTCATTGTTCCGCTTGGCGGATTGCTTTTCTATAAACAATACTTTGTTATGGAAGAAACGATTCGTACATCAGTAGTCAGTACGGTTGCTGCCGTAATCGGAATGATTCCGGAGGGCCTGGTATTGCTTACCAGTATTGCACTGACACTTGGAACATTGAAACTTGCTCAGAAAAAAACACTTGTGCAGGAGATGTATTGTATTGAAACTCTTGCCAGAGTGGATACACTTTGCCTGGATAAGACAGGAACTTTGACCGAAGGAAGTATGCGGGTAGAAAGAGTAGAAGTGTATCATTCACCTTCTGTTGAACTTGAACAGGCAGAGGAAATAGAAGAAGCAAATGAATTTGAAACGGAGGAAGGGATTCTTGTTATAGAGAATGCCGCTTCTGAATCGGAAGCTTTTCGGGAAAACGTGAAGGAAGCATTGTCGGATGAGGCGGCAATTGAGAGTATTGAGCGAGGCATGCAGATGCTGATGTCTGTGTTAAAAGACAGAAATGCAACCGCGAACGCACTTCATGAAAAATTTCGTGCAAAAAGCGGCGTAAAGGCGGCCAATGTCGTTCCATTCTCCTCAGACCGTAAATACAGCGGTGCCTCCTTCGAAAATGAAGGCAGTTATCTGATCGGAGCTGCACAGTTTTTATTCCCTGAAGATAATGAAGAAATTGTTGGAAAATGTGAAGAACATGCAAAAGAAGGCTTTCGAGTTCTGGTTTTGGCACATAGTGAAAGTGTTATGATGGATACTGCACTGCCATCGGATCTGAAACCGTTAGGCTTGATTTTGTTAACGGATGTTATACGAAAAGAAGCTCCGGATACATTGCAGTTTTTCTACAATCAGGAAGTGGATCTGAAAGTCATTTCGGGAGATGATCCGGTTACGGTAGCTTATATTGCGCAAAAAGCAGGATTGAAAAATGCCGAGAATTATGTGGATGCCACAACACTGGTAACGGATGAGGAAATCGAAAAGGCAGTAAGGGAATACAATGTATTTGGCCGAGTGACTCCTCAGCAGAAACGAAAAATGGTACAGTCTCTGAAAAAACAGGGACATACGGTTGCCATGACAGGAGACGGTGTAAACGATGTTCTGGCTTTAAAAGAAGCAGACTGCAGTATAGCAATGGCAGAAGGAAGTGAAGCTGCCAAAAATATAGCTAATGTAGTTTTGTTGGATTCAGACTTTTCTGCAATGCCTCAGATCGTAAATCAGGGACGAAGAGTAGTAAATAATATTCGTACTGCCGCTTCAATGTTTTTGATTAAAACGATGTTTTCTGCAATGCTGGCTGTATTAACGATCTTTTTTGGAAGTGCATATCCATTCGAACCAATACAGATGTCATTGATCAGTGCCTGTGCGGTTGGTATTCCGACATTCCTTCTTGCGCAGGAAAATAATTTTGACAAAATAGATAATACTTTCCTGAGGCATGTATTTATGAATGCATTTCCGGCTGCTATCACAATCACCGGTTGTGTATTTTCTATCATGATTGCCTGCACAGGGGTATATAAGTCTGTTGCAATGCTGAATACTGCCTGTTTTCTCGTAACGGGATGGAATTATATGGCAGCACTGAAAACAGTCTATGCACCATTGAATCGTTTCCGAAAAATAGTTATTTACGGTATGCAGATTATTTTCTTTGTATCGGCTGTGGTTTTACAGAATCTTCTGACGCTTAAATCACTGGAATTCGGAATGATCATATGGGTATTCCTGCTCATGACATTTTCACCGATTCTCATTGAAATTATCACCGGATGGATTAAACGGATCTATCAGAAGTCGCTCGATCAGGAAGAACAGGGTGTGTTTACAATGTTCGTTGATAAACTGAGGCACTGATATGCCCGGATAGAAGCATAAGAAAACATTAATAAAATAACAATATAAAAAAGTGGCTGTTACATTTATGAGAACGATTCATCATTAATGTGACAGCCACTTTATTTTTTAGAATATTTCTTTTTTGTTTCTCTGTGTATCACTTGAAAAAATCATAATTTAATAAATTCCGGTGTGCGATTTTTAAAAACGGTATAATAGGAAAAACCGCATTCCTTCAGGATGGAGTAAGCTTTTGGAAAACTATATGCGATTTTGTCAGGTGTGTGTGCATCTGCGCCGACAGTAATAAGCTCACCGCCTAATTCGCGATAACGTTTGATGATATCCCGACATGGATTAGGTTCACCCAGGCCATAATGAAAACCGCCGGTGTTTAGTTCCAGACCAATTTGTTTTCGAATAAGGGTACGGAGGATTTCGTCAAATATTTCGCTGTATTTTGTGTAAGAATAGTATTTGTTCTGGTTCGGTCCATAACGAACGATATAGTCAAGATGTCCGTAAACGTCCATATTTTGGCAGGTATTCAGATTTTCCAGAATGGATTCGAAATATTCCCGATATGCACTGCTTTCCTCACGCTCCAGAAAGTATTCCGGATAATATGGATCATAGCCATGAACCAGGTGAGAAGAACCAATTACAAAATCAAAAGGAAAACGTTTGAGAAGTGCATCAAAATCAGCTGCCAGATGAGGCTGCAGTCCTAGTTCAATGCCAAAACGAACTTCAATTTGATCCCGGTATTTTGCCTGTAATTCCAAAAGACCATTATAATAAGCTGTCTCGTCAAGGGAAAAATCAAGCTTTTCCGGTGTGTCGGGATAATCAGGATCTGTATGCTCGGTAAAGCAGATGCCGTCTAATCCCAGAGAGATGCTTTTTTGAATCATTTCTTCCATGGGAGTAGAAGAATCTGCAGAGTAAAAGGAATGCATATGGCAGTCCCAGAGTATGGTTTGCATCAGTATTTTCTCCTTTGCTAAAATGTACAAAGTTTTCTAAAGTTTCTATATTATTTTTATATTATATATTGGAATATATAAAAATGTATTGTTTTTTTGAAAATACACTTGAAATTTAAGGTGGGATTTTGTAAAATAAGGCACAGAGTGACAAGTAATGGCATTGTCAAAAATTTGTCACAGTTACCATTCTACATTTAATTAGGAGGAATTTTATCATGGCAGTAAAAGTTGCAATCAACGGATTTGGCCGTATCGGACGTCTTGCATTCCGTCAGATGTTCGGAGCAGAAGGATTTGAAATCGTAGCTATCAACGACTTAACATCTCCTGACATGCTCGCTCATTTATTAAAATACGATTCTACACAGGGAAGATATGCACTGGCTGACAAAGTAGTAGCTGGCGAAAAATCTATCACTGTTGATGGAAAAGAAATCACAATCTACGCAGAAGCTAAAGCTGCTGACCTTCCATGGGCAGAACTTGGTGTTGATGTAGTTCTTGAATGTACAGGTTTCTATACATCAAGAGAAAAAGCTCAGGCTCATATCGATGCAGGTGCTAAACACGTTATCATCTCTGCTCCAGCTGGAAATGATCTTCCAACAATCGTTTACAATGTAAACCATGACAAACTTACAAAAGAAGACACAATCATTTCTGCAGCTTCTTGTACAACAAACTGCTTAGCTCCTATGGCTAAAGCTCTTAACGAACTTGCTCCAATCAAATCTGGTATCATGCAGACAATCCACGCTTACACAGGCGATCAGATGACTCTTGATGGACCACAGAGAAAAGGTGACAAGAGACGTTCACGTGCAGCTGCTTGCAACATCGTTCCAAACAGCACAGGTGCAGCTAAAGCTATCGGTCTTGTTATTCCAGAACTTAACGGAAAACTTATCGGAGCTGCTCAGCGTGTTCCTACACCAACAGGTTCTACAACAATCCTTACAGCAGTAGTTGAAGGAACAGTTTCAGTAGAACAGGTTAATGCAGCTATGAAAGCAGCAGCTACAGAATCTTTCGGATACAATACAGATGAAATCGTTTCTTCAGATATCATCGGTATGAGATTTGGTTCTCTGTTCGATGCTACACAGACTATGGTAGCTCAGCTTGACAACGGAACAACACAGGTTCAGGTTGTTTCTTGGTATGACAATGAAAACTCATACACAAGCCAGATGGTTCGTACAATCAAACACTTCGGATCTCTGCTTGCATAATTAACAGAGTAAAATAAGACTCAGTTAGGGTCCGGTCTGGTTTGGACCGGACCCTTTTTTATATTTATAAATGGAGGACATCGAAATGGGATTAAATAAAAAATCTGTTGACGATATCAATGTAGCAGGCAAAAAAGTTCTTGTTCGCTGCGATTTCAACGTACCGTTAAAAGAAGGCAAAATCACAGATGAAAACCGTCTGGTAGCTGCTCTTCCTACAATCAAAAAACTTGTTGCTGACGGCGGAAAAGTTATTCTCTGCTCTCACCTTGGAAAACCGAAAGGAGAACCAAAACCGGAACTTTCTCTTGCTCCTGTAGCAGTTCGTCTTTCTGAACTCCTTGGACAGGAAGTTAAATTTGTTGCAAGCCCTGTTGTTGTTGATGACAGCGTAAAAGCAGCAGTGGAAGCTATGAAAGATGGAGAAATCGTTCTTCTTGAAAATACACGTTACCGTGTAGAAGAAACAAAGAACGGTGAAGCATTCAGCAAAGAACTTGCTTCTCTTGCTGAAGTATTCGTAAACGATGCTTTCGGTACAGCTCACAGAGCACATTGCTCTAACGTTGGTGTTACAGAGTACATCGATGAATGTGCAGTTGGATACCTTATGCAGAAAGAAATCGACTTCCTTGGAAACGCAGTTGAAACACCTGTTAGACCTTTCGTTGCAATCCTCGGCGGTGCAAAAGTTGCAGATAAACTGAACGTTATCTCAAACCTTCTTGAAAAATGTGATACACTCATCATCGGTGGTGGTATGGCATTTACATTCCTGAAAGCAAAAGGATATGAAATCGGAACATCTCTCGTAGATGATACAAAACTTGATTACTGTAAAGAAATGATGGAAAAAGCAGAAAGCCTTGGCAAAAAACTTCTTCTTCCAATCGACTCTACAGTAGCAGCTGCTTTCCCAAGCCCAATTGATGCAGAAATCGAAGTTGAAGTAGTTCCTGCAGATGCTATTCCGGCTGACAAAATGGGTCTTGATATCGGAACAAAAACAGCTGAAATGTATGCAGATGCAGTTAAATCTGCTAAAACAGTTGTATGGAATGGACCGATGGGTGTATTCGAAAATCCGATCCTTGCAAAAGGAACAATCGCTGTAGCTAAATCTCTTGCAGAGACAGATGCAACAACAATCATCGGTGGTGGTGATTCTGCAGCAGCTGTTAACCAGCTTGGATTTGGACCAAAAATGAGCCATATCTCTACAGGTGGCGGCGCTTCTCTGGAATTCCTTGAAGGAAAAGAACTTCCTGGCGTTGCAGCAGCAAACGATAAATAAGTATTTTATAACTGATAAATCAGTACAATATTATATAAGTTAGGAGACCAAAATAATGGCAAGAAGAAGAATTATCGCTGGTAACTGGAAAATGAACATGACACCATCAGAAGCTGTTGAACTTGTAAACACTCTGAAACCACTCGTTGACAATGCAGACGTTGACGTTGTTTACTGTGTACCTGCTATCGACATCGTTCCTGTTGTTGAAGCTGTTAAAGGTACAAACGTAGCTGTTGGTGCTGAAAACTTCTACATTGAAGACAAAGGTGCTTTCACAGGTGAAATCTCTGCTCCAATGCTTCTGGATGCAGGCGTTAAATATGTAATCATCGGACATTCTGAAAGACGTGACTACTTCAAAGAAGACGACGCTTTCCTTAACAAAAAAGTTCTCAAAGCTTTTGCTTCAGGTCTTACACCAATCCTTTGCTGTGGTGAATCTAAAGAACAGAGAGAAAACGGCGTAACAATCGACTGGATCCGTCTTCAGATCAAATCTGACCTCGTTGGCGTAACAGCTGAACAGGTTGCTTCTATGGTTATCGCTTACGAACCAATCTGGGCTATCGGAACAGGTCTTACAGCTACATCTGACCAGGCTCAGGAAGTTTGCAAAGCTATCCGTGATCTTATCGCTGAACTGTACGGAACAGATACAGCAGAAGCTGTTCGTATCCAGTACGGCGGATCTATGAATGCAGGAAATGCAGCAGAACTCCTTTCAAAACCAGACATCGACGGTGGTCTGATCGGTGGAGCTGCCCTGAAACCAGATTTCGGAAAAATTGTTAACGCATAATTGAAATCAGAATTTCAGATTCGAAAGAGTCAAAATCACAATTAAGTGAATTATAAGGAGAGTGATATGTACCCTCTTTACTGGACAAACCAGTAAGGAGGGTATTTTTTTGCGC
>JAUNCI010000022.1 GCA_030526665.1 Eubacteriales bacterium
TTTTTACGTTCTTTCATACGTGGATCACGTGTAAGGAATCCAGCAGCTTTAAGAACTGGTCTGTATTCAGCATCTGCTTCAAGAAGGGCTCTTGAGATACCATGTCTGATGGCACCAGCCTGTCCTGTGTATCCGCCACCAACAACGCTGATTGTTACATCAAATTTGCCTTCTGTTTCTGTAGCAACTAATGGCTGACGAACGATTACTTTCAGTGTTTCAAGTCCGAAGTATTCGTCGATGTCTCTTTTATTAATTGTAATATTACCTGTACCTGGTGTAAGGTAAACTCTTGCGATAGATTTTTTTCTTCTTCCTGTTCCGTAGAATTTTGCGCTAGCCAATGTTTTCTACCTCCTCTTAAAATGTTAAAGCTTCAGGTTTCTGAGCTGCATGATTGTGTTCCGGTCCTGCATATACGTGCAGTTTTGTGATCATCTGTCTTCCCAGAGGTCCTTTTGGAAGCATGCCTTTAACAGCAAGTTCGATAACCTTTTCAGGTTTCTTTGCTAACATTTCTTTTAATGTAGTTTCTTTGAAACCACCTACATAATCAGAGTGATTGTAGTAGATTTTCTGGTCAAGTTTTTTACCTGTAACTTTGATTTTGTCAGCGTTTACAACAACCACATAATCACCTGTATCAACGTGTGGTGTAAACTGTGGTTTATTTTTTCCTCTTAAAACGCTTGCTACGCCTGATGCCAGACGGCCCAGTGTGCAGCCTTCAGCGTCAACAACATACCATTTTCTTTCGATTTTATCTGGATTAGCCATATAAGTCTGCATGGTTTTCCCTCCTGTAATTTTCATCAATAGTTAGTCATCACATCATTGTGTAATTCGTTATATCTGTTGTTTTGCAATGCATTTTAAATAGCGGAAATGTCCGAAACCGCTGATATATTAAGCAAATTTACCGGGGCTATTGGTAAATGTGCTCCGCACTACGCCACATTGAGTAATTATATTATAAGGGTTATATCCTGTCAACTATTTTTTCATTTTGTTGAATATTTTTTAAACTCTTGTTTACGAACTCACTCAGACGGATTCTATATAATCATATTTGCACTGCTGCTTTAAAGATTCTATGATTTCCTCAACAATGCTTAATCAAAAAATTCGATTCCCATCAGTGTCAATCCATGTGCCGGTGCTGTCGGTCCTGCCATCTCTCGATTGCATGCTTCCAGAATGGTTTTGACTCTTTCCGGCGGATATTGTCCATTTCCCACTTCAATTAAAGTACCGGAAATGATGCGAACCATGTTGTACAAAAATCCTGTTCCGGTCACTCGGATGGTAACGATGTCTCCCTCTCTCCAGACATCAATTCCTGTCACTGTTCGGATCGTTGTTTTCACCTGTGCTTTCGCTCCGCAAAAGCTGGCAAAATCGTGTGTACCGATCAGATAAGAGGTCGCTTCCAGCATTTTATCTACATCTAAATTGTAATGGTAAAAATAGGAATACAGACGCTCTGTCGGAACCGGGAATTTTCGATTTAGAATTCGGTATTCATATGTTTTTTCACTGTCACAGTAGCGTGGGTGGAAATTTGGTTCAACCTCTTCCGACAATTGAATTCGAATATCTTCCGGAAGTCTCTGATTTAACGCATATGAGATTTTTTCTCCGGGAATTCTGGTATTGCTGTCAAATACAGCAACATTTCCCATTGCATGCACACCTGCATCTGTTCTGCTTGCACCGATCGTCTCAATTTTCTCGTCCAAAAGTTCTGACAAGGTATCGTTCAGCACTCCCTGGATTGTTATTCCATTTGGCTGTGTCTGCCAGCCGCTATAATTTGTTCCATCATATGCAACGACTAAACCGATTCGTTTCATGGATTCTCCTTCTGTACTTTTGTTAGTTCAGGTCGAGCTTATAAACTCTCTCTTTCGAAATAGAAATTTACTCGACTAAGATAATATTTTCCCCTACCTCCGGTTATTTGCCGAACGCAGGGGATTCATTTTTTAATGTGCTCATACACTTTTTTATTATTTGATATATCATTAAATATTTTCAGTGTTCCTTCATGTACCTTTATTTAAAAAGCAACGTAATCGGGAATATTCTGAGCAAAATTGCGATTGCCAGATATACGAGTACGATGATATACGCCACATAATCTCTTCCGGCATATTTCAGTGGTTTCATCTGTGTTCTGCCTTCACCGCCATGATAGCATCTGGCTTCCATGGCCATCGCCAGGTCATTGGCGCGTCGGAATGCGGATATGAAAAGCGGAACCAGCAGCGGAACCATATTTTTTGCTTTTTTGATGATGTTTCCGCCTTCAAAATCTGCTCCTCGTGCAATCTGCGCTTTCATAATTTTGTCTGTTTCTTCTAATAATATAGGAATGAAACGAAGTGCGATCGACATCATCATTGCAATCTCATGCACCGGAATATGAATTTTGTTTAGTGGTCTCAAAAGTCGCTCCATCGCGTCGGTCAACTGGTTTGGAGTTGTCGTCAATGTCATAATGGACGATCCCAGAACCAGGTAGATCAGGCGTATCGCCATTTTTCCGGCGAGGTAAAGACCTTCTTTTGTAATTTTGAATATTTTCCATTTCCAGAGAATTTCTCCCGGTGTCAGGAAAATGTTAAACAGCATCGTTATGATCAAAATGATCAGAATAGCTTTCAGGCCTTTGAATATGAACTTTGGCGGTACCTTTGACAGGCAGATCATGCTTAGCAAAAAAGCGGTTGCTACCGCATATCCAACTATGCCGTTAAACAAAAATATTGTGATAATGAAAATAAATGTGCCTACAAATTTCGTTCTCGGATCCAGTTTGTGGAGCAAAGAATCGGCCGGATAATACTGTCCGATCGTGATATCTCTAATCATTCTCTGCGCCTCCCTTCTCCGGAGTTTCAGCATCTTTCACTGAAGCTTCTGCATTCTTTACTGAGCTATCAGTATCCTTTACAGAATTATTCACATTCCTCACTGAAGCATCTGTATTTAATTTTCCTGTATTTTTCAATACTTCCAGAATACTTTTAGTCGCCTCGGGAATGGTGGTTGCTTCTGTGTCCACGTTAAATCCCTTATCCTTCAGAGCATGCATGATATAGGTGATCTGTGGCGCTGCAAGACCGATTTTTTCCAGTTCTTTGTAATGACGGAAGACTTCCTTTGGAGTTCCGTCATAAACAGCCTCTCCCTTATTCATAACGATCAGACGTTCCACATATTTTGCAACATCTTCCATGCTATGAGAAACAAGGATGACTGTAATGCCTCGTTCTTTGTGAAGTTTTGCAATCTGGTCCAGGATGTCATCTCTTCCTTTTGGATCCAGTCCGGCTGTTGGCTCATCCAGAATCAAAATCTTTGGATTCATTGCCAGAACACCGGCAATTGCCACTCTTTTTTTCTGACCACCGGACAGTTCAAACGGCGACTTCAGATAATTTTTTTCTTTGAATCCAACCTGACTTAAGGCAAGTTTTGCTTCTTTTTCTGCTTCTTCTCTGGATAATCCCTGGTTCATCGGACCGAAGCACACATCGGATAAAACGTCCGTCTCAAATAACTGATGTTCCGGATACTGGAAAACAAGACCTACTTCACTTCGAAGCTTTCGTCGATCATACTTTTCTGCCCAGATATCTTCCTCGCAATATGTGATTTTGCCGGATGTCGGTTTCATCAGTGCATTTAAATGCTGAATCAATGTGGATTTTCCACTTCCGGTATGTCCGATAATTCCAATAAATTGTCCATCCGGAATATCCAGATTGATATCTTTTAACGCATGGATTTCATATGCATTTCCCGGATTGTAAGTGTAGGTAACGTGTTCTAATTTAATTGACATAGCGCACCTACCAATTCCTCCGTTGTAAGGATTCCTTCCGGAATCTCTACGCCGGCTTTATGTAATTCATGTGCAAGCAGAGTAACCTGCGGCACATCCAATCGATATTGTTTCAATGTATCAACCTGCGAAAATATTTCTTTCGGTGTTCCGTGGAGAACAACTTTTCCATTGTCCATAACATACACATCGTCCGCATGAATAACTTCTTCCATATAATGTGTAATCAGAATTACCGTAACATTTTCTTTTTTATTTAACTCTCTAACAGCCTCGATGACTTCCCTGCGGCCGTTTGGGTCGAGCATTGCTGTCGGCTCATCCAATACGATACATTTCGGTTTCATTGCCATTACACCCGCAATGGCAACTCTCTGTTTCTGTCCGCCCGAAAGTCTGTTAGGTGAATGTTTTCTATAAGCGGTCATGCCTGTTTTGGCAAGGCTGCTGTCCACTCTTTTCCATATTTCATCTGTTGGGATTCCCATATTTTCCGGTCCAAACCCAACATCCTCTTCGACAACCGTTGCAATAATCTGGTTATCCGGATTCTGAAATACCATTCCCGATTTCTGTCTGACTTTCCACAGTTTTGGCTCTTTTGCAGTATCTATTCCATCAATCCACAAAGTGCCTTCCGTAGGAATCAACAGTGCATTCAAATGCTTTGCAATCGTTGATTTTCCGGATCCGTTATGCCCAAGAATTGCAACAAATGTTCCCGCTTCAATGTCCAGGTTCACATCATCGACGGCACGCTGTGTGTCTTCCACATTGCCCTCGTCATCATATTTCAGATAATCGAATCCCAGCTTAAGCGCTTTAATTATCCCCATCTGTGGTTCCTCTTGTGGTGAGATCATCGATCAACGCCCAGATTTCGTCACGTCCCTGCTTTGTTTCGGCAGAGAATGGAATAATCACTCCACCCGGACGAAGTCCAAGACCTTCTTTGATCATTTTTACATGTTTCGGCAGCTGACTTCTCTTTAATTTGTCGGATTTTGTCGCAATGATAATCGGCTCATAGCCGTTGCTGAGAATCCACTCATACATCTGTTTATCATTTGCGGATGGATCATGTCGAATATCGATCAGCAAAAATACTGCTTTCAGATCTTTGGAGGTGTTCAGATATCTCTCAATCATTTTTCCCCATTTCTGTTTTTCGGCAATTCCAACCTTTGCAAATCCGTAACCCGGGAGGTCAACCAGATACATAAAATCATTGATATTATAAAAATTGATTGTCTGTGTTTTACCCGGCTGTGCACTTGTACGAGCCAGGGCTTTTCGGTTCATCAGTCCATTGATCAGAGAAGATTTACCGACATTGGATTTTCCCGCAAAAGCGACTTCAGGTCTCCCCGTTTCCGGGATTTTGCTGGTAACTCCACATACAATATCCAATGAAACATTTTTTATAACCATACTTTTCCTCTACATTCGAATCGCTTCTGCGACTACTTCATTCATTGTACTTACAAAGCGAATATCCAATCCATCGGTGATTTCCGCATCCATTTCTTCAACGTCCGCTTTGTTCGCCTTAGGTACCAATACTTCTTTGATCTTTGCATATTTTGCAGCAAGAAGTTTTTCTTTCAGACCGCCGATTGGAAGTACATGTCCGCGAAGTGTGATCTCTCCGGTCATTGCAATGTCTGCGCGCACCGGTTTCTCGATCATTGCGGAAAGCATTGCAGTTGCCATTGTAATACCTGCGGATGGACCATCCTTTGGAACAGCGCCTTCCGGAACGTGTACATGAATGTCTTTTTCTCTGAAAAATTCCGGAGAAATCTTGTATTCATCCGCGACAGAACGCAAATAAGAAATACCGATCATTGCGGATTCTTTCATAACATCCCCTAACTGTCCCGTCAGCTTCAGTTCTCCTTTTCCCGGCATGATATTTACTTCGATCTGAAGTGTATCACCGCCTACCTGTGTCCAGGCAAGGCCTCTGCAAATTCCAATCTCATCTTGTTTATTTGCCATGCGATAATCATAGCGTTCTTTTCCCAAAAATGACTCCAGATTTTTGGTTGTCACGGTTACTTTCTCTTTTTCCCCTTCAAGAATCATACGCGCTGTTTTGCGGCAGATTTTTCCGATGGTTCTCTCAAGACCTCGAACACCGGCCTCTTTCGTATAATTATTGATAATTCTGGTTAAAGCTGATTTTTTGATAGAAAGCTGTCCTTTTGACAATCCGTTTTCCTTTATCTGTTTCGGAATCAGATGTTCTTTCGCAATGTGTTCTTTTTCATTTTCCGTATATCCGGAAATTTCGATGACTTCCATACGATCCCAGAGAGGTCTCGGTATGTTGTGTGCATCGTTTGCCGTTGCGATAAACAGAACTTCTGATAGATCCTGCGGTATTTCCACATAATGATCTGCAAAATGTCTGTTCTGCTCCGGATCTAAAACTTCAAGTAGTGCGGAAGACGTATCTCCACGATGATCACTGCTTGTTTTGTCAATTTCATCTAAAAGCATCAATGGGTTTTTGACGCCGGCCTGCTGCAATGCGGCAGTAATACGTCCCGGCATTGCGCCGACATATGTTTTTCTATGTCCTCGAATTTCGGCTTCATCTCTCACACCGCCCAGACAAATACGTACATACTTTTTGTCCAGTGCTTCCGCAATTGATTTTGCGATCGAAGTTTTGCCGGTTCCCGGAGGTCCCACCAAACATAAGATCGGGCTTTTTCCGCCATTTGTCAATGAACGAACTGCCAGAAATTCCATGACACGTTCTTTGACATCTTTGAGCCCATAATGCTGTTCTTCCAGAATTTTCCATGCCTTTTTGAGATCCAGTGTATCTTTTGAGCATTTATCCCAAGGCAGTGACAACAGTGTCTCGATAAAGTTGCGATATACATTGCTGTCTGCGGCATTGGATGGAATTGCCTTGAATCGCTTGATTTCTTTGGCGATTCGTTCCTTGACTTCCTCCGATGCTTCTAATTCTGCCAGCTGGTCATAGTATTTCTGTGCATCATCCTCAGTATTATCTTCGCCCAATTCCTCACGAATCACTTTCAACTGTTCACGCAGAATATACTCTTTCTGATTTTTATCTATATGACTTTTGATTTTCACCTGAAGATCACGTGTAATACGCATCATGGAAAGTTCATTTGTCAAAATCGCCGCAACCACTTCATATTGCTCTTCGAGGGTTACTGCATCGAGTATTTTCTGTTTTTTCTCGTAAGTAAGCGGAAGATTTACCGCAATCTGCTCAACGAAATTCTCTAATTTATCATATTTCAGGATTTGTCCCATCAGTTCTTTACTGATTCTGTTTCCTTCACGGCAATACTGCTCAAACAGTTCTCTTAAGCCTTCATGCATTGCATTGCGCAATGTTTCCGGATATTCCTGTTCATCCTTACGAATCTGTACTTTCGCTTTCAAAAAAGGAACTTCAGATTTAAATTGTGCAATTTCTGCTCGATCGGTTCCCTCAACCAGAACACGGATTACATTCTGCGGCAGTTTCATAACCTGTTTCACAAATGCAATCGTTCCCATATGGTACAAATCATCCACTCCCGGTGACTCAACCTCAGGATCAATCTGCGTGATTAAAAATACTTTCTGATCATGCAGCATTGCATTTTCAATGGCTTTAATGGAACGTTCTCTGCTCACGTCAAAATGAACGATCATCCCCGGAAGAACCGTTGTTCCTCTGAGGGCTATTGCCGGTAATAAAGCTATTGGGTTTTCCATGTATTTCTCATCCCCTTTTGTTCCATTTGTTTGGTTATATCAAATGAATCAATTAATTTTTCTTGGATTTAGGTGATCTGGTCGTTGTCTTTTTTACTGCGGAAACACTTTTCATAACAGGCTTCTCCTCTTCTGATGCCCTTCTTTCGATTAATGCTTCCTCGGTTCCGTCAACGGTTTCCTTTGTTATCGTGCATTTTGTAATGGTTTCATCCGAAGGTGTTTTATACATCAGATCCATCAGTGTGTCTTCCATCAAAGCACGAAGTCCTCTGGCTCCGGTTTTGCGCTCCATAGCTTTCTGTGCCATGCGTTTCAGCGCTTCTTCCTGAAATTCCAGTTCTACCCCATCAAGTTCAAATAATTTACTATACTGTTTTGTCAATGCGTTTTTCGGCTCGCTCAAAATACGTACCAGTGCATCTTCATCCAGGGAATCCAGTGATACAACAACCGGAACACGTCCGATAAACTCAGGAATCAAGCCAAATTTGATAAAGTCCTGAGGCATAACCTCTTTGAATACTTCACCGACATTTTTTTCGGTTTTAGCAGCTACTTCTGCACCAAAACCAATGGCTTTTGTATCCTGTCGTGCTTCGATAATTTTTTCCAGACCATCAAACGCACCGCCGCAGATAAACAAAATATTTGTTGTATCGATCGGAATCAATTCCTGATGCGGATGTTTTCTTCCACCCTGCGGTGGAACAGAAGCAACTGTTCCCTCAAGAATTTTCAAAAGTGCCTGCTGAACACCTTCTCCGGATACATCTCGTGTAATGGAAACATTTTCGGATTTACGGCTGATTTTATCGATCTCATCAATGTAAATAATACCGTATTCGGCTTTTTCCACGTCGCCGTCAGCAGCCTGTATGATTTTCAAAAGAATATTTTCAACGTCCTCACCAACATAACCGGCTTCTGTCAAAGTTGTGGCATCTGCAATTGCAAATGGAACATTTAACAAACGCGCAAGTGTCTGAGCGAGAAGTGTTTTTCCTGAACCTGTCGGTCCAAGCATCAAAATATTACTCTTCTGTAATTCCACATCCAGTTCTTCCGATGCAGTAATTCGTTTGTAATGATTATAGACAGCAACAGCCAGTGCTTTTTTTGCATCGTCCTGTCCGATAACGTATTCATCCAGAATCCTATGAATTTCTTCCGGCTTATGAAGAACAATATCACCCTGGTAAGAATGATTATGACGCATCATCAGTTCTTCTTCCATAATTTCTCTACAGATTTCGATGCATTCGTCACATATATATGCGCCATCAGGTCCTGCTATCATTTTGCGAACCTGCTTTTCAGTTTTATGACAAAATGAGCATCTGGCTACTCCATCTCTTGTTTTATCTGCCATGAATGCTAATTTTCCTTTCTATTTTCCTCATTAAAAAGTGTTGTTTTCGATAAAAAAGTGCTTTTTTCATAAAAAACAACAGTGTCCTATGAAACAAGACAAGACCCCTGCATTCACAGGAGTCTTTTCTTTTTGATTATTTGTGTTCTACAACACCGTCAATCAGTCCGTATGCTTTCGCATCTTCGGAAGTCATATAATTATCACGGTCTGTATCTTTTTCAACAACCTCGTAAGGCTGTCCTGTATTTTCAGAGAGAATCTCGTTTAATTTTCTCTTTGTTTTTGCAATCTGATCTGCAACGATCTGAATTTCTGTTGCCTGACCCTGTGCGCCTCCTGATGGCTGGTGGATCATGATCGTAGCATTCGGAAGTGCATAACGTTTTCCTTTTGTTCCGCCTGCAAGAAGGAATGCTCCCATACTTGCAGCCATGCCGATACAGATCGTAGATACATCACATTTGATGTATTTCATAGTATCATAAATGGCCATTCCGGCAGTTACAGAGCCACCCGGGCTGTTGATATATAACTGAATATCCTTTCCCGGATCTTCTGCTTCGAGGAAAAGTAATTCTGCAACGATAACGCTTGCGCTTACATCGTTTACTTCTCCATCGAGAAAAATAATACGGTCTTTCAGAAGTCTTGAATAAATATCGTAACTTCTCTCTCCTCTGCTAGTCTGTTCAATGACATAAGGTACTAAACTCATGTTACCTCCCAAGAAATTCCACTCACATCAAAGCAAGTGTGCTTTCTTTAAATTAAACTTCTTTTGCAGCTTCAGCAACAAGTGTAACAGCTTTCTGAACAGCAAGATCTGTTTTCATCTGTTCAAGCTGTCCGCCAAGGATTTCTTTGATCTTGTCAGCTTCCATTTTGTATGCTTCAGCCATTTTAGCTACTTCTGCATCGATATCTTCGTCTGAAGTAACAATGTTTTCTGCTTCAACGATTTTTTCAAGAACAAGTCTTGTTTTGATTGTTTTAAGAGCTTCCGGTTTCATAGTTTCAAGCATCTGGTCTGCATTCTGACCTGTGAACTGGAAGTACTGGTCCATAGAAAGACCCTGAGACTGCATTCTTCTTGCAAAGTCATCAAGCATCTGACGAGCCTGTGTAGCAACCATTGCATCCGGAATTTCCATTTCAGCGTTTTCTACAGCTTTATCAACTGCAGCGTTTTCTTTTGCCTGAAGAGCAGCTTTTTCTTTGTTTTCTGTCAGAGTTTTCTTAACGCTTTCTTTGTAATCTGCAACTGTATCGCATTCAGAAACTTCCTGAACGAATTCGTCATTCAGTTCATCAACAACTTTAGCTTCTACTTTTTTGATATCGCACTGGAATACAGCAGCTTTTCCTGCAAGGTCAGCAGCCTGGTATTCTTCTGGGAATGTTACGTTTACTTCTACGTGATCACCTGTGTTAGCTCCGATCAGCTGATCTTCGAAACCAGGAATGAATGCGTTAGAACCGATTGTCAGTGGATAATCTGTTCCTTTTCCACCTTCGAATGCAACACCGTCAACAAATCCTTCGAAGTCAAGTGTTACGATATCGTCTTTTGCAACTGCACGGTCTTCAACTGTTACAGTTCTGGAGTTCTTTTCAAGTTCTTTTTTGATTTCTTCTTCAACTTCTTCGTCTGTTACAACGATTTCTGTTTTCGGAACTTCAAGTCCTTTGTATTCACCAAGTGTAACTTCCGGTCTAACTGCTACTTCTGCTGTAAAGATCAGAGCTTTTCCCGGTTCAGCTTCTACAACTTCGATTTCCGGCTGAGATACGATTTCAAGCTCGCATTCGCCGAGTGCTTTGCTATATTCTGTAGGGATCAGAGAGTTTACTGCATCTTCAAGGAATACACCTTTTCCATACATCTGTTCAATAATTTTTCTAGGTGCTTTTCCTTTACGGAATCCAGGAAGCTGGATTCTGCCTCTCTGTTTGAGGTATGCAGCCTGCATTGCTTTTTCAACTTCTTCAGCAGGAACCTCAATTGTAAGTTTTGCCATGTTTTTTTCCAGTTTTTCAACCTGTAAACTCATTTAAATTCTCCTCCTTAAATACACTGTGATTTACTTTTTGTATTTTTATATGACAGACCGCTTTGCGCACGCCATCGGCGTACCGGCGGTATTAATTCCGCACAAACTTTGCGCCTGGCATTTATATATCATGCTTAGATAATCGCAGTCATTAAGAGAGTATAGCATAATTGTCAATAAAACGCTAGTATTTTTTATAGGAAAACCGTCCTCAAACCATCTATTTATATACGATAGACGCTGCAATCTGCTCTTTTTTCTCTGTATCGATCAGCTGTTCAATGAGAGTAAGTGAAAAATCGATCGCGGTTCCCATACCTCGGCTTGTAATTACGTGTCCATCCACTACAACAGATTCTTCTACTGCATCAGCTCCGTTTTCTGCAATCATTTCCATAAAAGACGGATAAGATGTCGCTTTTCTCCCTTTCAAGATTCCAAGACTCGCAAATACGCTCGGCGCCGCACAGATTGCAGCAATCTTTCTGCCTGCCGCATCAAATTTTTTCAAAAGCTCACACAGTGGCTCAAAAGCTCCGAGATTTTTGGTTCCCGGCATTCCTCCCGGAAGAACCAGAAGTTCGGCATCATCAAAATTACACTCTGCAAATACGCTGTCCGCAAACAGGGTAATTCCATGTGACCCCTGTATTTCTTTTGTATCTTTGATAGAAACCGTCTGCACCTCTACCCCCGCACGTCTGAGCAGGTCCACTACTGTTAATCCTTCAATTTCTTCAAATCCATCTGCCAAAAACACATATGTTTTTTTCATCGTCTTACCTCCGGAATCTATTTTATTCATGAATCTATTTGGTTCATTTCTATTAACTTCTAATAATTTGAAATTTTATATTCATTTTAACCGATTAATGATATACTGTCATCT
The DNA here is from genome assembly GCA_030526665.1 of Eubacteriales bacterium. Taxonomy (GTDB): domain Bacteria; phylum Bacillota; class Clostridia; order Lachnospirales; family Lachnospiraceae; genus Blautia_A. The sequence goes on from JAUNCI010000022.1 coordinate 11,919, forward strand.
AGAAATAATGTTCATTTATTTAAAAATTCAATATTTGATCCGAAATGAAATACTCTTATACGAAAGTGAGATACCTACATCCGGATCCATGTATTTTGAAATACAAGCAAAAATATTACCCGAAGGAGCTGCCCTATGGAAATCGAACGCAAATTTTTAATTCCGAAAGAAAACCTCCCAAAAGACCTTGCATCTTTTCCCTGCCACCATATCGAGCAGGGATATTTGTGTACCTCCCCTGTTGTACGAATTCGCCGACAGGATGATACCTACTACCTGACATACAAATCCGCCGGACTTATGGCACGTGAAGAATACAATCTGCCATTGGATGCCGCATCCTATGCACATCTTAAACCTAAAGCAGATGGCATCGTCATCTCAAAGGATCGCTATCTGCTTCCTGAGAAAAACGGACTGACTATCGAACTTGACGTTTTCAATGCCCCATATGAAGGACTCTATCTCGCAGAAGTAGAATTTTCCAGCGAGGAAGAGGCTAATGAATATATTCCACCGGAATGGTTTGGGGAGGATGTAACGTATTCTACAAAATATCATAACAGTACGCTGAGTAAAGGATAAAAAATGGACGTGTCTGAATGAGAAATCGCGATTGTGAGATTTCCCATTCGACACATCCTTGTTTATTTTTGTTTATGTTTGTTTATTATGGTTTCTTCTATTTATTCTTGCTAAGTCCCGGCCTTCTCAATTCACCGGGAATTCATCCCAGTTTTTTCTGCCGTATGTTTCTGCCATATTATACATTTCTTTGCGAAGTTTTGCGCTGAATTGGTTTTTGGTCATTCTCCATTTCCAGTTTTTGCCCAATGTTGATGGCTGATTTATTCTTGCGCTGTTGTCCAGTCCCAGGTAATCCTGCATCGGAATGATACAGCGGTCTGCAACACTTCTCATGATACAGCAAATGAGATCTTTGTAGATTTCCTTGTCAGAATCATGGAAGTTATTCAGATACTGGCGTGCCTGTTTACGTTCACCGGCCGAAATCGTGTGGAACCATCCTGTCAATGTTTCGTTATCGTGTGTTCCGGAATATACGACACAATTTCGCGGATAGTTATGAGGCAGATAATCGCTTGCATTTCCGGTATCTCTCTCATCAAATGCAAATTCAATTACTCGCATATTCGGGAATCCACTATCGCGAACAAGCTGTTTTACAGTGTCTGTCATAAAGCCAAGATCTTCTGCAATGATGTCTTTGTGCCCCAGACGGGCAGTTACTGTATGGAACAGATCCATTCCCGGTCCTTTTTCCCACCATCCGTTTTCTGCAGTCGAATCGCCATATGGAATAGCAAAATACTCATCGAATCCACGGAAATGATCAATTCTTACTACATCATACAATTTATAGCAGTGTGCCAGACGTGTGATCCACCAGTCGAAATTGGTTGCCTTGTGAACTTCCCAGTTATACAGCGGATTTCCCCACAGCTGACCTGTTGCAGAAAATCCATCCGGCGGGCAGCCCGCTACCTGTGTCGGTTTGTTTTCTCCGTCCAGTTTGAACAGTCCCGGATTTGCCCATGTATCCGCACTGTCCATAGCTACATAGATCGGAATATCTCCGATAATTTTAATTCCTTTTACATTGGCATATGTTTTCAGTTTTGACCACTGTTCATAGAATTTGAACTGCATGTATTCCTGAAATTCAATATCAAAGTACAGCTCTCTGCGATAGTAATCCAATGCATAGGAATAGCGAAGGCGAATATCCTCCGGCCATTCACTCCAGGAAGAACCGCCAAAAAACTGTTTTACTGCCATAAATAATGCATAGTCTTTGAGCCAATATCCTTCTGTTTTCTGAAACTCTCTGAATGCAGGATTTTCACTGATATTACTTCTCTCATACGCTTTTCTCAAAAGTGTGTATCTTCCCAGATATAACTTTTCATAATCGATGGATGTTTCATCATCTCCGAAATCCACGCTGTCAACTTCTTTTTTCTTCAGAACGCCTTCTTCAATCAAGTCTTCCAGACTAATAAAATATGGATTTCCGGCAAATGTTGAAAATGACTGATATGGTGAATCACCATATCCTGTTGGTCCAAGCGGAAGAATCTGCCAGTAACTCTGACTGGCTTCTTTTAACTGGTCCACGAAACGATATGCACTTTTGGAAAAATTACCGATTCCATATTTTGCAGGAAGGCTGCTGATCGGCAGCAATACGCCGCATGTTCTAACGTTACCCATAGAATCACCTCTAAATATTTTTTCTATCTTGCTTGTCTTAAATTTACTCCGTTTCAGGTATCGGAAACGTTTCCATACCTGACTTTAAGCATATCGGGATTCTCTTTATATGTCAATAAAGGATTGGATTTTTTCGGCAAAAAATCCAATCCTTTATGGTATAGTCTAAAACTATTATCTTACTGTCTGGAACATCTGAACTGAAGTTCTTCCCAACGTCTGTCGACTTCTTTCTGGAATGCTTCGATCAGATATTCATTTTCTTTCTTGAACAGATGTTTAAATCTTCCCTGTGGTTTCAGGAATTCTTCGATCGGAAGTTTTTTCTTTGGTTCATAGTTCAGAATCCATTTTCCTTCTACCACTTCGAACAATGGCCAGTAGCATGTTTCTACACCAAGTCTGCAGATTTCCATGATATCCGGTGTGTTGTATCTCCATCCTCGTGGGCATGGAGCCATGATGTTCAGGAATGCAGCTCCCGGTGTGTAAATTGCTTTTTCTGCTTTGATATGAAGATCTTTGAAGTTTTTGAAGAATGTTGTCTGTCCAACATATGGTACATCATGTGCAGCAATGATCGCAGCCAGATCTTTTCTGTTCTGTGGTTTACCATTGCTTTCTGTACCTACAGGTGTTGTTGTTGTATCCGCAAACATTGGTGTTGCAGAGGAACGCTGAATACCGGTATTCATATAAGCACCGTTATCGTAGCATACATAAACCATGTCATGGTTACGTTCCATTGCTCCGGATAAAGACTGGAATCCGATATCGTATGTACCGCCGTCTCCGCCGAATGTGATGAATTTGTATGTCTCATCCAGTTTGCCTTTACGTTTCAGTGCTTTGTAAGCACCTTCAACACCGCCCATTGTGGCCCCTGCATTTTCAAATGCATTGTGAATGTAGCTGTCTTCCCATGCTGTGTATGGATAAGTGAATGTAGATACTTCCAGACAGCCTGTTGCATTTCCGATTACCGCTTTGTCGCCTTCGTGCAATCCACGGAGCACGTTACGAACTGCGATCGTACCGCCGCATCCGGCGCACATTCTATGTCCCGGTGCAAGACGCTCCGGTTTGCTCATTGTTTCTTTAAAATTATAAGCCATGTCTGTATCCTCCCCTTATTCTCTGATTCCCAGATAACGATATGTTTCGCCCGCATCGCCATCTTCTATAATCTGTGCCAGGGCATCATAGATACCGATCATATCTTCTACACGAACGTCACGTCCGCCAAGTCCGTAAATGTAATTTACAGCAAATGCCTGTGATCTGGCTCTAAACAGAGCTGCCATAACATCTGCACCAAGAGGTCCGCCATTGTTTGAGTAACCTTCTGCACGATCCATGATAGCAACTGCTTTTACATTTTTCAGTTCAGCGGCAATTGCTTCTGCAGGGAATGGACGATAAAGACGGATTTTCAGAAGACCAACTTTTTCTCCTTTTTCTCTCAGACGATCGATTGCATCTTTTGTTGTTCCTGCTGCAGAACCGATAATAACAACTGCTCTTTCTGCATCTTCCATACGGTAGCTTTCAAAAAGGCCATATTCTCTTCCTGATAATTCTGCAAACTCTTTTGCAATATCAAGAATAACTTTTTCAACATTTTTTGTACCTTCTGCCTGGGCACGTTTTGCTTCGAAATAAAAATCTGTGATGGAATAAGGGCCAACTGCCATCGGGCATTCCGGATTTAACAGGTAGTTTTCCGGTTCGTATTCACCAACAAAACCTTTTACTTCAGCATCATCGAGAAGCTCAATATTTTCTACTGCATGGCTGGTGATGAAACCATCCTGGCAGATCATAATCGGAAGTCTGACATCTTTGTGCTCAGAAATACGGAATGCCTGAACCATGTTGTCGTATGCCTCCTGATTGTTTTCAGCATAGATCTGAATCCAGCCTGCGTCTCTTGCGCCCATACTATCAGAATGATCACAGTTGATATTGATTGGTCCGGACAATGCACGGTTTACCAGTGCCAGTGCCAGTGGGAGTCTGTTAGAAGCTGCGATATAAAGTTCTTCCCACATGTAAGCAAGACCACAGGAGGAAGTTGCTGTAAGGCTTCTTGCACCTGCTGCAGAAGCACCGATTGCAGCACTCATTGAGCTGTGTTCACTTTCTACAGTAATAAATTCAGTATCCACCTGTCCATTTGCAACGAATGATGCAAAGTACTGTGGAATTTCTGTAGATGGAGTGATTGGGAATGCCGGAAAAACATCTGGATTAATCTGGCGAAGAGCGATTGCTACTGCCTCATTTCCGGATAAACGTTCTCTTTTTGCCATATTATTTCACTCCTTCCATAGTAATTGCATCAAATGGGCATGCTTTTACACAAATACCGCATCCTTTGCAATGATCGTAGTCAAATGCGCCTCTTTTTCCATCTACTACAGGGATGCAGCTGTCAGGACATACCGGTGCACAAAACAGACACTGTTTACAATTTTCTTCGATAAATTCAGGTTTTACTGCAGACCATTCTCCGGTCTTGAAATCTTTGGATGTACCTGCTCCTGCAACGATCATACCCTCTGTAAGGTCTCTCCAGGAAGCTTTTACACCCAGTTTTGTGATATCTGTCTTCATTACTGTACCTCCTTCAATGCCATTTCGAGAGCTTTCATATTGCCATCGATAACTTCAGGTTTGCTTGCAAATTTATGGTTGAAGGAATTTTTCATTTCTTTCAGGAATGTTTCCTCATCCATAATATCGGCAACTTTTACAATTGCAGCGAGAAGAGGTGTATTCGGGAAATATTTTCCAAGTGTTGCGAGAGATACTTTTTTCGCATCAATGGTATATACTTTTCCCTTATATCCACGAAGACTTGGAACTAATTCTTCTTTGCTTTTTTCTGTATTAATCAAAATTGCGCCATCTTCTTTCAGACCGCTTGTAACATCAACGGTCTCCAACAGTGATTCATCAACAACAACTACAAATTCCGGTTCATAGATGTTTGAATGTACACGAATCACGCTGTCACTGATACGATTGTATGCTGTGATCGGCGCACCCATACGTTCCGGGCCATACTCCGGAAATCCCTGAACATATTTTCCTGTAGCAAATGCGACATCGGCCAACAGAAGCGCTGCAGTTTTTGCGCCCTGACCACCACGGCCATGCCATCTGATTTCTGTTACATTACTCATAACATTACTCCTCTTTGAAAATATTTAAAAGTTCATGTTCGCAATTCTACTTCATTCCGTTAAATTTGTAAAGTAAGGATTTCTCACAGTAATAGGAAACAATGCCAATTCCAATCTGTATTGCAGTCTGTACCCACAACATATACCACATAGGAAATGGTATCCCAAGATGCAGCACTTTATCCAAAATCGTGACCCATAAACAAAACGGAAAATTCCATACATACACGTGAAAGGATGCTTTCCCAAAGTATGCCAGCACCTTATTTCCGATTATTTTATCCGGTGTTTCATAATACGACAGCAAAAGTAAAACAGGTGCATAGAACAGACTTTCCGTCACCATCACACTGAAAGGCGAACTGCCTGAAATCCCGACATTTTCAAATTTCACATCAATGATGATATACACGATCATCAGAAGCAGGCAGAACATCCATAAAATTCGGTGAAGTAATTTACTTTGATAATTCATGAGAAATTCCGCCAATGCAGCCACAAGGACACCCGCAAAAAAGCCCATGTATCCGCGGCAAAGATCCGGATTCCATAATGGTTTTACAAGATAATTTTTCGATCCATAAATACCAAACAAAATCGGAATCAACATCATAAAACAATATCCGATTTTGTGTCCTCCAAAAAGCAATCCTGCAAGCCGAATCAACAGATAGAATAAAATCGTGCACGCAAAATAAACACTGACATACCATAAAGGACCATTTAAGGTATGATCCGGACGAAACCAAATCTGAATTCCCAGAAAATTTTCAAGTAGGTTTCTGACATTTACTACCATATCATGCCAAACTTCTCCGGTTATACTCTGATATACCACAAGCCCGACCGCCATCACGATCGTGGTGATGATTGACATTGGAAGTAATCGTACTGCCCTTTTCCGCAGATACGTCAGAAATCGAATCTGACCGGATGCAATTTTTCTGCGCTGACGCCACATCTGAAATCCGCCAATCATGAGAAGCAGTTCCATCAGACTATATGTTTTAAAAGATAATTGATTGGCAGTATTCGTGATTCCCGTCAAAAACGCATTATTTCCGGCACTCCAGTACTCTCCCGGTGTAAACTGCCAGTAATGCCCGATCACAACAGCAACTATTATGATAATTCCTTTCAGTGAATCAAAGGAATAGATATATTTATTTTCGAAACGATTTTTTTCTTCCATCTTCTTCCTGTTCTGCCCTTTCTATAATCCATACCAGTACAATATCAATACCAATACCTATATCAATATCCACATCAATACCCTCATCAGCAGTGATATTACCATTTTAACACATCTCATAATGATTCCGCACTCTCATCCATCTATTCTGTATGATTTCCATATTGTATTTCCGGCTCAGAACCCTTACTATGTATTACAGTATTGCAAATGTAAGAAAGGCACCCGGCTGCTTAGAGAAAGCAGCTTTCTAAATCTATACAAGAAAATCATGGAGGAAATATATGGTATTAGATCCTTACTGCTTATGCTGTCAGTTAAATATTCACGAAAAGAAAATTCGAGAATTTGATGATCAATCACGAAAAAACGAATATATAACAAAAGTACTCAATCGTTTATCGAATCAGAAAGAAACCGACTGTGCTCCGTCGCTTTCCGTGGAATTAAAAGAAATGTTCAGTGAATTCTGGAATATTCCTCAGATCGATTTTACGGAAATCAAAAAAGAATTCAATCAGATGATTTTGAATATGGAAGAAGAAATCCGTACTCTGATTGAAAATTCGGAAGACCCCTTGGAAGCAGCTCTGATTTATTCACGCATTGGTAATTATATCGATTTTGCTGCTATGGCAAATGTTGAAAAGGATGTCGTTCTCGATATGCTGCAATCCGAAAACAAACAGCCGCTCAATCCTGAGGAATACAGACATTTTCTGGAAGAGCTGAGTCAGGCCAGATCTCTGGTTTATCTGGCTGACAATTGCGGCGAGATCGTATTTGACAAAATTGTAATAGAACTTCTGCAGAAAAAATATCCGGATCTGAAAATCACCGTTCTGGTTCGCGGTTTTCCGGCTGCCAATGATGCAACCATGGAAGATGCCGAAATGGTAGGATTGACCGCTCTCACTACGGTAGTCGGCAACGGCAGCCGTATCGGAGGCACCTGGCTCTCTGACATTTCCGAAGAAGCTTTGTCTCTCTTAAATGATGCAGATCTCATTCTGTCAAAAGGGCAGGGAAATTTCGAAACCTTACGTAAAAGCGGATACAATATTTACTATCTCTTCTTATGCAAATGCGAGCTTTTTACCCGTTTGTTTAACGTCAATCGTTTTGACGGCATGTTTGTTAATGAGCGCCGCATATAATTTGTCAGATTCACAAATTGATAATCCTATTTTAGGCATATTTTCCATTTCTCTGTTGACACATGTTCGTTATAATGACAACAGTTAGAAAAGTAATGGCAAATTACAGTTTCATTTCAAACAATTTGGAGGAAAATAAAAATGGCTAGTTTATCTTTACAGCATATTAACAAAACATATCCAAACGGATTTGAAGCAGTTAAAGACTTCAACCTTGAAATCCAGGATAAAGAATTTATTATCTTCGTTGGACCTTCAGGATGCGGAAAATCTACAACACTTCGTATGGTTGCTGGCCTTGAAGAAATCACAAGCGGAACATTAAAAATCGGTGACAGAGTTGTTAATGACGTAGAACCAAAAGACCGTGATATCGCAATGGTATTCCAGAACTACGCTCTGTACCCACATATGACAGTATATGATAACATGGCATTTGGTCTGAAACTTCGTAAAGTACCAAAAGCAGAAATTGATAAAGCAGTTCGTGAAGCAGCCAGAATCCTTGACCTTGAAAAACTTCTTGATCGTAAACCGAAAGCTCTTTCCGGTGGTCAGAGACAGCGTGTAGCTATGGGTCGTGCTATCGTTCGTGATCCTGCTGTATTCCTTATGGATGAGCCGCTTTCCAACCTTGATGCAAAACTTCGTGTACAGATGCGTACAGAGATTTCTAAAATTCATCAGAGACTTGGTGCTACTATCATCTATGTAACACATGACCAGACAGAAGCTATGACACTTGGTACAAGAATCGTAGTTATGAAAGATGGTATTGTACAGCAGATCGATACACCACAGAATCTGTATCAGAAACCACAGAACCTCTTTGTTGCAGGTTTCGTTGGATCACCACAGATGAACTTCCTCGATGCTGAAATCGCTGCAGAAAACGGAAAACTTGTTGCAAAAGTTGCAGGATACACTCTTCCAATCCCTGCTGACAAAGCTACAGCACTCAACGATGGCGGTTATGTAGGAAAAACTGTTGTTCTTGGTATTCGTCCAGAAAATATTACAGACGCAGCTAACGGAGCTATGACTTCTACAGTTAATGTATACGAGCTTCTCGGTGCTGAAGTATTCCTGTATTTCAATGTTGGCGATACTCAGGTTACAGCCAGAGTAAACCCACATACAACTGCAAAAGCCGGCGCTTCTATCAACTTCGATTTTGATATGGACAAAGCTCATTTCTTTGACAAAGAAACTGAAAAAACAATCACAAACTAGTATTGTAGATTCATACAAAACAAGAATAGTCGTCCCGGGGAAATTTCCCCGGGACTTTTCTTTTCTATTGAATCATGATATTATCTCAGCCATAAGGGATGCTTAAACACTAACGCAGCATGTATCCCTCTGGCTTGAATTTTGAAAGGATTTTTATCTATCATGAATTTACAACAGGCATTAGATAAATGTTTACAAAATTGGAAAAATATCAGTAAATTTGATTTTTGTCTTCTGAACACAGACTTTTCTCCGGTCGTATCGACGTCTGAAAAAAGACTGCCTGCAATTGAAAAATTAGAGAATTTTTCTGCCGGAAATGCACTCTGTCTTTCCGGAAAGACGATCAGTTTCTATAAGATTCACGAGCAGGAGCAATACACCCACCTGCTGCTTATCTGGGGCAGTCCGGAGCAGATCAGTGTAATAGGTGAACTTGCTGTATGTCAGGTTGAAAGTCTTCTGGATGCCTACGCTCAAAAAAGCAGCAAAAATGTTTTTATGCAGCGCCTTCTGCTGGGAGAACTCTCCTCTGTAGATCTCTATAACCAGGCAAAAAAAATGCACATTGCCGATCAGGCAACGCGCGTTGTATTGCTGATTCAAACACAGGATTCCAAAGATGAAAATGTTCTTTCCACGATTCGTAATCTGATTTCTTCCAAAAGCAAGGATATTCTCACCTCCCTGGATACGTCTCGCTTAATCATCGTACATGAGTTGTCCATCGATGAACAGCATGACGATATTCTGGATCTGGCAACAGTCATTGTTGATATGCTGGGAGCAGAAGCCATGATTTCTGCAAAAGTATCATTCAGCAGTGTCATTACACAGCTTTCAGATCTATCGAACGCATACAAGGAAGCCTGCACGGCAATGGAAATCGGCAAAATTTTTACGCCGGATACCCCTGTATATTCCTACAGCCGTCTGGGACTTGGCCGCCTGATCTATCAGATCCCGCTCTCCATCTGCGAACTTTTTCTGGATGAAATATATCCAAATGAATCATTGGAGTCGCTGGATGCAGAGACCCTCAACATTATACGTACATTTTTCGAGAACAATCTGAATTTATCCGAAACCTCCAGAAATTTATACGTACACCGAAATTCTCTGGTTTATCGTTTTGAAAAACTTCAGAAAAAATATGGTTTGGACGTTCGCTCTTTTGAAGATGCACTCACATTCAAAATTTCCATGATGGTGGCAGATTATGTTCGCCATTCCAAAAAGAACGCTTAAAAAAACGAACCCCGAAGGATTTCTTCTCCTTCGGGGTTCTGTATTTTCCACATATCTAATTCATCTTATGCCCAATCGATATAATCTTCGTCATTATCTTCGTAATCATCTTCGTTATAATCATAATCATCATAATCCGAATCATCTTCATCGTAATCATAATATTCATACTCACTGTCATCTGAGTCATAATCGGAATCATCGGAATAGTCTG
>JAUNCI010000023.1 GCA_030526665.1 Eubacteriales bacterium
CGAAAAAAATACGCTTAGTAAAAATTTACATACGCTGTAAATACTTATTTGCTCTTTTTTTCTTCATTTCCTTCCGCTCCTTTGATGATTCGATTCGTACTGGAATTTAGCGAATTCTCGTATATGACAATCATAACACATGTACCTGAAAATTTGTTCTAAATTCATTTTTCTATTACACAAAAACACCCCTTCCACAAGGAAGAGGTGTCTCATTCATTTCTATATCATTTTTCACCAATTCGAGGATTCTATCCTCTGTGTTTATTTCACAAACGCCGCATAGATTGCTTTTACTGCGTTTTCGAAGTCTCTGTTTTTCACTCCGATGATGATGTTCTGTTCGGATGATCCCTGGTCGATCATTTTTACGTTTACATTTGCTTTCGCAAGTGCACCAAAGATTTTAGATGCAGTACCATGGTTTGATTTCATTCCACGACCTACTACCGCGATCAATGCCAATTCGGATTCCATTTCCAGAAGGTCCGGAGCAGCAAGGCGGTGGATTCCTGCGATTACCTGCTGTTCTTTGTCTTCAAATTCATCCTGGTTTACATATACTGTTAAAGTATCGATTCCGGATGGCATATGTTCAAAGCTGATATTATTGTCTTCAAATACCTGAAGCACACGACGGCCGAATCCAATTTCGCTGTTCATCAGAGATTTTTCTACATGGATAGAACAGAATCCTTTTTTGCCGGCAATACCTGTAATCGTGTATTTTGGTTTTTTGCATGTACTTTCTACGATGAAAGTTCCTTCATCTTCCGGTTTGTTTGTATTTTTGATATTGATCGGGATGCCTTCTTTTCTAACAGGGAAGATTGCTTCTTCATGAAGTACGGTTGCTCCCATATAAGAAAGCTCGCGAAGTTCGCGATATGTAATGGATTCGATTGCAACAGGATCCTTCACGATACGTGGATCTGTTACCAGGAATCCGGATACATCTGTCCAGTTTTCATATAAATCAGCCTGGATTGCTCTTGCTACAAGAGAACCTGTTACGTCTGATCCTCCACGGCTGAAAGTTCTGACATTTCCATCTTCTGTTGCACCATAGAATCCCGGAATTACTGCTCTCTCACAGTTTTTCAGGCGGGCTGCTAAAAGTTCATTTGTAATTTCGGCTTCAAAAACACCATCCTGATCAAAACGAATTACGTCTGCTGCATCTATAAATTCATATTCCAGATAAGCAGCCATAATTTTACCATTCAGATATTCTCCTCTGGATGCAGCATAATCACTTCCGACACGATCAGCAAAGTTTTTTCTGATCACTTCGAAATCCTCATCCAGGCAAAGAGTTAACGCTAGACCGTCAATAATTTCATTATAACGTTCTTTGATTTCATTCAGCTGTTCTTCGAAATCTTCTCCATTTGCTGCCGTATAATAGCAATGGTAAAGCATATCTGTAACCTTTGTATCGTCAAAGAAACGCTTTCCCGGTGCAGATGGAATTACATATCTTCTGCTTTCATCACTTTTGATGATGCTTCCTACTTTGCGGAACTGTTTTGCACTTGCAAGTGAACTTCCGCCGAATTTTACAACTTTTTTCATAATTTTACCTCAAACTCATTTTTGCACGCATAAAATTTATGCGCTGCATATCCTTATATACCCAAACTCTTTGAAACTTCAAAGAGGATTCGTAATCGAATCCTCCTTTTGTAACTTTGATTATTTTAGTGAATAAAAATACATTTTGCAAGTATTTTTTGAATATTGTCGTATTTTTCATATAATTTGTACTATTTCATTTTGATAACACAGCAATTCTTATAATTCCACTTATAATTTTTTATAATTCTTTTCACATAATGAGCGCATAAATTATTGTTCTGTCACATCCACGATCTCTATGACTGTCAGAATTCCATCTTTTACTGTAAAGCGAATATCCCATTTTCCAAAAGGCATTCCATATATGCGCTTAGGATCATTCTGATAGCCCGGTCTTGGATCCATCTCCAAAACTTCAATCAGTGCAGTTCTTTTTTTTGGATCTATCTTTTCCATCAGATTCTTTTCAAATACAATCTGCAGAGTCTGTTTTTCTACCTGTGACGTAAAACCTTCACTTGCCTCTGTTTTACAATCTGCGTATGGAATATATGGTTTGATATCGTAGATCGGGGTTCCGTCCATTAGATCTGCACCGGCAACAAGCAGAATCGGCCCCAGCTTTTCATCTACTTCGATTCCCAGAAATTCCACACACGAAAGTCCGATGGGATTGGGGCGAAACGGAGATCTGGTTGCAAAGACACCTTTTTTTTCATTACCGCCCAATTTCGGCGGACGAACCTTGGATGTCCATGCCTTACCAACATTTTCAGAGAATTCCCACAGAATCCATAAATGTGAAAATTCCTCTATTCCATCAAACAGATCTATGTTTCGAAATTCCGGTTCCATGATAATTTCCGCACGAAGCGATTTTGCAAATCCGCTCTGTCTTGGAATCCCGAATTTTGACGGAAAATCCGATTTTATTTTTGCAATGTATTTCATCTCGTTATCTCAGTTATATAGTTTTATTTTGTTTCATGTCAGTTTGACTTTTACTTCATATCATGCAGATTCTACTTTATTTGCTGTAGTTCGTTTCGATTTAACTTTTTTAGCAGTCGCGTCTGGTGAATACAGCCACAGAACGAGGTTTCATGATAAATTCATAATCAATTGCAATTTCCTGACCTTCCGGATAATAATATCTCTGATTTCCATCACCAAACGTATTTACCGTCAGATACCATTTTCCTCTGCCTTTTACTTCCGGCAATTTTATCATCGTATCTTTCCAGTAGGTGTTGATTGCAATATATACTACATCGTCTCCGCCTTTTTCTTCATCATAACCGGCAAAGCTTACTCCTACGGTTCGCTCATCGCCTGCGAGTTCTCCACGGACGCCTTCTGCATTAAAAACATTTGTGGAATTTAATCCGCACACCGCATCCGGAAGTTTTTTTCGAATTGTAGGATGTTTGTGACGATAATCGATCATGAATTTAAAAAACTCAAATTGATTCTTATTTTTCTCCAGCATGGACCAGTCCAGCCATGAAATCAGATTATCCTGACAATAACTGTTATTATTTCCGAATTGCGTATTTCCAAATTCATCACCGGCCAGAAACATCGGTGTACCTCGACTGCACATCAATACGGTAAAAGCATTTCGTATCATACGTTCACGCAATTGTAAGACTTCCCAGTTATCGGTTTCACCTTCCGCGCCACAATTCCAGCTTCGATTATCATTTGCCCCGTCTGTATTGTTCCAGCCGTTTGCTTCATTGTGCTTTTCATTATAGGAATATAAATCATGCATTGTAAATCCGTCATGACAGGTCAGGAAATTGATGCAGGAATCATATCCGGCATAGTCACCTTTTGCCTTTGACTCAAATTCACCATAAAGATCCACAGACCCCAAAATACTTTGTACAGCAACGGCACTGTCCCAGTTATCGCCTTTCAAAAATCCTCTCACAGAATCACGATATCGTCCATTCCATTCTGCCCATCTCTTGCTGGCAGGAAATCTTCCTACCTGATACATTCCACCGGCATCCCATGCCTCTGCGATCAGTTTTACATTACTGAGAATCGGATCATAAGCCAGGCTTCTCAAAAGTGGCGGATTGTTCATTGGAGATCCGTCTTCGTTTCTTCCCAGAATACTTGCAAGATCAAAACGGAATCCATCAATGTGATAATTGATGGTCCAATGTCGCAGACATTCCAGAATCATCTGCTGTACCACAGGATGATTACAGTTTAACGTATTGCCGCAGCCACTGAAATTATAATAGTAGCCATCCGGTGTCAGCATATAATAGATACGGTTATCAAATCCTTTAAAGCTGAAGATCGGCCCTTTTTCATTTCCTTCCGCCGTATGATTAAATACTACGTCGAGAATGACTTCGATTCCATTTTCATGAAATTCTTTGATCAGGTCCTTCAGTTCTTTTCCTTCCTGGTTGTATTCTTCCGCATGTGTATAACTGGTATTCGGTGCAAAAAAGCTAACCGGATTATATCCCCAGTAATCATACAGCACCTGCCCTTTGTATTCTCGCATGCTTCGCACTTCATCAAATTCAAAAATCGGCATCAATTCAACAGCATTAATTCCCAATTCTTTCAGATAAGGAATTTTCTGTTTTAACCCGGCAAACGTTCCGGGACAGTCCACGCCGGATGACTCATGCTTTGTAAAGCCTCTGACATGCAATTCATAAATAATCAGATCCGATATTTCTTTTGATTTTTTCGTAGAATTCTCCCAGTCATAATCATCTTCTACAACACGTGCACGATACGGTCCCTGTTTTCGGTCACCCCAGATACGCTGACCCGCAACCGCTCTCGCATAAGGATCCAGAAGAACATTATTTTTGTTGTATAAATAGCCATGACTCGGCTGATATTTTCCATCGACACGATATGCATATTCCAGTCCCTGAATTTCCAGACCGAAAACGATCATTGAATACACATCGCCCACGCGATAGCTTTCCGGGAAAGGAAGAACGACAAATGGTTTGTCCTCCCCACGATGGTATAACAGCAATTCGCATCTGGTACCATGATGCGTATGAATCGTAAAGTTTATTCCTACCGGCATTACCGTTGCACCGTTTTTGTCAAACATCCCCGGGCGAACCGGATATCCCTTTATTTTTCCCATAGGAGAAACCGTTACAGGATTTTGTGTGGTATATTTCTTCTTATACAGTCTCAACGAATCACCTCATTTCTTTCGTAATCACAACAAAATTCAAATTGAGTTTCATTGATACACTCACTGCTTCTATTATACTCTTTTATTTCCCATTAAAATCATTTTTTCTTTTCTTTTTAACATAATGATTGAGAATGCCTCCGCCGACGATGATAATCGCTGCCATAATCAGAACTCTTTTTGCACTTTCCTGCGGAAGCTGACTTTTTGATCCGATAGATTCAGAATAAAAATGAAATGCATATTCTACTTCATGAGGTGTACCCATAGCAAGAGTATCTGCAATTACCTTCATATCTTCGTCCAATGTCAAAATCGGTATTTCAAATACAGAGTTTTGATTTTCTTCACTCATATTCAAATATTTTGTTCCATCTACGATCATATAATCATAGTTTGAGCTGCTCCATCGGATTCTGGCAGAAAACTTTCCGTCTTTCACATACATTAAAGTCGGTGTTTCAATACTTGCCTTCCCGCTTCCTCCGGTCATGGTTACTTCAATCGCATACTCACCATCTTCAAGCTCCAGATCTGCCGCACTTACCACAATTCTTCCTGTAAACACCATTATACAGATAAGACCAGCCAGCAAAATTTTCCATACCGGAGAATCTGTTTTTCTAATACTATTTGTTATATTTTTCAACATATCCTACTCTCACTTTACAAATTCTTCTTTTTATACAAAAACCAGAATGCACCGATAGATCCAACTACCAGATAAGCAACCAGAACCAGAATTCCTCGATAAGAAAATCCTTCTCTGTTGGCGATGCTTCTCATCATGCTGCTGGTCTGAGAGAGAGGTAAATATTCAATGAACTCTCTGAGGCCATGCGGCATTGATTCCGATGAAAAGAAGGTGTTGCAAAGATATGCCATCGGCATAATTACATAATTGGAAAATCTCGGCACGTCTGCATGATTTTTGGCATAAAAAGAAACAAGAACACCTATTGTTGAAAAAACCGCACCATTTAAAAACATAATCAGAACTGACCATCCATTAAAGCATAGTTTTGTTCCGATTGGCGTTACCAGCAAAATGATAACAAAACCTGCATAAAGTCCACGCAGACTTCCGCCGATAATCTGTCCTGCCACGAACTGCCAAAGCGGCGTTGGTGAAATCATTACCTGATCGAAAGCTTTTTCATATAATCTCTGCACATTCAGATTCTGTGCAATTGCATTGAAACTTCCATTCATTGTTGTCAATGCGACAACACCCGGTATGATGTAATTCAGATAGGACTGTCCATGGGACAATGTCTGAATTCCCATTCCAAATACCAGAATATATAATAATGGGGCAACCATCGCCGCCAATGTGATCTTGTAAAAATCACGGCGAAATTCCACCCATTTTTCCCATAAAACTGTTACAATTCCCATTTACTATCTCCATAAGATTTTATTTAAAGTCGCTTTCCGATTCTCTCCAAAAATACATCTTCAAGTGTTGTTGATCGCAGACTTGCTTCTTCCTGTAATCCGGAAAGATAAGCGATTGCATCTTCTTTTTCCTTGAAGAACTGACTTGTCATTCCATCCTCCGTCATGGAATCTACCGCATAGCGACCCAAATCGGTAATCATATTTTTCGGAGTATTAATTTCCTCAAGCTTTCCTCCGTTCATCAGTCCGACTCTGCCGCAAAGATTTTCTGCTTCTTCCATATAGTGAGTGGTCAGAAGAATGGTCAGATTTTGACCGTTTAATTTTTTCAGCAAATTCCACATCTGTCTTCTGGACAGTGCATCCATACCGGCTGTAGGCTCATCCAGAAGCAATATCTCCGGTTCTGTCAAAAGAGCTCTGCAAAGCATCAGTTTACGCTTCATACCACCGGACAGTTTACGTACGGTTCTTTTTCTGTATTTCAGCAAATCACAGAAATCGAGTAATTCTTCGGAGCGCTCTCTGATTTTTTTCAGAGGCATATAATATAAGCGTCCCTGATATTCCATGATCTCGTCCATTGTCATGTCCTGTCTCATCGAATATTCCTGTGTAATTACGCTGATTTTGCGTTTTAATTTTGTACTGTTTCTGGTCAGACGTTCCCCATCAATGTAAATTTCACCTTCTGTCGGCAGAAGGAGTGTTGAGAGCATTCCGATCGTTGTCGTTTTTCCTGCACCATTAGGTCCCAGCAGACCAAAGAATTCACCTGTTTCAATTTTCAGATCCAGATGATCCACGGCCAGAAATTCATCATACTTCTTTGTCAGATTTTTCAGTTCAATCATTTTTTTCCTCTTTGAGTACAACTATTGAATAATAACTTGCTTTCTCCGGAATCTCTTCCACACTGTTATGAATTATTTCTGAATCCATTCCACAGTTTTCGATCATTTTCCCTTCAAGTCCTTTTTCCTGGACTTTCTGTTTTACAACATTGATTTTTGATGCTGCCTTCATCAGAATTTTTGTTCCCGGATATTCCAGGGCATCCTCAATATCGTAAGTAGATGGAATCACATGCAGCTGTTCGGAGCGATCCACGAGGCTGTCCCCCAGTTTTGCACTTACCGCACAGAAAGAAGGGATTCCATTGATAATTTCTACGTTGTATCCTTTTTCTTTTACAATTCGGTGAATATAAATATAAGTGCTGTAGATTGTCGGATCACCTAAAGTCAGATATGCAACATCTTTGCCTTCTTCCAACTTTTCAATAATCATCTCTGCACACTTATTGTACGCAGCATTTAAAACATCCTGATCTTTTGTCATAGGTGTCACCAGATTCAGTGCTTCTTTTTCGTCCAGATTTTTCATCAGACCATTTGCAATTTTGTAACTTACAGCACTGTCTTTTCCCTCTGCAGGGATTGCAAGTACAGGACAGTTTTCAATTGTCTCTACTGCAAGATAAGTCATCATTTTCGGATCTCCAGGGCCAACGCCAACTCCATATAAAGTACCTTTCATATTTATACACTCTCTTTCTTTTTGTAAAACTGAAATTATTTTCAATTTATTCCAAATTGTTGCAATTAACTTTATTCGAGTTAATCTATCCATTTGTTCCATTGTATCTGCGATACATCTACTTCTCCCCTGTAAAAATGAAGGGCGCAAGTATTCATATTATACAACACTATTTATTGTCTGTCACGCAGAAAACCAATACGTCAAAAATCTATAAACGATTTAAAAATCACGAAAATATACTGCATAAACAGACTATTGGAATTCTATATAATTAGCAAGTATCCATGCATAAATACTATCTCCGACATACAAAATATGATATACTTTGAAACAGATCGTTTATATCAGATGAGAGAGAACTCCCATCTGATATACTATTGTTTTTATATTACTCAGGAGGAAATTATTATGCGTATTTTCGAAGGTTTTCAAAAAGGCGTTAACCTTGGCGGCTGGATTTCTCAGTTTGACAAATATGACACCCATCATTTCGACACATTTATCACAGAAAAAGATATTTCCGATATTGCAGCACTCGGCTTTGACCATGTACGTGTACCTGTAGACTATAATGTTCTGGAAACAGAAGACGGAAATAAATTAGAATCCGGATTTGTGTATCTTCGCAATTGCTGCAGCTGGTGCGAAAAATATAATCTTCACATGTTGATCGATCTGCATGAATGTTTTGGTTATTCATTCGATCCATTAAAAAAAGACATGGATCGAAGCAAATTTTTCTATGATGAAGAATTACAAACCCGTTTTCTGAATCTCTGGAAGAAAATTGCTGAGGAATTCAAGGACAAACCGAACTCTGTCGCATTTGAGCCTTTGAACGAAGTCGTATTATATGAAGTCAAAGATGCATGGAATGTACTGGTCAAAAAATACATCGAAACCATCCGAGCGATCTGCCCGGATCACTATATCGTCATTGGCGGCGTTTGCTACAACAACGTAATGAGTGTGCCTCTTCTCGATCCACCATATGATGACAAAATCGTGTATAACTTCCACTGCTATGAACCAATGATTTTCACACATCAGGGTGCATACTGGGTTGAAAATATGCCTTCTGATTTCCGTATCGGCTATCCGAGATCCGTGGAAGAATATCGTCAGGCAAGCCGTGACATTACAAAGGATCTCGCCGGCGCAATTTTTGCCGATCAGGTAAAAGAAATGGGACCGGTATTTTTTGAAGATATCTTTGCTCCTGCCATTGCGGTCGCTGAAAAATATAATGCACCAATGTATTGCGGAGAATACGGTGTCATCGACCTCGCCGCAAACCAGGACAAAATCCGCTGGTTAAAAGACATCCATACTGCATTCGCCAATCATGGAATCGGCCATGCATTATGGAATTACAAAGAAAAAGATTTTGGATTTGTAAATGAAGAATTCGCAGAAGTACGCGAAGATTTCAAGAAAATTATTTAAGAGCAAAAAAGGCACGTAACATTGCTGATGATTCATCGCATACGTTACGTGCCTTTTTTTCTACATATTCATCATGGCGAGTGCCACCAGGATCATCACAAGTGCGATCCATTTTTTCGCCGTCATTTTTTCCTTGAAAATTACAATACCGATTACCGTAAGTAAAACGATCGTTGCAACGCTGTAGACCGGATATACCAGCACAGCGGGAAGTTCTGACAGGGAAAGAAGCAGAAATCTTGCTGAAAAATAATTCGGAATTCCTATCAGACATCCATAAAGCAGATCATTTCCGGTAATCTTCTGATGTTTCATTACCTTTTCGATTGCAGCAAATAAAAATGCAACAAGGAATACAAACAACAGATAGTCTTCTTTTAGATTTGGATTTCCCAGTTTTTCATAGATATTTGACAGTGAATCCGTAAATCCACTGACAAGAAGCATAATGACAAGCCAGATTTTGTGCTTTCCTTCGCCAAGTGCGGTTTTATCAAACTGTACAATAATAATTGCTGCGATTGCCACTACACAGCCTAAAATCTGAAACAGCTGCGGACGTTCTCTAAAAACAGTCACAGCCATGATGATTGGAACCAGAAGTCCCAATTTCATAAATGTTCCGGATAATACGATTCCGTTTTTTCTGATGTTAAACTGAAGCAAAATGAAATTTGCCAAAAACAAAAATCCTGCCGCCACGCCCAGGGTGACTGAGAACCAAATCCCCTCTTCCTGTGTATGAAAGCTGAAATTTCCTTTATAGAATAATGCAAGCAATGCACAGACCAGATAATTGGCCATAAACATTGTCATATTATTTTGTATTTTTTTCTCGCCGACTCTCATCAGCGTTGAAATCAATGCACTACAAACAAATGCAAGTATCAAATAAATCATTTCAAGTTCCTTTTCTTTTTCGAGATGCAGCATATATTGGTAAACAAGAAAAAGCTTGTTTTAGATGCATATTCTTCAAACTCTTTCCAGTTTATATAATAGATACTTCCCCAGCTGGATATCTTCAGCCATCCATTCTCCATTCCCAGGCCGACAACGTAGTGTCCTCTGGTGGAAGCCGCCTCTATATACTCTCCACTCTCGTTTTTCTGATAAAATTTTACACATTTTTTTCCAAATTTATTAGGAAAATTCGGTCCTACGACCAGAATCACCGGAATATCCTGTGACAACATTTTGATTACATTCTGATATCGTTTTCCCGGCAGACATCCCCACCGAATTTTGTACGGCAGTTTTTCCTCACGACACCATTTTCTCACACCCATAAGCATAGCCCAGGCAGGCATTCCCCTTCCTTGTATGATATGGAAATAGCGCTGTTTGGAATATATATAATTCCAATACTCTTTTTCTGTTCGAACACGATTTACATCGGTCAGGTACCCCAGCACGTCTGCTGCTGCAATCAGGCCACATCCATCACGTTTCATCTGAATATCCGGAAAACGTTTCTGATTCCCACCGCAGAAAATGGTATTTTCTGACTTGATCGTCCAGTATTCTTTTTTCAGACCAACCGTGTCACGATAGCTGTCTTTTCTCATAAAAATAAATCTCCATATTTTTGATCACAATCGTATAATAATCTGCACATATTAGTCTGCAAACCTTTGCAACGTGCTTGCAAACTAAGTTTTTAGAAATACTAAATAAAATCTCAGCAAAGGCTTCGATTTTAAGTATTTCTACAAACTGGATTTTGCAAGACACTAAAATCGCAAAGTTAATGTTTGCAGATCTATATATGTGCAGATTATTCATACATAGGTATCAAAACACTTTGACACCAAAAACACTCTATGACAACAATTCTCGCACCATGTCCGCATCAAAAGTAACCTCATTCACCCCATTGGCTTCGATCTGGTATAACGCATTTGCGGCAATATGTTCTGCTGCCTGTTCCAGATCTCGGATACCGGTTGTCTCTGAATAAATTTCAACAACAGCCTTTACTGCCTCCGGTGTCATCTGACATTCTTCTTCGTGCATACCCATTCTCTTCATGATTTTCGGTAATGCAAATTTTGAGAAGATGATCTGTTTTTCTTCCGGTGTGTAGTCCGGGATATCGATTACTGCAAATCGCGAAATAATAGGTTTGCTGATATTTTCTTTGTCGTTCGCTGTTGCAATCGGATATACACCAACTGTCGGAATCAGACATTCAATATAATTATCCGTAAATCCTAAATTATCCAGAAGAGTCAGCAATACGTCTGCCGGATTTCCATTTCCTTTTCCGGAAGCGGCCTTATCCAGCTCGTTGATGATAAATACAAGGTTGGATGCTCCTGCCATGGAATATGCTTCCATAATAATACCCGGTTTTGCATTTGCATAAATTCTGGAACTTCCTGTCAGCTGTTCCGGATCATTAATGGAACTCATATCCAGTGTGGTCCACGGCAATTTTAAGATTTTTGCAACCGCATATGCCACCTGTGATTTACCTGTTCCGGCCGGTCCTGCAAGGAGAAGACCGTATGCAGGAAGTGTATGTGTACGATTGATCTGAATGATTGTCTCGATGATACGCTGTTTTACGCGTTCCATTCCGTAGAGTTCTTCATCCAGAATTCGTCTAGCCTCCACAGGATCGATGGATTCGAAATAATTTGTCTTCCACTGAATGTTCATCATGATGGACAGCGCTCTCTGCGCATGACGACGTTCCTCCGGAGATACTTCATGTGAGCGTGCAACCGCAAGGTTTCTGCGTGCCCAGACACGAATATTTTCCGGTAAAGTTCTTCCGGCACAGTTCATGAAGTCTGTAATACTCTGAAGACTGGTCAGAATCATATCGTCGCCGGCTTCTTCGTGTTCATCATCCTCTTCGATTTCCTCCTGATCCGGTGCATTGCTTGCCAGAAGTCTGTCTATCATAAACTGCAGGAATCCATCTTCCGAAGATAGTTTGGTTCCGCCGCCAAAGGCGATTTCACGAATTTTGTATACCGCATATCCTTCCGTCATGTTTTCTCCGGAAAGGCGTACTGTGATATGGTTCTCACCAAGCCATTTCAAAAGTGCCGTAAAGCGGGCATCTACCCGAAGGATATCAGCGCTGACAACACCGTCTTCCTCATTAAACTCAAATGATGAACGTTTTACCTGATTGGTAAAGATACCTGTGGAATGATGTTTCCACTGTCTTTGAGAATTGTCCAGAATCAAAATAGGACGTTCCGGTGTCGCGGTCGTTTCATCTGACTGATATGTAGTATAGGTACAAACCGGTTGTTTTTTCTGATCCGGCTCTGAATTAAAGTCAAAAACAGGCATTTTTTATTTTCTCCTCTTCAAAATTGCATTTTCCATTCGATCCAGTGCTTCTTTGAGCTGCTCATGCGGGCATCCGAAGTTTACTCGAATACATTGTTTATCTCCAAACACCTCTCCCGGTGAGAACATAACTTTGGCTTCTTTATAAAAATATTGATATGGATTTTCCAATCCGAGTGCACTGCAATCGATCCATGACAAATATGTTCCCTCGTTGTGTGTCATTTTCAGTTCTTCAATTTTGCTGATACGTTCTTCTAAATAGTCTCTATTCTTTTTCAGCTGATCACGTAATTCATCCTTCCATTCATCACAGGAACCATCGTAAGCTGCTTCATAGGCAGCCTGTGTTAATACATTTACTGCGGACAAAAGTCCTTCCTGTTTTTTGTTCAGCTGTTCACGCAGTGAAGCATTTGGAATAATGACAAATCCCATAGGAAGTCCCGGAATGTTGCAGATTTTTCCTGCACTGCAGAGTGTAATACTATTTTGAGCAGCCTCTTCGCTCACTGCAAAATAAGGAATATGCTTTTTATCAAAAGCGAGTTCGCAGTGAATTTCATCACTGATCATAATCAAATGATGTTTTGAATTAAATTCCTGGATTTCCAGAAGTTCTTCTCGGGAAAACATACGGCCAACCGGATTATGCGGATTACACAATATCATTGCTCCGACTTCTTCGTTTATCTGGTTTTCCAGTGCTTCGATATCCATTGTAAAATAGTAATTCTCATCTCGTTTCATCGGAACTTCAATCGCCGGAAGCTTTGTTTCTTTTTCCAGCATGCGGATGTGATTATACATTGGTACCGAATAGATGAAAGATTTTCCCAGCATCTGAAGTGATGCAACCATTCCGGAAATAACACTCGGAACCCAAACGATCCATTCGTCTTTTACTTCCACATCATATTTATCTTTATAATGTTTTATAATATGAGCCCTCAGTGTTTTCTGTTCCGAATCTGCATATCCGTAAATCGGGTGTGATACTCTCTTTTCGATTGCTTCTGTAATCTGTGGTGCAATCGGGAAATCCATATCCGCCACCCACATTGGAATCGTACCCTCCGGTACAATATCCCATTTGATACATCCGGTATTTCTACGTTCCGGAAACTTTGTAAATTCATACATGGTTATTAGTCCTCGCTTTATCATTTATATCACTTTTTTGCTTTTATCACTTTATCGCTTAATTATTCTTTATACATTGATAAACCATTATTTATATATGCAGTGTCTATTTAATCTCACTCTGACAAAAGTCCGTGTTTTTTAGCTTCCATACAAAGGATCCAGTTGTTCTCATTCATCTCACCAAATTCTGTAATTGGGCAAAGAACCACTTCGCATTTCATCATGATTTCTCTTGCTTTTTGCATCGTTTCATTAGAAATTCTGGAAAATGATTTTTCTGTAACTACCTGTGTTGCCAGAGATTTTGCCACCTGATAATCGATGTCATTTTCATGGATGACACCTGTTGCAAATGGTACACCTGCGCGTACCAGCTGGCGATAGATTGGAATTCCGCTGCCGCCACCGGCAATTACAAATACTCTCGGCTCTCCTTTGACTGCTTCAATTTCCAGACTGCCAAAATTCTCATTATAACTGCCGGAGGTTACGCCATACAGGCTATGAATATATTCTTCGTCAAATATTTGCTCCGGAGTTCCGTATTTTTCAATATATTCTCCATGCACACACATGACCTTATCCGATATTTTCTGGGCCAGATCCAGTTCATGCAGCGACATAATTACTGTTACCTTTTTCTCCAGAACCATTTTTTTCAAAATAGACAGCAATTCCAATTTGTGTCGAATATCCAGAAAAGAAGTCGGTTCATCGAGAATAATAATTTCCGGTTCCTGACAAATTGCTCTTGCGAGCAAGATTCGCTGTCTCTGCCCGTCACTGATTGCCATGAAATCTCTATCCTTCAAGTCCCAGGCATGAACCATCTCCATGGCTTCACGAACCTTTTCTTTATCATTGGCAGACAATATACCCAAAGCTCCCGTATACGGATAACGGCCGGTCGAAACAATGTCTTCGCAGGTCATCAATTCCGGATTCATACGGCTTGTCAAAACAACAGATAGTTTTTTGGACAACTCCTTGTTTGACATTTTTCCCATTTCTTTTTCTTCCAGATACACGGTACCGCTTATGGTTTTCAATTGTCTTGTAATACTTTTTAAAATAGTCGATTTTCCGGCTCCGTTCGGACCGATCAGAGTCAGAATCTCACCTTTATTTAATTTTATTTCAATGTCTTTGATCAGAGCTTTTCCATCGTATCCGACATTCAGCTGCTCTGTATGAAAGAAATACTGCTCCATATTGTTCCTCCTACTGCAGCTTCTGCTGACGATGAATCATAATGTAAATAACTACAGGTGCTCCAAAAATGGCTGTGACAGAGCTGATACTAAGCTCCGTCGGTGCAAACAATGTTCGTGCGATCCAGTCGCAGAACAGACAAAATACCGCGCCTCCCAGAAAACATGCCGGAATTACCAGAATCGGTTTTGCTGTTTTCAACAGATTTTTTATCAAATGAGGAACTGCAATTCCCACAAAGGAAATCGGTCCTGCAAAAGCAGTTACGCTCGCGGATAAAATACTGGATAATAAAATCAGCATAATGCGGAAAACTTTAATATTTACGCCCATATTTCTGGCATACTCTTCTCCTAACTGGTATGCGCTGATTGGCTTTGACATCAAAAATACGATTGCCATCGTAATTACGATTACGATTGCCATTACTTTGACATTTTCCCAGCTCATTCCTGAAAAACTTCCCAGTGACCAGTTGTGAAGATTTACGATATTGGAATCATCGGCAAATGTTACCACAAAGTCTGTGATTGCCGAACAGATATATCCTATCATGACACCACTGATGACCAGCATTGCCATACGTTTGACTTTTCTGGAAATCAAAAGGACGATTCCCATAGAAATCATTGAACCTACAAACGCTGCAGCAATCATTCCTGTCGAACTGATAATAATCGAGCGTCCCAGCAGAAATATCATTACAAGTGAAACGACAAGCTTTGCACCGGATGAAATACCCAATACAAATGGTCCTGCAATTGGATTTCCAAAAAATGTCTGCAGTAAAAATCCGGAAACAGCCAGCGCACCTCCAAGCAAAATAACAGCCCAGATACGCGGCATACGAATTTCCCAAATAATGCTCGCAGATGTATTGTCTACATTTCTTCCAAATAATATGGACAATATTTCACCTGCACTTAAATCCACACTTCCCGCCTTGATATTAATTACAATAAAAAGCAGAAGTAATATCGCCAATATAATAAATGCGATCGTATAGCGAACTCTGTTTTTCTTTTCCAACTCTATCTCTCCCTCGTAATAATGTATCGATTTTCTTTACGTTGTTTTTACTGCAGTTATTCTCCACTACAATTGCTCTTCATTGCAATTATTTTTACTGCAATCGATACATATAAGTCAACTGATCTGTGTCAGCTTCACCGGTCAGCATATTGTGCATGTCAAGCATCATCACTGCCAGTCCTGTCGATTCCTGGAATAAACTTTTCTGTGTACACCACACATTTTTGTTTTGAACAGCCTTAAAATCTGCAAGCAGCGGGCATTTTGCGAGCAGCTCAGTCAGATTTTTCACTTCCCCGTCAATGGTACTGTTGTAAATCAAATAATCTGCATCTTTCGCTCCGACATAGAAATCTTCCAAAGTAATGTTCATTGTCGCAAGTGAATTTTCTTCCTCCTGTGCAAGATTATCAAATACATAGTTTCCTCCGGATAATTCAATCATTTTAGATACATAATCTCCCGGTTTTCTGATGTTTACGGTGCCTGCCGTATTTATATAGAAGAAACCTACCGTCTGGTCTGTTTTTTCTGCCTGTTCAACTCCGGCATAAACATCCAGCTGTTCCGTATAAAACTTCTCTGCCTCTTCCTCTTTTCCTACAAGCGCACCATAAAACTTAATCCACTCCATCCTTCCAAGCGGATGATTTTCATAGCTAGAACGTTCCACCATAACCGGAACACCTAATTTTTCAAGTTTCTCCTTTACATCAGGCGTATGATAAATCATGGTAGATTCTATTGCCAGTTTACATCCCTGACTGACGATCATTTCATAATCAGGAGCACTATATTTTCCTGCATAGGTAATCACATTATCTTCAAGTGCCTTTTTTGCATTTTCGATATACCAGCCATTTGCATTTGTTCCGGAAAGACTGATACTGGACAATGCATCCAGTTTATCAAAAAAGTCCATAGCCGATGTTGCGACCAGATAAATATTGGATACCGGTCCGGATAAAACGGTAATTTCCTCATCGATTCCCTCCGGAACCACTTCACCTTCCGGTATTACCAGGAATTTTCCGGTATCTTGAATCGTAAGCAATTTGTAACCATCCGCATAATAATCAACTGCAAACTGCTTTGCATACTGAAGCTCCAGGCGTGATTCATAGGTAAGCCCGGGAATTTCAGTTACAGGGATTTCATTTATCTCTGCCTCATCCTGCTGGAATGTTTCCTCAGCTTCCTCATCTGTCTGACTCTCCTCACCTTTACCCGTCTGATTTTCTGTATCCGTCACGTTTTGATTCTCTGCATCTGTTTCATTATTTTGTGTTTCGTCAGCGTTCTTTTCTTCCGTTTCTGCAGCAGGTGCTATACTATCCGACGCAAAAAGGAACGAATATTCTATTTCATGTGGTTCACTCATTGCCACTGTATCGCCGATTACAGGAATCGCAGCATCAAATTCTACGATTGGAATTTCAAAAGTTGAATTCCCTTCTGTATTTACAGGGTTGTATTTTGTTCCATCTACAACCATATAATCATAGTTCGGACTGCTCCAGACAATTTCTGCTGTTGCATTGCCATCCTCTATCATCATTTTCGCCGGGGACTGAACGTGAGCACGTCCTGATCCGCCTTCCATTGTGATATCAATCTGATACACTCCATCCTTTAAATCGGACACGTCCATAGTTTCTGCATTTACCAATACGGTTCCAAACATCAGTGAAGTAAAGAAAGCCGTTAAAACCAATTCTTTTTTCATACCATTGCCTCTTTTCAACATAATTTCCAGCCGTTTAAAATATATCAGCTATTTTCATATCTATTCTGACTACTATTTCTACCATATTCGTCTGCAAACCATACTTCAATCAAGCTTACAGCTTAATTTTACTTCTCCGCAAAAGCAAAATTAACGCACTATTTCTAGTATATCATTTTTTATTCCAACAAGGAAGACCCCTGATTCAAATGCAAATGCATAAGAATTCGGGGTCTCAAACCTTACCTTTATTTTCTTCCCAATTCCCAAAAAGCTACTGCACTTGCCGCAGCAACATTTAATGAATCCACACCGTGACTCATCGGAATCATCACCGTATAATCACATTCCGCAATGGAATGATTTTTCATGCCTTCGCCTTCAGTTCCCAAAACGATTGCAAGTTTTTCTTCTGCCAGAAGTTTCGGATCATCAATGGCAACCGAATCCTCTTTCAATGCCATTGCTACTGTTTTGAATCCATATCCATGAAGAAGTTCTGTCATTTCGTCCGGCCATTCTCGATCCATAAATGTCCACGGAATCTGAAAAACAGTCCCCATGCTCACACGAATCGCGCGTCGGTATAAAGGATTGCTGCATGCAGACGTCAATAGAATCCCATCCATATTTAAAGCCGCCGCTGAGCGAAAAATTGCGCCGATGTTCGTAGGATTTACTACATCCTCCAAAATCACCAGACGCTTTGCTTTTTCACAAAGTTCCTGCACGGACGGAAGCTTTGGGCGAAGCATGGCACAAAGCATTCCTCTGGTCAGATGAAAACCGGTCAGTTTGGAAAGGACATCAAATTCTGCTGTATATACCGGAACATTTTCACAACGTTCTATCAGTTCTCTGGCCTGTGTCTCAATATGCTTTTTTTCAACCAGCATTGATACAGGCCGACATCCGGCATCCAAAGCTCTTTCTATAACCTTCGGACTTTCTGCAATAAACATTCCATGTTCCGGATCTGCTCTGTTCAACAGCTGATTTTCCGTAAGACGTGCATACACATCCAGCTCTTCTGCCTCGAAATTTGTTATTTCTATAATATTGTCTCTATTTGTCATCATCTTCCTCATTTACATAGGTGCATATCCCAGCATATTTTTTGCTTCCTGAAGTCTCTGATAAAACTGTTCATAGAAATCTCCATCCTCATGATATGGTTTCAGATAGAAATTTCTGAGAATATACAGGTTCAGATTTTTGCTGAGCTGCTCATCATCCATACGTTCCATTATTTCCTGTGTATCCAGCAGGAAATAATGCCAGTCTCCGATAAATCGTTCATAAACAGCCGTATTCGGCGTGTCGATCCATTTACGTGCCTTTACTTTCGTACGATTTGTCTTTTTGCATTCGTAAATCTGCAAAAAATATTTATAGGAATGATCTTCATAAAATCTTCCCAATGGAAACAATCTGCAGATTCCCGGTCGAACCGAATGAATACTGCAGCGCCCTTCATCATTCAGAAACGTGCATCGTTCTTCTGCTCCCGCTTTCATTTTCAGATGGGGCAGAATATTTCCATCCTGAACACCCAGTTCCAGATCTTCAGCAATCAGCTGTTCCGTTGTTTTACCAAGACCGCCGGCCATTCGCACAACATCGTAAGGATCCAGAACAACGGTGTCCCCCATACCCTTACAGCAGTCGCAGCAGCCTTTACAATCCTGGCAATCCGCCTTCACCATATCATTGGAATCATATAATCTTCCATCGGATATATCCGCTAATGTTACTTCTCGACGCATTCTATCGTTCTCGCTTTCTAGTGCTTTCTATTATGCTCTTACTATCTAGGCATTGAAAATCTGCCTTCGATCTTTTTGAGTTGTAATTATCAGTCTAACTTAATTCCGCTTAATGCCTTTGCAAATGCATTGTTTACAGGTTCCTGTGCTTCTTTCTGCTGTTTTCTCAGGTACTTCTGCACATCACGTTTGTTCACGCCGGCCCCTTCTTTTTCTCTTCGTTCACGGAATGCTGTCAGTCTTTCTTTGTAGCCGCATACACATACAAACGTTTCTTCTTTTCCCTTCATAAGCATTTCCATTTTTTTGTGACACTTCGGACATCTGGCATTTGTCACACGTGCTATTGTTTCTTTATATCCGCATTCTCTGTCCTGGCATACCAGCATTTTGGCATTTTTACCATTTACCGATAAAAGTTTTTTGCCACAGTTCGGACAGGATTTGTTTGTCAGATTATCATGACGAAAACTTCCTTGTCCGGCCTTGATCTCATCCACGATCTCACAGGCATATTCTCTGATTTCTTTTAGAAAAACAGATTGTTTCATTTTTCCTTTCGCTATGGCCGCCAGTTTCATTTCCCAGCTAGCAGTCAGTTCCGGTTTTTTCAGATCCTCCGGCACCAGTTCCAGCAGCTGTTTTGCTTTTGAGGTAATATAGATTTCATTTCCTTTTTTCTCGATCATAAAGGAATGGAATAATTTTTCGATAATATCCGCTCTGGTTGCTACCGTTCCCAGACCACCGGTTTCGCCCAGAGTTTTTGCTTCAATTGAATGACTGTTTTC
Source organism: Eubacteriales bacterium (assembly GCA_030526665.1). Classification (GTDB taxonomy): domain Bacteria; phylum Bacillota; class Clostridia; order Lachnospirales; family Lachnospiraceae; genus Blautia_A. The sequence goes on from JAUNCI010000023.1 coordinate 20,146, forward strand.
CAGATATTTCACCGGATTTTCCATCGCCGCCAGCAATGTAGCTTCCGTAAATCGTTTCGGAGGTGTTGTCTTTCCTTCATTCACTGAAATGCTATCAACCGTCAGTCGTTCCCCCTGACGGAATACCGGCAAACGCTGTTCTTTCAATTCAGAAGCAATGTCATCGGTATCATCATCCCAATTGCCCTCATAGACTTCCTTCCAGCCCAATTTCTGCACGGTCTTTCCGGTTGCGACAAATGTATTTCCTTTCACATTGAGTTCCAGCGTAGTCTGTTCATATTCAAATGGAGGATATAGAACACTCAAAAATCTGCGCACTACCATATCATAGATTTTACGTTCTTCGTTCGTCATATGATCCAGCTGTACAAATTGTTCTGTCGGAATAATTGCATGATGGTCGCTGACCTTTTTGTCATCCACAAAACTTTTGTTTGCCTGAATCGTTTTATTGATCAATGCGCCCGCTAACTTACGATATGGTCCGGTACCGCACGCTTTCAAACGTTCTTTGATAGTTGGAACCACATCACTGCTGATATAGCGAGAATCAGTACGTGGATAAGTCAGTACTTTATGATTCTCATACAATCTCTGCATGATATTGAGTGTTTCTTTTGCAGAAAAACCATACTTCTGATTTGCTTCCCTCTGTAAGGTGGTAAGGTCATACAATCCAGGTGTATATGATTTTTTCGGTTTTTTAATCACACTCGCCACAACGGCATTTTCACCCTTGATCTGTTTGGCGATTTCCTCAATGCGCTCTTTTTGGAAAGTACGATACCCTTTACTCTTTTCCTCTCTCCATACAAAAGAAACTCCGCCTGCCAAAATTTTCATTGTCCAATATGGTTTCGGAACAAACTTTCTGATTTCCTGTTCTCTGGCTGCGATCATCGCCAGTGTAGGAGTCTGCACTCTTCCACAGGATAATTGCGCATTGTATTTGCAGGTCATTGCTCTGGTTCCATTCATACCCACAAGCCAGTCAGCCTCAGCTCTTGCTACTGCTGCATGATAGAGCGGATCGTATTTTCTGCCATCTGCCAGGTTTGAAAAGCCATCGCGAATGGCTTTATCCGTAACGGATGAAATCCACAAACGTTTGATTGGTTTGCGGCATTGTGATTTATCCAGAATCCATCTGGCCACAAGTTCGCCCTCTCTTCCGGCATCTGTCGCAATGATAATATCCTGAATATCTTTACGATACAACTGCTGTTTCACCGTATTATATTGTTTCGCCGTCTGTTTGATGACCGTAAGTTTCATTTTTTCCGGCATCATAGGAAGTGTCTGCATTTCCCATTTGATATATTTTTTGTCATATTCCTCCGGATCTGCCAGTGTAACCAGATGTCCCAGAGCCCATGTTACGACATATTTGCTTCCTTCGAGATAGCCGTTTCCTTTTTGTCCGCAGTGTAGAACTCTAGCAATATCTCTGGCCACGGATGGTTTCTCTGCTATTACCAGTGATTTCATATATAAATGCTCCTGTATTTTTTCTATATAGATTTAAATTCATATCATTTCGTATTTCTATGATCACATATTTCTATGATTA
>JAUNCI010000024.1 GCA_030526665.1 Eubacteriales bacterium
TTTAAATGAATATTTTGGGACTGCGACCGATCAGGATGCGCACATTATTATAAAAACTACAAAATTAGAGTCAAAAGGTTTTATCGAAAATGGTATGGGATATCTTCCGCTGACAGTGGTTCAGAACTATTTGAATGAACGATATTATCTTGATGAGGATTATAATAGAATTTTGTATGCGACACCGTCGGAACTGACTTCTATGCCAATTACAGAAGAAAGCCCCAATGCGGTAGTTAAAAGAAATGATACGATTTATCTTAGTTTGGATTATGTGAAGCAGTATACAAATATGGAAACGTATATTTTGGAAGGTCCGTCCAGAATTGTAATCCAGAATACTTTTTCAGATATGGATGCTGTAAAAACAAATGAAATGGTAAATATTCGATATCAGGGTGGTATCAAATCCGATATTTTGACGGTGGTTCCTGCAGACACAGAATTGATGTTCCTGGAAGAACTGGAGAACTGGTGTAAAGTTGCGACATTTGACGGATATACCGGATACGTGGAGAAGAAAAAATTGAGTGCGGTTTATTCTTATGAAAAAGATACCGGATTCAAAACAGAAGAATATACATACCATACGCAGGAAAATCCGGTTGTGTTGGCATGGCATCAAATGCAGTATGCGGAAGAAAACGCAAATCTTGACAGTTTGATTCAAAACGCACCTGGATTAAATGTGATTTCCCCGACATGGTATTTCCTTGCAGATAATAATGGAAATCTCACAGATCTTTCATCATCTGATTATGTTGCGGCAGCACATGAAAAAGGAATTCAGGTATGGGGGCTGGTTGAAAATATTACCGGTCCGGGAATGATTTATGATATTTTATCTCACACAGATACGAGAACAAATCTAATCAATCAACTGGTTCAATCTGCTTTGAATTGTGGAATGGATGGAATTAACATTGATTTTGAATCTCTTTCTGAGAATGTAGGTGTTCATTTTACAGAGTTCCTGCGTGAAATGTCGATAGAGTGTCATAAAAATAATCTGATTCTTTCGGTGGACGATCCGGTTCCGGCAAATTATAATGCCTTTTATAATCGTTCGGAGCAGGGAAAAGTAGTAGATTATGTGATCATCATGGGATATGATGAACATTATCAGGGCGGTGACGAGATTGGATCGGTTGCCTCTCTCCCGTGGGTAGAACAGGGAATTAAAGATACGCTGGACGAAGTTCCGGCAGAACGGGTAATCAATGCAATGCCATTTTACTCGAGATTATGGAAAACACAAAATGGAACAATTATAGAAAGCAGTGCTCTTGGAATGAAGTCTGCGACGGAAACTGTCACAACAAATAATGCAGAGAAGTATTGGGATAAAACAGTTTCTCAAAATGCAGCGACTTATGAAGCGGATGGTTTTAAATATTCTATTTGGATAGAAGATGCTGAATCGATCGCATATAAAGCAAAGCTTGCAAAACAATATAAACTGGCTGGTGTAGCAGCATGGAAACTTGGTTTGGAAACTGCGGATACCTGGACAGCAATCACAGACAATATAAAGTAAAATGTATAGCCTTTTTGCGGTTGTTATAGCATAACCGCAGAAAGGCTGTTATAATTTATGTCAGTTGGAGGTTGTACATGCTTGGTTTTATTTATATTCTTATTTCAACATATGCTGGATTTATTCTGACACAAAATATGTGCAGATCAGATGCCGGAAAACAGTCAGGATATGTTGAACCTATAAATTTGATCTGGATTCAGATTCCGGCAGCGTTTGGAGTGGGAACACTTCTAGTGACATGGGTTTTGTATATTACTGCATGGATATTTAGCTGCTGTTTTCATCAGGAGCATCCACTATATGCAGCAAATGGTCTGGTTCTATCTGTTTTGTTAAGTGTATGTATCGTACATATAATTTTTACATATCGAAGATACCATAAAAAAGAATGCATAAATTTGCGAAAACTATTTATAAACGGCGATAAGAGAGAAATACTGCTTTTTGCGGTTTTATTTATTTTTTCTCTGTGCATGTTTTTCTATGTATTTTTTGTAAAAGATGGATTATTATATTCCGGTTTTACTGTTTTCTCGGATTATGCTCCTCATACGGCAATGATACGATCTTTTTCACGTGGAAATAATTTTCCGACACAGTATCCACATTTTGGCGGGGAAGACGTGAAGTATCATTTTATGTATCAGTTTCTGGTTGGAAATCTGGAATTTCTTGGTATGAGAATTGATCTTGCGTATAACATCGTGAGTGCATGCTCATTAACCGGCTTTTTAATTCTATTGTTTTGTCTGGTGAAAAGGATGACGGGAGGATTTCTTGCCGGCGTTTTTGCTATGATTCTATTCTTTTTTCGAAGTGGTACGGCATTTTTTCAATATGTTGCAGAACATATAAAAGCAGGAGATTTGTGGGAAACTTTAAACCAGAATTCTGCATTTATCGGATATACGACAAATGAAAACTGGGGATTCTGGAATTTTAATGTTTATTTGAATCAGAGACACCTGGCATTTGGTTTATTGATCGGAACTTTTGTGATATGGAAGTTTCTGGATTATATGGAAGCGGGATGTTATCCGGATGATTCGGAAAAAGTACGAATGCAAAAATTGTTTTGTACACGAGAAGGCTGGATGATACGTAAACCGGAATCGGCATTGCTTTTGGGCTTGGTTTTGGGTCTGACCTCATTTTGGAATGGTGCTGTTGTCATAGGATCCCTTCTGATTTTGGCAGGAATTGCAGTGTTTTCGATTGGAAAATTGGATTTTGCATTGATGGCAGCGGTCAGCATACTGTTTTCAATCTTGCAATCCAAATTATTTATTACCGGAAGTGCTGTCAGTCCATCAGTCTATTTTGGCTTTTTGGCTGATGTAAAGACCGTGCCGGGAGTTCTGGTATACCTGTTTAAAATTACCGGCTTTTTCTTTCTGGGACTGGTTTTGGCAGCCTTTCAAATGAAACGAAAACAGCGAGCACTTGCATTGGGATTTTCAATGCCATTATTTTTTGCGTTTTTCTTTTCTTTGACACCCGATATCGCTGTCAATCATAAGTATATTATGATTGCATATGCATTTATGACGATATTCTGGGCAGGAATACTGGAAAAATTGTTCAAGAAGAAGTTAATTGGGAAATTGGCTGCAGTGCTTTTGACGATTTGCCTGACAGCAACGGGGATTTATGATTTTGTAATCATTATCAGAAATAACGGTGAGTATCGAAGTCTGACAGTGGAATTGAAAAATGATGTGACGGACTGGCTTTGTGAGAATCTGTCGAAAAATGATTTGATCTTAACACCGGAATATAGTATGAATTCAGTCACAATGTCCGGAACGATGCTATATTGTGGATGGCCGTATTATGCATGGTCAGCGGGATATGATACATACTATCGTGCAGATATTGGACGTAGAATCTATGGTGGTACAGACCGTGAAGAAATAAAAAACCTGGTGGAACAGGAAGCAATTACATACATTTTATTTGAGGAAGATGTGACATTTGAAGACGTTGAGTGTCATGAGGAAACGATAGCAGATCTCTATCCTCTGGCCTATACATCAGAAAGTGGAAGAATGCGAATTTATAAAGTGAAATGAATAGTTAAAAAAATGATTGAGATATAAAGGATGGCAGAAAAGTGAAAAAAGGAAAACTTATTGTATATGGGATGATATGGGTGCTGCTTTTGGCATTGTCTCGTTTTATTTTGCAGGGGGATGTCGTGACTTTTTGGATATGGTGGCTGCTTGCTCTGGTTCTGGGAATGATTATGCTTCCATCTGCGCAGTACTTATTTGCCGGATTTGAAGATAAGGGATGGATTTTCTCGAAAGTATTTGCGATAGCAGCAAGCGGGCTTTTGACCTGGCTCCTGGTATCACTTCGTATTGTTTCGTTTCATAGAAGCATTTGCGTTGCAGTAGTTCTGATTATTGCGGCGATCAACATAATCATTCTGCTAAAAACAAATGTGGGCAGGGCGATTCGATTTACAGAAGACCATATCTCGTTGATTCTGACGGAAGAAATACTGTTCTTTGCGGCATTTTTGATTTGGACCTATCTGGCTGGATTTAATCCGGCAGCATACGGAACTGAGAAATTTATGGATTATGGATTCATGGAAGCAATGATGAGAAGTGATGTACTTCCGGCGAAGGATCTATGGTACAGTGAAGGCGTAATCAATTATTACTATGGCGGACAATATTTTGCAGTCTTTTTGACAAAATTATCCGGAACAAAAGTTGAAATCACCTATAATCTGATGAGATGTTTTGTGGCGGCATTTGCATTTGCGATGCCATTTTCTCTGGTTTATCAACTGACTTTTGATCGTGTAAAAGTTCTTCACGAAAAAGCGAAAAATGTGCTTGGATATCTGTCCGGTATGCTTGCCGGTCTGGCAGTTGCTTTCGCCGGAAATATGCATTATGTGATTTATGCAAAAATAATTCCGTGGATACAGACACTTAAAGGAGAAGAAATCTCCGGATACTGGTTCCCGGATGCAACTCGATATATTGGATTTAATCCGGATAGACCGGACAAAACGATTCATGAATTTCCATGCTATTCATTTGTGCTGGGAGATTTACACGCGCATGTGGTAAATATCATGTTTGTGCTTTTACTGATGGGGATTCTGTATGCCTATACACGAAACATTCGATTAAATGGGAAAATAGAATTTGCTCCGAAAAGTCGTTCGTTTTGGAAAAAGGTATTGCTGCAGCCACATGTGATCTGTGCCTCTGTATTATTAGGAATGTTTCATTTGAATAATTACTGGGATTTTATTATTTATTTCGTTGTTTGCGGCGGCGTGATTTTATTTACGGATACAATCGTATTTGAGGGAAAAGGAATGGCAATGGTTGCGGTACTTGCTGCGCAGGCGGCCGAAGTACTGTTGATCAGCTCTGTTATTATTCTTCCATTTACACTGCAGTTTGTGACAATGGTACAAGGTGTTGCTTTTGCGCAATACCATAGTCTGTTTTATCAGTTGATGGTGCTGTGGGGATTACCGGTCATTTTGAGTATCGTTTTCCTGATTTCACTTTTTATTGAGAAAAAATGGGTGATTCGAGAACGAAAATTACATAGATTATTTGAAGAGATCGCAATACCGGATCTGTTTGTGGTGGTATTGAGTTTTTGTGCGATGGGATTGGTGCTGATACCGGAACTTGTGTATGTCAGAGATATCTATGAGGCGGGAAATGCCAGAGCAAATACAATGTTTAAGCTGACATATCAGGCATATATCATGTTTGGTATGATTATGGCGTATGTGATCGTCAGAATCCTGGCGGTTTCTAAACAGAAAGTTTTGAAAGTCTTTGCTGTAATCGGATGTGTTTTTTTGCTTTGGACTGTAGGATACTTCGGAAAAGCAGTTGATTCCTGGTTTTCCGGATATGCGGATCCGTCGCGTTATCAGGGCTTGGATGCAACCGCATTTCTGGAAATGGATTTTCCGGAGGACGCCGGTGCAATTCGATGGCTGAAAGAAAATATTCAGGGAAGTCCGGTAGTGCTGGAAGCGAACGGAGACAGTTATACGGGGTATGAACGTGTTTCTGCAATGACAGGACTTCCAACAGTTCTGGGCTGGTATGTACATGAATGGCTTTGGAGAAATGATACGGCATCTTTGAATGTGAAAGCTACTGATATTGAAACAATATATACCTCATCTGATACGGAAATGGTAAAAGCACTGTTTGAACGTTATAACATTTCCTATGTTTTTGTCGGACAGATGGAGCGTGATAAATACCAGGATGGATTGAAGGAAGAACTACTGGCAAATTATGGTGAAGTAGTATATCAATCGCCAAATAGCGATACGTTTATTGTAAAAATAAAGTAAGGGTGCTATATTATTTCATGTGAAATGAATATATATTTGTAAGAGGGATTGATAGAAAATCGAAGGAACGAATTGTGATATGAGTAAAAAAGCAGAAATTGTCGCGATGACAGAGTCTGAATTAAATCAGGAAGCTCTGATTCGTGCCGGTGAAATATTGAAAAATGGAGGCCTGGTGGCATTTCCGACAGAAACCGTTTATGGACTGGGTGGGGATGCATTAAATCCGGAATCATCCATGAAAATCTACGCGGCTAAGGGCAGACCGTCAGATAATCCATTGATCGTGCATATTGCACGCATGGAAGATCTGAAAAAAATAGTAAAAAATATTCCTGCGAAGGCGATGGTGCTGGCAGAAAAGTATTGGCCGGGTCCGCTGACTATGATTTTTGAAAAATCGGAAATCGTACCTATGGAGACGACAGGCGGATTAAACAGTGTTGCTGTCAGATATCCAAGTGATCGTATTGCACAGGAATTGATTTTGGCCGGAGGCGGCTATGTAGCGGCACCTAGTGCAAATACATCGGGCAGACCAAGCCCGACAACGGCAGCTCATGTGGAAGAAGATCTGGGAAGTACTATTGATATGATTATTGATGGCGGATCAGTAGGAATTGGTCTGGAATCTACGATTGTAGATTTCACGGAAGAAGTTCCGCTTGTGCTTCGTCCGGGTTACATTTCGCTGGAAATGCTGCAGGAAACTCTTGGCGAGGTGCGAATGGATAGAGGACTTTTGATCACGGATGAGAAAACGAGACCGAAAGCACCGGGAATGAAATATCGTCACTATGCTCCGAAAGCCGATCTCACAATTATTGAGGGTGATGAGGAGTGTGTAGTAAAGGAAATCAATAAGCGTGCAGAACAAAATGCACGTGACGGAAAAAAAACAGGAATTATCGCAACCAGCGAGACTGCTTCACTTTATCATTGCGATTCAATCAAAGTGATAGGAAGTCGAATGGAAGAAGAAACCATCGCAAAACATTTATATGAAGTATTGCGGTCGTTTGATGATGAGGATGTAGATGTTATTTATTCAGAAGCATTTTATACGCCACAAATGGGACAGGCAATCATGAATCGTCTGCTGAAGGCTGCAGGACATCACATCATACAGGTATAAAGAAAATATAAATATTTTCAAGGAGGAGAGCACAATGATAGCATTAGGATGTGATCATGGTGGATATGAGTTAAAACAGGAAGTAAAGAAATATCTGGAGAGCAAAGGTCTGGAGTACAAGGATTTCGGATGCGATAGTAGCGCATCTGTGGACTATCCGGAATATGCCAGAAAAGTTGCGTATTCCATTGTAAATGGTGAATGTGACAAAGGAATTTTGATTTGTGGAACAGGAATCGGTATTTCCATTGCGGCTAATAAAGTGAAAGGGATTCGTGCTGCACTTTGTTCAGATTGTTTCTCTGCAGAGGCAACCAGACTTCATAATGATGCAAATATTGTAGCACTTGGAGCACGAGTAATCGGTCCGGGATTGGCAGTGAAAATTATTGATACATTTTTGAATACTCCATTTTCTGGAGAAGAACGCCATCAAAGACGCATTAACTTGATTGAAGAATAGCAGGTTGAGAATATGAGTGAACAGAAGAATAAAAAGCGTGAAGGTTATTTGTCCTGGGATGAATACTTTATGGGAGTTGCAATGCTCTCAGGAATGAGATCCAAAGATCCGAATTCTCAGGTGGGTGCCTGTATTGTCAGTGAAGACAACAAAATTCTGTCTATGGGATACAATGGATTTCCCAAAGGCTGTTCGGATGATGAATTTCCCTGGGCACGAGAAGGTGATCCTCTGGAAACAAAGTATTTTTATGTAACTCACAGTGAATTAAATGCAATTTTGAATTATCGCGGTGGAAGTCTGGAAGGCGCAAAATTATACGTTTCACTATTTCCATGTAATGAATGTGCGAAAGCCATCATTCAGGCAGGAATAAAAACGATTGTATACGACAGCGACAAGTATGCACTTACTCCATCTGTAATCGCATCAAAAAAAATGTTGAATGCAGCAGGGGTTCGATATTATCGCTATAGTCGTACCGGCCGTGAAATTTCTTTTGAGGTATAAAATCTTTCGAGGCAAAAATAAGAAACAATTGGAAAGTAATGAATAAACAAAACAAAGTAAATTATGATAAGGGCATGTCGGTGAAAATACTTGACATGCTCTTTCGTTTTAAATACAATGAAATTTGATAGTCCATCTTAGATATGGATAGTATGATAAGAGGAGAATGTCAACAATGGCTAAAGATAAGAAACTTGTTGAGGCAATTACTTCTATGGAAGTAGATTTTGCACAGTGGTATACAGACGTTGTAAAAAAAGCAGAACTTTGTGACTATACAAGTGTAAAAGGCTGTATGGTTATTAAACCGGCAGGATATGCAATTTGGGAAAATATTCAGAGAGAACTGGATCGCCGTTTCAAAGAAACTGGGGTAGAAAATGTTTATCTTCCAATGTTTATTCCGGAAAGTCTTCTTCAGAAAGAGAAAGACCACGTTGAAGGTTTTGCTCCTGAAGTTGCATGGGTAACTCATGGCGGACTTGATCCGCTTCAGGAAAGACTTTGCGTACGTCCGACTTCTGAAACTTTGTTCTGTGATTTCTATGCAAAAGAAATTCAGTCTCACAGAGACCTTCCGAAGGTATATAATCAGTGGTGCTCCGTTGTTCGTTGGGAAAAGACAACTCGTCCATTCCTTCGTTCCAGAGAATTCCTGTGGCAGGAAGGCCATACTGCACATGCAACTGCAGAAGATGCGGAGGCAAGAACTATTCAGATGCTGAATGTATATGCAGATTTCTGTGAAGAAGTACTTGCAATTCCGGTTGTAAAAGGACAGAAAACAGACAAAGAAAAATTTGCAGGTGCGGAAGCTACTTACACAATCGAATCACTGATGCATGACGGAAAAGCTTTGCAGTCAGGAACAAGCCATAACTTTGGTGATGGATTTGCAAAAGCATTTGGAATTCAGTACACAGATAAAGAAAATAAATTACAGTATGTACATCAGACTTCATGGGGTATGACAACTCGTATGATCGGTGCGCTGATCATGGTTCATGGAGACAACAGCGGACTTGTTCTCCCACCAAGAATTGCACCGGTTCAGGCAGTAATCATTCCGATTCAGCAGCGTAAAGAAGGTGTACTCGAAAAAGCAGACGAATTATATGCTGAATTAAAAGAAGCAGGATTCCGTGTGAAAGTTGATGACACTGACAAGAGTCCTGGATTTAAATTCGCTGAACAGGAAATGCGTGGTATTCCGGTACGTATCGAATGCGGACCAAAAGATATCGAAAATGGTCAGGCTGTCATCTGTCGTCGTGATACCAGAGAAAAATACGTTGTTAAATTTGAAGAACTTGTTGCAAAAGTACAGGAAGTTCTGGATATGGTACAGCATGATATGCTCGAACGTGCTCGTGCTCATCGTGAAGAACATACATATGTTGCAACAGACTACGAAACATTTAAAGACACGATCAATAACAAACCTGGTTTTGTAAAAGCAATGTGGTGTGGATCACAGGATTGTGAAGACAAAATCAAAGAAGATGTTCAGGCAACTTCCAGATGTATGCCGTTTGAACAGGAACAGCTCAGTGATACCTGTGTATGCTGCGGAAAACCTGCGAAAAAAATGGTTTACTGGGGAAGAGCATATTAAAACAGTGGATATTTTGGGGCTGTGCAAAAATGCATGGCCCTTTTTATGTAATTGGAAAATTCATTGCCAATAAGAAAAACACTCCGTGAGAAGGCGTATTCGCACGAAAGGAAGGTGAAAGAGAATGCATATTGAGATACCAAAGCATGTAGAAATGATTCTGAATGTTCTGGAAGAAGCGGGATTTGAAGCATATGCCGTAGGCGGATGTGTGCGAGATGTTCTTTTGGGACGCTGTCCTCATGATTGGGATATTACAACCTCAGCTTTACCGGAACAGGTAAAAGAATTATTTCACAGAACCATTGATACCGGTCTTCAGCATGGAACGGTCACGGTCATGGTAGAAAAAGAAGGATATGAAGTTACAACCTATCGTGTGGATGGGGAGTATGAGGATGGAAGACACCCGAAAGAAGTCACATTCACAGCAAGCCTTTCAGAGGATTTAAAACGAAGAGATTTTACAATTAATGCAATGGCATATAATCATACGGATGGTCTGGTAGACCTGTTTGGCGGAAAAGAAGATTTGGAAAATGGAATTATCCGATGCGTGGGAGATCCGATGGAGCGATTTACAGAAGATGCTCTGCGTATTATGAGAGCCGTTCGTTTTTCTGCCCAGCTTGGATTTGCAATTGAGGAGAAAACGAAAGCTGCATTACCGATTATTGCGCCAAATCTGAAAAATGTCAGTGCCGAAAGAATAGAAGCCGAACTTGAAAAAATGCTGTTATCTCCAAATCCTGACTTTTTACGTGTGGCTTATGAAGCGGGAATTACAAAAGAATTCCTGTGGGAATTTGATACCTGTATGAAAACACCACAGAATAATCCGCACCATTGTTTCTCAGTGGGGGAACATATTTTGCATAGTATGCTTTATGTAAAAGCGGATAAGGTCCTTCGTTTTGCAATGTTGCTGCATGATATTGGTAAACCGCAGGTGAAAAGCACGGATGAGGATGGTATCGATCATTTTTATAATCATGCAATCGTTGGTGAAAAAATGGCGAAAACAATAATGCGTCGATTAAAGATGGATAATGATACGATTTATAAAGTGTCAAAATTGATTCAGTTCCATGATTACTGGGGAATTATGAATGCAAAACAGGTTCGAAAAACAATTAATAAAATCGGTGAAGATCTTTTTCCTTTGTTGCTGGAAATAAAAAAAGCAGATTGTCTTGCGCAAAGTGATCTGACCAGAAAAGAAAATTTGACCTGTCTTGTGGAAGCACAGAAGCATTTTCAGGAGATACAGGAAAGGAACGAATGTGTGTCCTTGAAAACATTGGCAATTACCGGAAATGATCTGATACAGCTGGGGATGAAACCGGGAAAAGAAATCGGTATCATATTACACAAACTCCTGGATCTGGTACTTGAAGAACCCGAGAAGAATACAAAAGAGTGCCTGCTAAAAGCAATTGCCGATATAAAAATGAATTGATAGAAAAAAGAAAAAGGTTTGATGCAATACTTGACATAATGCTTGACAGCATACGGTAAATGTTATATAAATATCTATGATATTTCCATCTGTTCGAGTATGGAAGAAATGAAATGAAGATAAACCACTATGAGGAGGCTATATTATTATGAATAAAACAGAATTAATCGCTGCTATGGCTAAAGAAACAGAACTTTCTAAAAAAGATGTGGAAGCAGTTTTAAAAGCATTTGTTGACGTTGTTTCAGCTGAGCTTAAAAATGATGGAAAAGTACAGCTTGTTGGTTTTGGTACATTTGAAGTATCTGAAAGAGCTGCAAGAACAGGAAGAAATCCTCTTACAGGAGAAACAATGGAAATCAAAGCTTCTAAAGCTCCAAAATTCAAAGCTGGTAAAGCATTAAAAGATATGATCAACGCTTAATCGTAAAATCTTATTGAATGTTTGAAAAACAGCGGAGGAACTTATAGTTCCTCCTTTTTTTTCCTTGTATATCAAAAAAAGGAGAGACTATGCGTTTAGATAAATATTTGAAAATCAGTCGTTTGATTAAACGACGTACAGTTGCAAATGAAGCATGCGATGCAGGCAGAGTGATGATCAATGGAAAACCGGCAAAGGCATCTACCGCAGTAAAAGCCGGCGATATTATTGAAATTCAGTTTGGAACAAAAAACGTAAAAGTGGAAGTGACAGATGTCAAAGAAACAGTACGTAAAGAAGAAGCGGAAACGTTGTTTAAATATTTATAGAAGTGAACGTTTTTAATAAATTTGAACTCACTGTCTATGAAAGAAGGCACTTTCTTTATTGAAAGAAATATTTACAAATCCTTTACATTTAAATGAATTTCGATTCTTCTGTTGCTATTTGGAAAATTAAGGGTTAAAATTAGGAATGTATTAGTGGTGAATTGCGCTTTTTTGATTTGAAGGGAATGAAAAGCGAAAGGACCCGCAAATATAGAACCGTGAAATGAAGGGTAAAACGGATCGTGGCAGTTAGAGATAAGGGGAAAAGAGTTAAACAAAACAGAATACGTCATGATAGTCTTGGTATGATTGCAATTGCTGTCGTAGTAACTATTTTGCTCATTTTTCTTGTGAATGAGAGCCGTTCTCTTCATGACAAAATGGTATTGTACGAAGCAAAGGCAACGACTCTTGCTGAGCAGATTGAGGAAGAGCAGAATCGTACTCAGGAAATCGAGGACTTAAAAAAATATATGCAGACGGATGAATATGTTGAAGAAGTTGCTCGAGAAAGGCTTGGTCTTGTCAAAGATAATGAGATCGTATTTAAAGAAGCAGAATAATAGAATTTATAGCCATGTCTGTAATCATACTTATTGATTATCTGACATGGCTTTTTATATAATCGAAGGTCTGACTCAAATATGGATGAAATTGATTTGGCTCCATGACAGAAAAGCTTTGTATATTGTCTGGAATAGAATTGGAATCATGAGGTTAAAAAATGTATGAAAAAGTGAAACGGTATATAAAAGAATATTCCATGATCCGGTCGGGAGATGTGGTGATTGCAGGTGTATCAGGCGGTGCGGATTCCATCTGCATGCTGGATATTTTAAATTGCTTTTGCAAAGAAGAGAATGCCGTTCTTGCAGCAGTTCACGTAAATCATGGGATACGTGGAAAAGAGGCAGATCATGACCAGCATTATGTGGAAATATTTTGTGAAAAGAACCATATTCGTTGCTTCAGCTATCGGTATGATGTGCCGGAACTGGCAAAAAAACAAAAACTCGGTGAAGAAGAGACCGGTAGAATTGTACGGCGAAAAGCGTTTGAGGAAACCGCCATTTCATATCCCGGAATGCAAATTAAAATTGCGATTGCACATAATGAGAATGATCAGGCAGAAACGGTGCTGCATCATTTGGCAAGAGGCAGCGGACTGCGAGGGCTCGGGGCAATTCGTCCGGTGACAGAGAAAAAGCAATTCATCTATATTCGCCCGCTGTTATGTGTACAGAGAAGTGAGATAGAAGCGTATCTGAAATTAAAGAAGATTGAATATTGCACGGACAGTACCAATCTGGAAAACGAATATACGAGAAATCGTATACGAAATAGTATTTTGCCTGCTATGCAGGAACAGGTTAATGCACAGGCGATATCGCATATTGCGCAGGCGGCGGAATCCTTGCGGCAGGCAGATGACTTTTTTTCACAGAGAGCAAAGGAATATGCGAAGCAATGCAAAATAAAGGGAAAAGATGGTTATCTTTTGCGCCCGGAATTATTGGAAACAATGTGGCAGATTGAAAAAAACTATCTGGTCATGGAGATACTCGGAGAGCTTGCAGGAAAGAAAAAAGACATTACTTCCGGGCATGTTCAAAGTGTTCTGGATTTATTCGAAGGAACTACAGGGAGAAAAGTATCCCTGCCATATCATATGACAGCGTGCAGAAATTATGAAGGGGTTGCTCTTTCGAGAAAAAAAGAGAAAAAAGATGCATCCGGAGATCGTCCGATAATCAGCTGGAATCTGGAGATTCCGGGGAATTTGAAGTGTGCGGCAGGAACTTTTGAGTGTAAAAAAATTCAATATACGGGGCAAGAGATTCCTCGAAATCAGTATACGAAATGGCTGGATTGTGATAAAATAAACGATACGCTAAAGGCACGATTTCGGCAAACGGGAGATTATATTTTTATAGAACCAAATAATACAAAAAAGAAAATCTCACGAATAATGATAGATGATAAAATTCCGGCGGAAGACAGAGGGAGAATTCCTCTGATTGCGTTAGACAGAGAGATTATCTGGATGGTTGGCGGCCGAATAAGTGAAAAATACAAAGTTTCTTCGACAACGAAGAATGTATTACAAATTTCATATACAGGAGAGAGCGAAAATGAGAGAAAATATTAAAGTTTTATTGAGCGAAGAAGAAGTTTCAGCAAAAATCCAGGAGATTGCAGCACAGATCAATAAAGATTATGAGGGAAAACAGATTCATATGATTTGCGTTCTCAAGGGCGGTGTATTTTTTGCATGCGAATTAGCAAAAAGATTAACAGTACCGGTTTCTTTTGATTTTATGTCTGTATCCAGCTATGGAGATGACACAAAATCAAGCGGTGTTGTTCGAATTGTAAAAGACCTTGATCAGCCTCTGGAAGGAAAAGATGTTCTTGTCGTAGAAGATATCATTGATTCAGGAAGAACTCTGAGCTATCTGTTAAAAGTTTTGACAGATCGTAATCCAAAGAGCCTTCATCTGTGTACACTTCTTGATAAACCGGAAAGACGTGTTGTAGACGTTGATGTTGATTACAGCTGCTTCAACATTCCGGATGAATTCGTAGTTGGCTTTGGTCTTGACTATGCACAGAAATACAGAAATCTTCCTTATATCGGTGTTGTGGAATTTTTAGAAGATTAATTGAAATGATTCAAAAACAGGTCAAAGTTCAATTGATAAACTGAGACCATGAAAAAAAAGGAGTACAGCGAGTGAATAGACAGTCAACCAGATCAGGACTGTATCTGATTATTATGTTAGTGGTTTTGCTGGGTATATATTTTTTTCAAAATAATATGACCACACAGAACAGCTATACTTATGAACAAATGAAAACGGCAGTAGAGAACGGGGATGTGAGCAGTGCTCAGATCATCCAGAATCAGCAGGTTCCGACAGGGGCTGTGATTTTAACATTGAAAAATCAAGAAGAATGCCGTGTTAATGTAACAAATGTAAATGATGCGCAGACTTATCTGAGTGCGCAGAATATATCTTATTCTGTTCAGGATGTACCGAGAGAAAGCACATTTCTTGTAAATGTTCTGCCTACCTTAATTATGGGACTTTTGTTCCTCTTTGTGATTGTGATGATGAATCGACAGATGTCGGGAGGCGGAAATTCCAAAATGATGAACTTTGGAAAAAGTCGTGCCAAAATGACAGAAGTTGACGAGAACAAAAAAGTCACTTTCGAAAATGTTGCAGGCCTTCAGGAAGAAAAGGAAGACCTGGAGGAAGTGGTGGACTTTTTGAAAGATCCACAGAAATATACAAATGTAGGCGCCAGAATTCCAAAGGGTGTTCTGCTGGTGGGACCTCCGGGAACAGGAAAAACACTTCTTGCAAAGGCGGTTGCCGGAGAAGCGGGAGTTCCGTTTTTTTCGATTTCCGGTTCGGATTTTGTCGAAATGTTTGTTGGTGTTGGTGCATCACGCGTCAGAGATCTTTTTGAAGATGGAAAGCAGCATGCGCCGTGCATTATTTTTATAGATGAGATTGATGCAGTTGCCAGACAACGAGGTACCGGTATGGGCGGCGGACACGATGAACGTGAACAGACATTGAACCAGCTTCTGGTTGAAATGGATGGATTTGGAGTTAATGAGGGAATCATCGTTATGGCTGCAACAAACCGAGTGGATATTTTGGATCCTGCAATTCTGCGTCCGGGAAGATTTGACCGTAAAGTGGCAGTGGGACGTCCGGATGTAAAAGGCAGAGAAGAAATTCTGCAGGTACATGTCAAAGACAAACCGCTTGGAGAGGATGTTGATATTCGACAGATCGCGCAGACTACTGCCGGATTCACCGGAGCGGATCTGGAAAATTTGATGAACGAAGCGGCAATCAATGCGGCAAAAGAAAATCGAGGTTTTATTATCCAGAAGGATATACAGAAAGCTTTTGTCAAGGTTGGAATAGGTGCAGAAAAACGAAGCAAAGTAATTTCAGAAAAAGAAAAACGAATTACGGCATATCATGAAGCCGGACATGCGATTTTGTTCCATGTACTTCCGGATATGGAACCAGTGTATTCGATTTCTATCATCCCTACCGGAATGGGGGCAGCAGGATATACAATGCCTCTTCCTCAAAGTGATGAAATGTTTAATACAAAAGGCAAAATGACACAGGAAATCATGACATTGCTGGGCGGGCGTATAGCGGAAGAAATTATTTTTGATGATATTACGACCGGAGCTTCGAATGATATTGAGCGAGCAACCAATACGGCGCGTTCAATGGTTATGAAATATGGAATGTCAGAACGTATCGGATTAATTACGTATGGAAATGACAGCAATGAAGTCTTTATCGGAAGAGACTTGGCGCATACCAGGGGATATAGTGAAGAGGTTGCAAAATCGATTGATGAAGAAATTCGTACGATTATTCAGGATTGTCATGATAAAGCAAAAGAAATCATTCTGGAGCATCAAGGCGTTCTTGATCAGTGTGCAAAACTGCTTTTGGAAAAAGAAAAAATTAATCAGCAAGAGTTTGAAGCTCTTTTTGTGCAGGATTAATAAAAAATATAGGCGAAAATTGTCAATGTTGTGCACACTTTTGGCGGTTTCGATGATATTATAATAACTGTAAAAACCCCCAATACATTATATAGTTTTTGCTACACCCCATAAGAAGAAATACCTTCTCTAAAAAGACAGCCTGATCCGCTGTCTTTTTTTTCTACAAGGATATATTAAATCTATAGGAGATGTTACCAGTGGATAAAACAAAAAGATTGCAGTACATATTGAATGTACGACCGGTATTGAATAAGGATGCTTTGTTTAGTGACGGAACATCCTATTATCGTTATCCTTCCGAACCGGAAACGGGAGAACAGGTTACTATCCGATTCCGCACATTACGAAATAACGTGGATGCAGTGTGGATGGTCGCTAATGAAACCAAACAGTTAATGAAGAGAGTGAAAACGGAAAAGGGCTTTGATTTTTATGAAACGACTATCACAATGCCGGACGAAATCTTCCGTTATCATTTTGAGATTCAGTACGGATGGGTTACCTGCTATTATACAACGCAGGGAGTAGAGTCAGAGGTAAATACTTATGCTGATTTTGAAATATATCCCAATTATCATATTCCGGACTGGGCAAAAGGCGCGGTAATGTACCAGATATTTGTGGATCGTTTTTATAATGGCGACCCGTCGAATGATGTACAGACTTCTGAGTATGCGTATATACAGGGGCATAGTCAGAAAGTTGATGACTGGCACAAAATACCGGCTACAATGGGGGTCCGTGAATTTTATGGCGGTGATTTGCAGGGAATATGGGATAAACTGGATTATCTCCGCTTTTTAGGTGTTGAAGTTATATATCTAAACCCTATTTTTGTTTCTCCAAGTAATCATAAATATGATTGTCAGGACTATGAGTATATAGATCCGCATATTGGTGTAATTATTCAAGATGATGATCGCTGCCTGCAGGAAGGCGATTTGGATAATGCTCATGCGTTCAAATACATACGTCGTGTGACGGATATGGAAAATCTTGAGGCGAGCAATGCATTTTTTGCGCGTTTTGTAGATGAAATTCATAGACGTGGTATGAAAATCATTCTTGATGGTGTGTTTAACCACTGTGGATCTTTTAATAAATGGATGGATAGAGAGAGAATCTATGAGAACGATGAATGTTATCCAAAAGGAGCGTTTGTCTCTTCAGAAAGTCCATATAGAAATTATTTCCATTTTTATGACGAGAATCAGTGGCCTTATAATCCAAGCTATGACGGATGGTGGTCGCATGATACATTGCCAAAACTAAACTATGAAGGATCGAGAGAACTGTATAACCATATTCTTGAAATTGGGCGAAAATGGGTATCTCCTCCGTATAATATTGATGGATGGAGACTTGATGTTGCAGCGGATCTGGGGCATACCAATGAATTTAATCATCAATTTTGGAAAGATTTCCGAAAAGCAGTCAAAGAAGCAAATCCTAATGCTGTTATTTTGGCAGAACATTATGGAAATGCAGAAAGCTGGCTGCAGGGAGATGAGTGGGATACCATTATGAACTACGATGCTTTTATGGAACCATTGACCTGGTTTTTGACAGGTATGGAGAAGCATAGTGATGAGTATCGTGAAGATTTATATGGTAACAGTGATGCCTTTATCGGTGCAATGAAAGTACATATGCGAACATTACATATGTCAGCTTTGACAGCGGCGATGAATCAGCTGTCGAATCATGATCATTCGCGATTTTTGACCAGAACCAATCGTCGCCCGGGAAGGCTTGCATATGCAGGCGGGGAGGCTGCGTCCAAAGATGTGAATCCTGCAGTTATGAGAGAAGCAATTGTTGTTCAGATGACCTGGCCCGGATCGCCGACGCTTTATTATGGAGATGAGGCGGGACAGTGTGGATTTACGGATCCGGATAATCGAAGAACATATCCATGGGGAAGAGAAGATTTCCAAATGATCGATTTCTATCGTGCGATGATCGGAGTGCATAAAAGATTTGCTTTTCTGAAAGATGCATCGCTGAAATTTTTGTGGAACGATTACCAGGGTTTATGCTATGGCAGATTTTCCGGAAACGAGCAGATGATTGTTATATTGAATAACAGAGATGAAGAGCGAGAGGTTGAAATCGATGTTTGGATGACTGGAATCAGCAGATCCAGAGATTGTAAGCTGACGCAGATAATCATCTCAAACTCTACAGGTTATTCACAGAAACAAAAAGATTACATCGCTAAAGCAGGAATTGTAAAGGTGTCTCTTCCGGCATATTCTGCGGTGGTACTTTATCACAGAGATGGGTTGGATTGATGTAAAGACATTGCCATTCAGAGTAGTATTTTGAATAGCCTATTAATGATAAAGTGTATATTAATGATATAAAAGATAAAATAGTCTAAGAGGGCTTCTGTTTTCGCAAAAAAGCAGAGGTCCTCTTTTTTATTCCTGTGCTTGCAATCACGGGGAAAGTTTGTTTAAATATTATTAGATTTTCGGAAACGGTTCCGAATATGGAATTGTATGCAAAGGAAGTGATAGAAGATGGCTAATATTACTATAAAAGAAATTGCCAGAATATGTGGAGTCGGAGTAAGCACGGTATCAAGGGCTATTAATGGATACGAGGATATTAACGAAGAGACCAAGGAAAAAATCCTGAAAGTGATAAAAGAGTATAATTATGTACCTAATAATAGTGCACGTAATTTGAAGCTTTCGGATTCAAATTCGATTGCAGTATTAATCAAAGGAATCAGCAATCCGTTTTTTGCACAAATGATTCAGATACTGAATCGAGAAATTACAAAAAAAGAATACACTTTTATATTACAGCATGTTGGTGAACGAGAAAATGAAATTGATGTTGCGCTTCGCCTGGAAAAAGAAAAGCGTTTAAAAGGAATTGTGTTTCTGGGCGGCGTAAATGATGATAAAAAAGATAAACTTAAGTTATTAACAGTGCCGTTTGTGATAAGTACATCGGACTCATTAAAAATATTTGAAGAATATGCAAGCGTTACCATTGATCATGAGAAAGAAAGCATGAAAATGACGGAATATTTACTACAGTGTGGATATCGGAAAATAGCGATACTTGCTGCCGGAGAAGAGGATGCAAGTATTGGATTGCTTCGTTTGAATGGTTATTTGAATGCTTTGAAAAAACATGAAATGGAACCGAATGAAAAGTGCATTATCCAATCGGTCAATGAAGAAGTTTATACTATGAAGAATGGTTACAAACAGACGAAAAGATTGTTGGAATCAGGAGTAGATTTTGATTGCATTTATGCCATATCAGATAGTATGGCAATTGGAGCTTGCAAAGCATTGGTGGATGCCGGAAAAAACATTCCTGCAGAATGTGGTGTGGCAGGGTTTGACGGACTGGAAATGACCTCTTATTATAATCCGACAATTACAACAATGAAACAACCGAGCGAAGAAATGGCAATGGCGACGATTCAAATGTTATTTGAAATGATTAACAGCAAATCCTGCGCAAAGCAAATAATATTAGATGCAGAATTGGTTATCGGAGATTCAACTAAAATCAATCATCATCAATAAAAGAACAAGAAAAAGGATAATGTTGGGTTTGACTTTAAAATAGTTACAGCATAATAATCAGGATATAAAATAATTACAATTATATGTTGACAACGAAATCTATATATGATAATCTATCAAAGCTGTCAAAAAACAGCAGGACACTTTTGAAAAAGTTTTGAAAAACTTAAAAAAGTGTTTGACAAATGGAAATGCTTATGGTATTCTGTTTGAGCTGTCAAAAGTGAGGAAAGCATTGAAAAAGAAAATTTAAAAAACTTCTAAAAATGCTTGACAAACAAAAGCAAACATGATATTCTATCATGGCTGTCGCAAAAAAAAGAACAGCAAAAACCTTGATAACTGAACAGTGAAACACATACGATTCTCGAAAATTCTTTACATTTTTAAGAACGGTTTGAAAACCGAAAAACAGTAAAAACGAGATTGTCAGAGCACTTAGCGAAATCGAGCGTAAGCGAAGATCGAGGTTAGTGCGAGACATACCGAACCCTTGATGAATGCGAAGCATGAATTTAGTAGTTCGGTAAGCCAGAAAAGGTTGTCTTGAGAAAAACGAATCAAACATTTTATCAGAGAGTTTGATCCTGG
>JAUNCI010000007.1:0-37098 GCA_030526665.1 Eubacteriales bacterium
GGTGACAGGATTCGAACCTGCGGCCTCCTGGTCCCAAACCAGGCGCTCTAGCCAAACTGAGCCACACCCCGCTGAAGTTGCCATTTCTCGTTTCAAGATATTTAATTGGCTTTGCGTTTCCCTCAACGCAAGACATATATTATCATCTGAGTTTCGATATGTCAACACTTTTTTTTATTTTTTTCAAAAAAATATTATTTTCTATTTTCCCCCAAACACCAAAGTCCCGAAAAGCCCGAAAATACGGGGGTTTCAGGACATTGACATTTGCATTGATTTTCTACTCGAATCACATATTTTTATGTGAAATTCAAAAATTCTCAAAAATTTTTTTCAAAATTTTTTTCTAATTTATTCTGAAAGATTCATTTTTTCCTTCAAAATTTCTTTAATTGCTCTTAGTGCTTTTCCACGATGACTGATTTTATTTTTTTCTTCCATAGACAATTCCGCAGAAGTACATCCATATTCCGGAAGCACAAAGATTGGATCATATCCAAATCCGTTTTCTCCTGTCTCCTGATACCCTATGATTCCTTCCATGACACCTCGCACAGTCTCTACCGTTCCATCCGGAAATGCCGCAGCGATCTCACATACAAATCGAGCAGTTCTTTTTTCATCCGGTACCCCGGCCAGACGCTCGATCAAATTATTATTTTTGATATGATAAGATGTATTCTCTCCCATATAGCGTGCCGAATAGATTCCCGGTTCTTTGTTCAGATAATCGATCTCCAGTCCGGAATCATCCGCCAATGCTATCTCTTTGCTTGCTTCGCAGATGGTTTTGGCTTTGATGATTGCATTCTCACGAAATGATTTTCCATCTTCGATGATTTCCACGTCTATACCGGCTTCTTTCATCGAAACAACTTCTATATTCATGTCACTCAGAATTTCTCTGATTTCGCGCAGTTTTCCCTGATTTCCTGTTGCAAATATAATTCTATTCATTATTTATCTCCATTTCTTTTTGGCGGTTTTGGTCCCAGAAACTGATAATAATATGTCTTGAGCATACCATTGTATATTTTGCGATTTTTGTCCGCTTTACGTCCAATGTCATTTTCTGTACGATCATATGAAGTAATCAGATACATAGACCACTTATCCAGTTTACGATAACTTTCCCCAATTTCACGATACAACTGAGGCAGTGCAGCTTTTTCTTCCAAACGTTCTCCATAAGGCGGATTGGTGATAATAAATCCATATGGTTTTGCATGGCTCAGATCTTTCACTGCTCTTTGCTGGAAATGAATCAGTTTCTCTACGCCCGCCATTTTCGCATTCGAACGTGCCGCCTTCAGTGCTTCCGGATCGATATCATAGCCTTGAATATCCGTATCGATATCTAGTGTCACACGTTCCTGCGCGTCCTCTAATGCGTCATACCAGTGTCTTCTCGGCACAAGGTGCTTCCAGTCCTCTGCAAGGAAAGAACGATTCATACCGGGCGCAATATTGGCTGCAATCATCGCTGCTTCAATCGGAAATGTTCCGCTTCCACAAAAAGGATCCACCAAAATTCGATCTTTGTTCCATGGAGTCAGCATTATCAACGCTGAGGCCAGTGTTTCTGTGATCGGTGCTTTTACCGTCATCTGTCTGTAACCTCGTTTATGCAGGGAAACGCCCGATGTATCGATTCCAATCGTTGCGACGTCTTTCATAAAAGAAACTCGAATCGGAAAACTTGCACCATCTTCCTCGAACCAAGATACGTGATATACCCCTTTCAGACGCTCTACGATTGCTTTTTTCATAATCGACTGGATATCAGAAGGACTGAACAATTTACTTTTGATAGAATTCGCTTTTGCAACCCAGAATTTACCATCTTTTGGAATATAGTTTTCCCATGGCAATTCCTTCGTTTTATCAAATAACTCTTCAAAGGTTGTTGCATGTATATCAGCCACTTTCAGAAGGATACGTTCTGTAGTACGCAAAAACATATTGGCATAAGCTACGCCTTCTGCATCTGCCCAGAATGTAACTTTCCCATCTTCCACCTTAGAAATCTCATAACCAAGATCCAGTATTTCTCTTTTCAATACCGCTTCCATACCAAAATGACATGGTGCGATCAATTCCCATTTTTCCATAAAATATCCTCTCTTCATCCTGAAAATCGAATTATAATGCAAGCTCTTTGATTATATTTCCGTCAAAATCCTTAATTGTAAATACATTATTCTCCAACACTGCATAGCTGCAAGGATTATTTTCTTTTGGAATAGAAACAGAACCAGGATTTAACCAGATATACTCGCCAAATGGTTCCGCTTTCAGCACATGCGTATGTCCATGCATCAAAATATCACCTTTTTTCAAAGGCGGCAGATTTTGTGTATTAAAAACATGTCCATGTGTGATAAAAAACATTTTTCCTTCTATTTCCATAATGCAGTAGTCTGCCATAACAGGAAACTCCAGAACCATCTGATCCACCTCTGCCTCACAGTTTCCTCGCACAGCATAGATCTCATCTTTCATTTCGTTCAGCATTTTGATTACTTCTTTTGGTGCATACTCCTTTGGCAGATCATTTCTCGGTCCATGGTACAAAAGATCTCCCAGAAGCACCATTCTCCCGCCACCTTCTTCTCTATATTTTTCACGTAATTTTCGAAAATAATATGCAGATCCGTGAATATCCGAAGCAAATAAATATTTCATTCTCTTCGTCTCTCCTTTTTCAATAACCATTTTTCTTCTTTACCTTATCATGCGCGTTGTCAAAATACAAGCAGACACTCTCTTCATAAGCTGTACTTTCTCTGTCCGGCAGCCTGGTTTTCTCCATATCCTTCATACCGGCAGCTTGCCGGATGCTTCTATATTATGTGTTAAAGTTTACATAAATCGCGAAAAACTACTATATATGCCTTTTTTTAGCGCTAAAGTATCGAAAATGATATTGCCTTTTTTCGTTGTCTGTATTATAATATGTCGTGTAAAAAGAATTATCCCTTCAATTTTTCTTTTTACAAACCCCTTATTTAATTATTTATACTCCCCTCGAAACAGTCGATAGCTCCCCTATCGGCTGTTTCTCTTTATCCGGAAAACAAAAAGCACCATGCATATGTCTTTAAAACATTGACATATGCATGGTGTTTTTTATTAATACTCATCATCATAGGAATCGTAACTATCATCATAGTCATCTGAATCGTTATCTTCCACTGATGGGCCGGCCACTTCTTTTCCATCCGCAGAATCAGAGTTTGTATCTGATGCTGCTTTATGTCCGGAAACCGGATTAGCCGGAAGATCTCGTTTTGTTTTAATTGTAATTCCTCCAACCGTTTCCATTTCGCCAAAAGTCTGTTTTGCCAGCGCCAGGCCATTCTTCATCACATCCATGGTTCGGTCAAAAGAAGCCTGTGCGGATTCTTTGATTCCGGAAATTCCGGTTGTGGTTTCTATATTTTTCACATCATCCAATGGGAGAATATAATATTTTCCGTCATCATTCAGATAGACCCAGGTCGGCAGCAATTCTACCCCCGTCAGTGTAACCTCTCCATATACATCCTGATGAAGATTCAACAGTGCAACAACACCATCCTCGGTGTGTCCGGACGGCATTTCGCTGATTAAATCTCTTCTCTGATTACTCAGTGCATTTCCTACAGAGAATACACACAGCATTTTGGATGAACCATCTGTTGATTCAAATACATCCGTTGGCTGTTCACAATGTGGATGTCCTCCAATCAATGCATTCACACCCATATCGCATAATTTCTGAGCCATTGCGTCCTGCGTTGCATTTTCCTGTAATTGATACTCTTCTCCCCAGTGCATACACGCAACAATAAACTGCGCTCCGTCCGCCTTCATTCCATCGATGTTTGTCTGCATTTCAGAATAGAATGCATCCAGCTTTTCATAATTAAATGTATTTGTCAGTGGCACATCCGATGCATCAATTGCAATACCATTAACGCCTACACCATTTGAATCATCTATACCATCGTTATCCTGATAAACATAGTTCACAAATCCAACTTTGATTCCATCAATATCTGCCACAGTATAGCGTGGAACGGTTTCATCCTTTCGTACACCGCCATATGTTACACCTTTTTCATCAAGAACCTGCATGGTTCTGCGGAAGCCCTCATTTCCACCGTCATACATATGATTGGATGCCAAAAGCTGCAGATCCACACCGCTGCCTTTGATTGCGTCGATTGCTTCATCCGGTGTATGGAAATTCGGATATCCGGAGTAATCATATCCAAGCAATACCCCTTCGAACTCACAGGTCATATAATCCGGCGAAGAATAATACGCCGTAATGTATTTATAGATATCGGTAAAATCAAATTTATCTTCATCACCAATACGACCACTCTCAATTACCGGTCCGTGAAACAACATACATCCGGTACTTCCAATCGAGATATCCTTTACCTCATAAGGCGTTGCCGTGATTTCAGGCATTACGATTTGAATCGGTTCTTTCCTCGAAAACACTTTTGTTCCGACAAAAGTGACTGCCTTAACGCCCCCCACCAGCAACAACAGCAAAACCAGAAATGTCGCTGTCATAATCGATATTGCCTTCGCATTTTTCAGTTTTCGTTTACGCAGCCATACTTTATACTGCTGCGGCGAAAGCCGCTTCTTTTGAATCCGTCTTCTTTTTACTTCTTTTTTTCGTCTTGCCCGGGATTTTCGATATGTATTCGCAATCATTGTCCCGATTGAAGCAAAAAAATTTACTACACTTCCCGCCGCATTTTTGATAACTCCTGCAGCTCTGCTAAAAAAGTCAATTATTCTCTCTTTCATCTATTCCCGCCCCACAAAATCAGTTTCTTGCTGATTCATTTTATTCCTATAATATAGTAACACGGAATCGCTTTTCGTCAACAAAAATCATTTATATTAAAGCTTAAAATCCGGTGTTTTGTATAATCAGAAAATGCAGTTTTCCATAATACAAAAAACTCTCGACGATTTTCATCGCCGAGAGCTATTTGCATCTTCATCATTTTACGGATATTGGGATTGATTCGTATTCTTTCTTATTATGAAACGATATCTTCATCACCAAATGGATCGCCGCATTCCGGACAGAATTTCGGTGGTTTTGTCGGGTCCTTCGGAGCCCATCCGCATTTATCACATTTATACTGAATTGCACCTGCAGGTTTTTTGGCACCGCATTCCGAACAAAATCTGCCCTGATTTACCGCACCGCAGGAACAGGTCCATCCTGCTGCCTGTTCCGGTTTTTTCGTACCGCATTCTTTACAGAATTTACCGGTATTAACTGCGCCGCAGGTACAGGTCCAGGAATCTGCTGCAGGTTTCTGAGCTGCGGCCTGCTGCTGTCCCATTGCAAATAATGACTGTGCATCAAATCCGCCGGCTGCACCTGCCATATTCATTCCCATAAATCCCATTGCTGCACCATTCGCATTCGCTGCCGCGCTCTGCATAGCGGATGACTGTGCGCCGACAAGCTGTGCTGCTGCCATATTAGGATTTCTGAATGCCGCATTTCTCTGTAGCTCTTTGATCATCTTTTCATCTTCTTCAGGAACTTTTACTGAAGAAACACCGAAGGAAACAATTTCAAGACCTCTGAGATCTTTCCATTTTTCAGTCAGAATCGTATTCAGGATTTCTGAAAGTTCTGTTGTATGTCCCGGAAGTGCGGAATAACGGATTCCCATTTCAGAAATCTTGGCAAAAGCCGGCTGAAGAGCTGTCAGAAGCTCTGATTTCAGCTGTGATTCAATCTGTGATGTAAGATAGGTATCATTCACATTTCCACATACATTTGTGTAAAACAGAATCGGGTTTGCAATTCTGAAACTGTATTCACCGAAACATTTTACAGAAGTGTCAATGTCAAGTCCCACATTTGTATCTACTACACGGAAAGGAATCGGCTGTACCGTACCATATTTATTTCCTGTGATTTCTTTTGTATTAAAGAAATAAATTCTCTGATCTTTTGCTGCTTCTCCGCCATACGCAAAACGTCCAAGACCATTTTTAAATACTGCTTTCAGACCATCATCCATAAACAACGATGGCTCCGTTGACATATCGTAGATATATTCGCCTGCCATTGCACACGCATCTACAACTTTACCATTGTCAACGATCAGCATACACTGTCCGTCTGCAACTGCAATTTTGGATCCGTTTGAAATAATATTGTCAGATCCCTTATTGTTTTTTGTATTTTTCTTTCTGCCTTTTGCAACAAGAACATTGTTCGGAAGTGCTTCACAGTAAAAATATTCTTTCCACTGATCATTTAAAGTACTGGTAACAGAGGATACACCTGCACCGATCACGCTTCTAATCAATCCCATAAACCTGTTCTCCTTTCATTTTCGAAATTATTGACAATTTCCATATTACCAGATTTTGCTGTCTACCGCCGCACGTTCGATAGAAAGACCTTTCATATATCTTTCCATGAATGCATTATAACCTTTTACACCTTCTTCTGTTGGTGCCAGTGTAGATCCTTCATATTTGGAGAATACTTTTTCATCCAGGTAAGAAGCCAATGTTTCTCCATCTTCTTTATTTACTAAATAAGATGCAAGAAGCGCGATTCCCCATGCGCCGCCTTCACCTGCTGTTGACATTACAGAAACCGGTACATTTACAGAATCAGCAAGGAACTGCTGTCCAACGCCTTCTGTCTTAAATAATCCTCCATGACCAAGCAAACGATCTACTTTTACATGTTCTTTGTTCATCAGAAGATCCATACCAACACGCATTGCTCCAATACTTGTGTATAAATGGGTTCTCATAAAGTTGGCAAGGTTGAATTTGCTTTCAGAAGAACGAACAAACAAAGGACGGCCTTCTTCAAAACCTGTTACGTGTTCTCCTGAGAAATAGCAGTAAGATAACAATCCGCCGCAGTCGGCATCGCCTTCGAGAGCTTTTTTATACAGTGTACCATACAGCTTATCCATATCTACTTCCACGCCAAGCGACTGCTGGAATTCTTTAAAAATATTTACCCATGCATTCAGATCTGAGGTACAGTTATTGGAATGCGCCATGGCAACCGGTTCACCGGATGGTGTAGTAACCATATCAATTTCCACATATGGTTTAGAAAGTGCTTTTTCCAAAACGATCATTGCAAAAGCGGAAGTTCCTGCAGAAACATTACCGGTTCTCTGTGCAACACTGTTGGTAGCTACCATACCGGTACCTGCATCACCTTCCGGAGGACACATCGGAATGCCGGCTTTCAATTTTCCGGTTGGGTCGAGAAGTTTTGCGCCTTCTTCTGTAAGTTTACCTGCATCTTCGCCGGCAACATAAACTTTCGGGAAAATGTCTCTGAATTTCCATGGGAATCCATATGGAGCAACCAGTTCATCAAATTTCTGAACCATCTCTTCTACGTAATCATTTGTATTAGAGTCACAAGGGAACATACCGGCAGCATCACCGATACCCTGTGCTCTGACACCTGTTAATTTCCAGTGTACATAAGCTTCCAGAGTTGTAACATAATCGATATCTTTTACATGCTCTTCACCATTCAGAATTGCCTGATAAAGATGTGCAATCGTCCATCTCTGAGGAATGTTAAAGTTAAACAATGCAGAAAGTTTTTCACTTGCTTCACCTGTAATGGTATTTCTCCATGTACGGAACGGAACCATCAGTTCTCCGTCTTTGTTGAAAGGCATATATCCATGCATCATGGCACTGACACCGAACGCACCAACACTTTCAAGTTCAACATCATATTTTTCTTTTACATTTTTTACAAGGTCTGCATAACAGTCCTGAATTCCACCCCAGATGTCTTCCAGGCTATATGTCCATACACCATTCTCATAACGGTTTTCCCATCCATGACCGCCTGAAGCAATCGGTTCGTTTGTATCATCAACAAGTACTGCTTTAATTCTTGTAGAACCAAATTCAATTCCAAGTGCAGTTTTGTTTGCCAAAATCGCAGTTTTAATCTCATTAACACCCATTGTTAAAATCCTCCATAATACCTTCTTTTATTATTCGCATAAATGCCCTATGCATTATTAGTTGTATTTTATCATATTTTCCATTTTCCGCATACTGTTCATTTATGATTTTTTGTCGTTTTTTTATAATTTCATCTATTTTATCCTGGATTCTTTTTATTTTATACGTAATGAATTTTATTCTTCTCATTCTAATTCTATGTAAAAATCGCACATATAAATTGACATATACCAAAAAAAATGTTAAAATGTCACAAAAGATAAGGTCTTTGGTTACTGACGGATGAGAGTGGAGTTTACCACAGTGGAATCAAAGAATCGACAATTTTTGAAAGCCGACCGTCTGGGCAGTATTTGAAGCGCAAATACTGCCTTTTCTTTTACCTTTTCTTTCGTAATTCCGATGATCCCCATTCATCGTAAAATCAAACATAAAACAGCTCGCGTCTGTTTTATAAATCAACGCATTTTCTAAGGAGGTAGAAAATTATGGGATTCAAAAGTGACATTGAAATCGCACAGGAAGCAGTTGTTGCTCCAATTACCGAGATTGCAGCAAAGGCCGGTATTGAAGACAAATACTTAGAGCAGTATGGTAAAACAAAAGCCAAAATCGACTACAATCTTCTGAAAGAAAAAGAAAAAAATGGTACTCCTGATGGAAAACTGATCCTCGTTACAGCGATCAACCCTACTCCTGCCGGAGAAGGAAAAACTACTACATCTGTAGGTCTTGCTGATGGTCTTAGCAGAATCGGCAAAAAAGTTATGGTTGCACTTCGTGAGCCATCTCTCGGACCAGTATTCGGTGTTAAAGGTGGTGCTGCCGGCGGCGGATATGCTCAGGTAGTTCCTATGGAAGACATCAACCTTCATTTCACAGGTGACTTCCATGCAATCGGCGCTGCTAACAACCTTCTTGCAGCAATGATCGATAATCATATTTTCCAGGGCAACGCTCTGAACATTGACCCAAGAAAAATCACATGGAGAAGATGTGTTGATATGAACGACCGTCAGCTTCGTAACGTAGTCGATGGTCTTGGCGGAAGAACAAACGGTATGCCTCGTGAAGACGGCTATGACATCACTGTTGCATCTGAAATCATGGCAGTTCTTTGCCTCGCTCGTGACATCACAGACCTGAAAGAAAGACTTTCAAAAATCATTATCGGTTATACATATGGTAAAGTTTCAGAACAGAAACCTGTTACAGCCGGCGACCTGAATGCACAGGGTGCTATGGCAGCTCTTCTGAAAGATGCTCTGAAACCAAACCTTGTTCAGACACTTGAAGGAACACCTGCAATCGTTCACGGCGGTCCTTTCGCTAACATCGCTCATGGATGTAACTCAGTTACAGCTACAAAAATGGCTCTGAAACTTGCTGATTATGCTGTTACAGAAGCCGGATTCGGTGCTGACCTTGGTGCAGAGAAATTCCTCGACATCAAATGCCGTATGGCAGGTCTGAAACCAAACGCTGTTGTTATCGTAGCTACCGTACGTGCTCTGAAATACAACGGTGGTGTTGCTAAAGCTGACCTCAACAACGAAAACCTTGAAGCTCTTGAAGCAGGTATGCCTAACCTTCTGAAACATGTAAGCAATATCACAAACGTTTTCAAACTTCCATGTGTTGTTGCTATTAACGCATTCCCAACAGATACAGAAGCTGAACTGAAACTCGTTGAAGCTAAATGTAAAGAACTCGGCGTAAACGTTGTTCTTTCTGAAGTTTGGGCAAAAGGCGGCGAAGGCGGTGTTGCTCTCGCAGAAGAAGTTGTACGTCTTTGCGAACAGCCAAATGAATTCGAATTCAGCTATGATCTTGATCAGTCTATCGAAGAAAAACTTAACACAATCGTTACCAGAATCTATGGCGGAAGCAAAGTTGTTCTTACAGCAAACGCTCAGAAACAGGCTAAACAGCTTGCAGCTCTTGGATTTGACAAAGCTCCGATCTGTATGGCTAAAACACAGTACAGCTTAACAGACGACCAGACAAAACTTGGTGCTCCTACAGGATTTGAAGTTACTGTACGTAACCTGAAAATTTCTGCCGGTGCCGGATTCATCGTTGCACTTACCGGTGAGATCATGACAATGCCAGGTCTTCCAAAAGTTCCTGCAGCAGAAAAAATCGATGTAGACGAAACAGGAAAGATCACAGGTCTGTTCTAATTTTCAATACCATTTTCTGCGGAAGTATCCAATGGTTATTATCCACAGACTAAATACGATTTAAACACAACAGTCACCGGCACAGTCCGGTGGCTGTTTTTGGTTTTTCTTGAATTTTCGTCCATCTCATACTATAATTACGACATCAAAGTATTCTATTCCTATTGTCGTGCAGCATATGCTTCGCCCCATACCGAATAGATACAAATCAATTAGACATATACAAAAAGGATGAATTAATACAATGTGTGGAATAGTAGGTTATGTAGGCAAACAGCAGGCAGCTCCAATCCTGCTGGAAGGATTGTCTAAACTTGAATACAGAGGATATGATTCTGCCGGTCTTGCAGTTCGAGACGGCGAGAATCTCGCAGAGGTTGTAAAGGCAACCGGACGACTTCAGAATTTATATGAAAAAACAGATGACGGCAGAACCCTGAAAGGAACCTGTGGTATCGGTCATACACGCTGGGCAACTCACGGCGCACCATCTCAGGCCAACAGCCACCCGCATGTAAGCGGTAACTGTTCCGGTTCCGGTTCCGGCGAAGTCACTTCCGATGTTGTCGGTGTTCACAATGGTATCATCGAAAACTACCAGGAATTAAAAGAAAAACTTCAGAAACATGGCTATGTTTTTTACAGCCAGACCGACACTGAAGTAGTCATTAAGCTTGTTGATTATTATTACAAAAAACACAAAATCGGTCCGATCGACGCAATTGCAAAAACGATGATCCGTGTACGCGGAAGTTATGCTTTGGAATTAATGTTCAAAGATTATCCGGGTGAAGTATGGGTTGCACGAAAAGACAATCCGATGATCATCGGTATATCTGATGGCGATACCTATATTGCATCTGATGTACCGGCAATTTTGAATCATACAAGAGACATTTACTACATCGGTAATTATGAATTTGCACGTCTCCTTCCGGGAGAGGCTCACTTCTACAATCTCGACGGCGAAGAAGTACACAAAGACACCGTACGTATTACCTGGGATGCAGATGCGGCAGAAAAAGGCGGCTACATGCACTTCATGATCAAAGAAATCCATGAACAGCCAAAAGCCGTTGCCGATACGCTCCACTCTCTCATAAAAGACGGAAATATCGACCTCACCGAAGTTGGTTTGTCCGAAGAAGAAATCAAAAAGATTTCTCAGATTCATATTGTTGCCTGCGGTTCTGCATGGCATGCCGGTATGGTAACACAATACGTAATGGAAGATTTGGCCGGTATTCCGGTTCGTGTTGAACTTGCATCAGAATTCCGTTATCGCAACCCGATTTTGCAGAAAAATGATCTGGTTATTCTCATCTCGCAGTCCGGCGAGACCGCAGATACTTTAGCTGCATTACGACTCGCAAAGGATCAGGGGATCAAAACTCTGGGAATTGTCAATGTTGTAGGTTCCTCTATCGCTCGAGAAGCGGACAATGTCCTCTATACTTTGGCCGGTCCGGAAATTTCCGTTGCAACGACAAAAGCATATTCTGCCCAGTTAATGGCCGGATATTGCCTGTCTGTGCAGTTTGCAAAGGTTCGTGAAAAAATCGATGAAGAAAAATATAAATATTATATTTCAGAGCTGGAATCTATTCCTGACAAAATCGAAAAAATATTTGAGCATAAGGAACGTCTGCAGTGGTTCGCCGCTAAACAGGTAAATGCCCGTGATGTCTTTTTCATCGGACGAGGTATTGATTATGCCATTTCGATGGAAGGCAGTCTGAAATTGAAAGAAATCTCCTACATTCACAGCGAAGCCTATGCTGCAGGAGAATTAAAACACGGTACCATCAGCCTTATTGAAGATGGCATTCTGGTAATTGGTGTTCTGACGCAGTCCTCCGTATTTGAAAAAACGGTTTCCAATATGGTTGAATGTCAGGCACGTGGGGCATATCTGATGGGTCTTACCACATATGGTAAATATGAAATTGAAGATCTTGCGGATTTCAGCTTCTATGTTCCAAAAGTAGATGAACATTTTGTAGGAAGCTTATCCGTTATTACACTTCAGTTATTGGGATATTATGTATCAGTTGCCAAAGGTCTCGATGTTGACAAACCTCGAAACCTCGCAAAATCCGTTACTGTTGAATAAAGCCATAGAACAAAGTGCATCCGAAATGCACTCTTGCACCCAACATTTATACAAAACAAAACAGCCGGAGATTCATATGAGTCTCCGGCTATTCTTATCCCCTCAGATTCTGTTTTGTTTTCTATCCTGGAAAGCGCTTTGCAATATATGTATTTGCTTCTATTTCCTCCTTATCGTCCAATGGCATCAGTTCTCCGTTTCCATATCTCCTCTCCAGTGCATTTTTCAGCAGGTAATCACAGACTTCCGGATTTTTCGGCAATAGCGGACCATGCAAATACGTTCCGATTACATTTTTATAGATTACGCCTTCTGTTTTACCATCGTCATTATTTCCATGTCCGAATACGACCCTTCCAAACGGCTGATTTTCTCCAATATAAGTTCTGCCTCCATGATTCTCAAAGCCAACAACAGGCATGGAAAAGTGATCATTTTGAATCACAATATTGGAAATCAAACGCGGATTTCCCTGTTCCGTATATAAATCGACGAGAGACAGTCCTTCCATTCTTCCTTCCGAAGTATCATAATAATGTCCCAATAGCTGGTATCCGCCGCAAATTGCTATGACCGATCCGCTGTCTTCCACATACTCTTTAAAATCTGATTTGATTTTTTTCAGTTTCTCGCATACGATTCTTTGTTCTCGGTCCGAGCCGCCACCAAGCAGGACAATATCCAGATTCTCAAAATCTATCCTATCGCCGAGACGGTACTCTTGTATTTCCGCCGATATTCCTCTCCATTCGCATCTTTTTTTCATACACTGAATATTGCCTCTGTCACCATAGAGATTTAATAAATCCGGATATAAATGTCCGATTCTCAGTTTCATACCTTACCTCCGGCTTCCATTTTCTTAAGTAATTTATGTGCGGAATAAAGGGCTGTATAATTCACCAGAACATACAAATTGCCACATCCATTCTGAATCCGATCTTCTATCGCCGTTTTGACGTCTTCTATATACACAGACGGTATATTGGCATATTTTAATCTAAGCCGCATATCCAGTCCGCGAATCCCGCTGACAACTATGGACTGCACTCTTTCATCGTCTATTTTCTCAAAATCCACATCCCAAAGCCACGAAATATCTTTTCCATCCTGCGCATTATCATTGATTACAATAATCAAATCTTTTTCTCTCGTATCTGTCATAACCGAATCAATATTTTGATTAAATCCTGCCGGATTTTTCGCAAGATTCAGCAGTATTTCCGTATTTTTGACCCGAAATTTTTCATTTCTGCCATTTTCCGGAGAAAACCTTTGAAGCACGGCTTCCAGATTCGTCACAGGAACGCCCAGGCTGCTTATTGCCGAATATACAGCAAGTATATTATAAACATTATAAAAACCGCGATAATCGGCTTCTAACTGTTTTCCGTCAACCGTAAATGCAAGTCCATTCTCCAGACGAATATCCGCAGCATTATACTTAATCCTCGGACGTTTAAAATCACACTTTGGACAATGATACGGTCCAAGCTGACTGTAATGATAAAATTCATATTCCAGTTTTGCACCGCATTTTTTACAAAAGCCGCTTTCACGCACTTCATTTGATTTCAAAAGCGTATTTACCGGTTCATTTACACCGAAGCAGTTCGTTTCATGCCCGCTGACTTCAGCCAGATATGCCAAAAGTGCGTCATCTCCATTTACGATCAATTTCATATCCGGAACCATTTCTATAGCTCTTTTCAGAATCTCTATCGTAGTATCGATTTCCCCATAACGGTCAAGCTGGTCTCGAAAAAGATTCGTCAAAATCATATAATCCGGCGTCAGATGAGGGAACACCTTTACCGTAGATGCTTCATCAATTTCGATGCATGCATAATCTGCCTCCAGTTTTCCGTTTACTTTCGCCGCCAGAACATAGGAAGTAACAATGCCATACAACATATTGGAACCGGTATGATTACAGATTACACGCTTTCCTTCCGCCTCCAGCGCGGCACACAGCAGATTGTTTGTCGTCGTTTTCCCATTTGTCCCGCATACAACGATTGTTTCTTTTTTTACCTGTTTTGCCAGTTTTTCCAAAATACCGGGATCTATTTTCCATGCAACTTTCCCGGCCAATGTAACGCCCTGTCTGCCAGCCATTCTGCAGGCTTTTTGAACAATACGCGCCGACAAAATCGCAAACATAGTTCGTAATTTCAAATTGTATCCCTTCTCTCTTTTATTCAAGATTTCCTATTATACAACAAAAAGAGCGCATTGAACCTGAGTCCAAGCGCCCTTGCTTTTGTATAACAATATCTCGTTCTAATTTATTTGTCAATACGAAAAAAGGAGATGCATTCGCATCTCCTTACGTGCGTTAGAGGATTCGAACCCCCGACCTTTTGGTCCGTAGCCAAACGCTCTATCCAGCTGAGCTAAACGCACATTCCTTTGTTCGCTTGATGTCATCTCGCTTACAACAATAGATACTATACAGTATATATCAAATAAAGTCAAGCACTTTTTTTAACTTTTTTCAATTTTTTCCAGAAATTATTCTGACATAAATTTTCAGGCTGAACGCATGTGTTTCTTTTCCATGCATTCAGCCTGATTCATTACATTATTTTTTAGTTATTTCATCCATCCGATCAGCACGATCAACAGATAGATCAATGTTCCGCATAAGCCAATCGCAAACAGAATCAATCCATAAGATAAACTTCTTCCAATCAATCCGCTGCTGGCTTTCATACTCTCATGTTTCATAGCAAGAATATGTGTATAATCTTTTGTCTTTGGATTTTTTCTGCGGAATGTTGCATTCAAAATCGCATTGATTCGATTTCCGATTTTTCCGATACTGTTTGTCAAAGCGTTCCCCTCTTCCAATTCATGCGGAAGCGGTGTGTTCTGGTAAACATGTTTCTTGAACAAAATAACGACACTGTCTTTGATCGTATCAAACAATCCGGTTTCCACACCAGGGGAAATCGGGAGAATCTTTGCAGCAAAGTCAACAAAATGATCTAATATCGCACAAATCGTACCTGCAATCACAGGAATAATCGTAAGTAATATCGGTCTGTACAGGTAATCTTCCAGGTCCAGTACTTTTGGCCAGCGATTGACATAATTTTTCACATGTCTGTTTTCTTTTTCCATCAACATACCACGTGCAACCACAATGTAAATCACAACACCAATTGCAATGGAAATGATACCGCCTTTCAAATTCTCAAGGCTGAAATAATGAACGGTATGTGTAAATTCCTGCAATCCCATAAAGCCCTGTCCCTGATCCGCAAGCTTATCCATTGTCATATGTGGGAAAGATCCCATGACAGGGAAAAGAATTGCACAGATTCCAAGAACTGCTTTGCTCAGCAAACTCATATAGGATTTGCTCATTGCATCATATTTTGCCTGCACTTCAGCATCTTTATTTTTCTCAATGAAAACCGCGATAAACAGTTTGCACATATATGCAACGGTAAGACCGCCGCTGATCAAAAAGATCCATTCAATAATTTTTATATCACTTGCTGAAAGCCATCCCATCAAATGTGTACTTTCGTGCAATTCCTCCATGTACTCCACGATACTCTCATGAATCAGAGTCTTGCTTACATATCCGGAGAAAAGCGGGATACCGCCGATTCCCAGAGCTCCGCACAGATAAACAACAGCCAGGAATGGTTTCTTGCGGCCAAATCCACGAATATCGTTCAGATCCAGCTTATGAAGATTCATATAAATGACACCGGCTACCATAAAGAGCAAAAGCTTAAACAGTGAATGGTTCACCATATGAAGCAGGCTTCCTCGTACTGCAAGTGCATTTTCTTCTCCAAGCAGTCCCTGCATTCCGATTCCGACCAGAATAAAACCGATCTGCGATACGGATGAGCATGCAAGTGTACGTTTGAAGTCGATGGAGAACAATGCCAAAATGGCTCCGGCAAACATAGTAACGGTACCAATTAATAATACAAATGTGCCCCATTTCCAATCATGCAGAAAAATCTGACAGCTGATTACGAGAATTCCAAACACACCTGTTTTTGTCAAAATACCGGAAAGCAATGCACTTGCCGGTGCAGGAGCAACCGGATGTGCTTTTGGAAGCCAGATATGCAGTGGAAATGCACCCGCCTTGGCACCAAAGCCAAAGAACATAAGCCCTGCAGCAAGATACATATTTTTTCCTTCACAAGCCGCATGCAATTCTGAAATAGTCAGTGTTCCTGTCTGGTTGTACAACAGGAAAATTCCCATCAGCATCACCAGACCACCAATGACCGCTACAGCCAGATAGGTTGCTGCAGCACGCATAGATTCCGCTCTCTCATCCTGCGCTACCCATACATAGGAAGCCATTGACATCACTTCAAAAAAGATAAAGGTTGTATACAGGTCCGCAGAAAGGAAAATTCCTTCTGTCGCGCCAAGTGTTAATAACTGAAACAAATAATAACGATTACGATTTCTATAGTGTCCAAAATATTCTTTTGAAAACAGAGAAGTCATCATCCACATAAATGCAGCAATCGTACCATACAGAACACGAAAACCATCAACCGTAAAGTGCAGCCCCATTCCACAAAATCCGGGAATATCAAATCCTGCACCTTTTGTTCCTGTCTGCAGCCATACAAACAGCAGCATCAGAAACTCAACGATTGCAATTCCTCCAACCACGTTGTCACGCAGTTTTTTGTTCTGTCTTCCGACAATATATGAAACAAATGCTCCAACCATCGGGAAAAATACGATTACAGCCAATAAAAACATACTATTTTCCATATTTTCGCATTCTCCCTTCTAATAGATTCCTTCCGCAATTTCCCATACAAAACTTACGAATCGCGGAGAGAATAATCCAAGTGCTACGATAACGATTACAAAGAAAATCAGCGGCACACACATTTTCCAGGAAGGATCTTTTACGTATTCGATCGTACTGTAATCAAATCCCTTACGTGGGAAATATGCACGGAACACGACTGTCATCATATAGATAACCGTCAAAAGAGCTGAAATCAACAGGCAGGCAATACCAAAATATGCCTGTACATTGCCGCTCTCAACCGCTGCTTCTGCAAGATTCCATTTACTTACAAATCCGGCAAGGCCCGGTACACCGGCAAGCGCCAATGCAGAAACTGTGAAGCAGGCAAAAACGATCGGCATTCTTTTGGCCATACCGTCCAGCTCATTGATAAATTTCTTCTCTGATTTATGCATGATCGCACCTGCACAGAAGAAAGAACAGATTTTCATAAATGCATGACAAATCATATGGCAGACTGCTCCGACAAAACCAAATGGTGTCATAATCGTCACACCAAATAAAATGTATGACAGGTTGCTGACTGTCGAATAAGCAAGACGACGTTTAATATGCATCTGCGAAACCGCTTTTGCACAGCCGTAAACGATCGTAAACATAGAAAATCCCATCACTACATTTTGTACCCAGGTACCGCGAAGGAATTCTGTTCCAAAACAATAGTAAGTCAAACGGATAATACCAAATGCACCTGCTTTTACTACCGCAACCGCATGGAGAAGTCCCGTAACAGGAGTTGGCGCTACACCGGCATCCGGAAGCCATCCGCTCATTGGCCAGATTGCTGCTTTTACACCAAATCCCATAAATGCAAGCAGGTAAATGATCAAAAACATATTTGATCGATAATCCGTTGCTGCCGTTCTCAGCACACCGCCCATTGTAAATTCACAGGCATTATCGCTGTATACGATCAGGAATACCATTCCCATCATTGCAAAGGCAGCGCCACCCAATGAATAATACAGATATTTTCTGGTAGCAAGAATTGCTTCTCGCGACAGAGAATGCATAATCAACGGCACGGTTACAAGTGTCAGCATTTCATAAAACATATACATTGTCAGCATATTGGAAGCATATGAAATACCAAGTGTTACACCAAATGTCATACTGTAGAACATGAAGAAAATACGTTCTGCTTTTTTTCGTTCGTGTTCCATATATTCAAACGCATACAGCATACAAAACGGCCATAATACGGATACCAGTCCACCAAAAATCATGGTCATACCATCGATTTTAAATGAAATGGATAAGTCTTTTACAAAATGAACCACTTCCAGCTTCGGCATCGTTCCATGCAAAAGCAGGTTCAATGATATTGCTGATGTAATCACAGTGATCGTTTCCAGATAGATCAGCATATGATTACGCTTTTTAAAAGGCAGCAAAGGCGTTAAGGCGCCGCCCAGAATAGGCAATAAAATTGCTGCCAGAATCCAATATTGATTCATTCCACCTTCGTCCTTTCTATAATAATGTATTGATCACATCGGTAATATAATTTACCAATGGATTCGGAATCACACCCAGCAGCAATGCAAGTCCTGCCAAAATCAAAAGCGGAACCACCATCACCTTCACCGGTTCCAGTTTCTCTAAAGATGCATAGTCATAGGATGCACCCGGAAGAAATCCTTTGATTGTAATCGGCAGTAAATAACCTGCTGTCAAAAGTGCACTCACCAGTAAAATCACAGGTCCCAACCAGGATATTACAGGGATTTCTGAACTCAGGGATCCCTGTGCCAGATACCATTTACTGATAAAACCGCTTGCCGGAGGTATACCGATCAGTGCAAGCGAAACAATTGTATAGCACCAGATCGTAATCGGCATTT
This sequence comes from Eubacteriales bacterium, assembly GCA_030526665.1. Classification (GTDB taxonomy): domain Bacteria; phylum Bacillota; class Clostridia; order Lachnospirales; family Lachnospiraceae; genus Blautia_A. Next base: position 18,958 of record JAUNCI010000007.1, read on the forward strand.
CTTTTCCGATACCGGTCAGATCATCTACATTGGTTTTGCCTGTTTTATAGATGATTGCACCTGCAGAAAGGAACAGGCACGATTTGATTACCGCATGGAATACCACATGCAGCAGAGATCCTGTCATTGCTGTCGGCTGAAGCAATGCCAGTCCAAATAAAATATAAGATGCCTGGCTTACCGTTGAATATGCCAAACGTTTTTTCATGATTTTTTCTCTGTATGCCAGCATTGATCCCATAAACACGGTAATCAATGTAAGTACCAGCCATGCATTCTGTACCCATGTTCCACGGATAAATTCCGGTCCCACAATGTAATATACGCCGCGGATGATACCAAGCACACCCATTTTCACGATCAGACCTGACAGAACCGCACTAGCCGGAGCCGGAGCTACCGGATGAGCCGTCGGAAGCCATGCATGCATTGGGAACATACCTGCCTTTACACCAAATCCGAGAATCAAAAGGAAACTCATAATCAAAATCAATGATTCATTTCCCTGAACAGCACTCAGATTCAATGTTCCCTGTGCTGTAAAATCAAGGGAAGTTGTGTATTTATTCAGGAAATTAATTCCCATCAATACCAGATATGCACCGCACATGGAGTACAGCAAATATTTCATTGCAGCTGATATCGATTCTCTGGTCTTTGAATGCAATACCATTGGCACTGTTGTCAGAGTCATCATTTCATAAAACATATAATAAGTTACTAAATTTCCGGAGAAACATAATGCAAGAAGTACACCATATACAAGCACATAAAATCCAAAGTAGCGCTTCTCTTCTCCTTCATGTTTCATATATTCATAAGAGAAAAAACCTGCCAGAAGCCACACAACGGTAACGACCAGGGCAAATAATTTTCCCATCTGATCTACATGAAAATAAAGCTGTAAATTTTCTCCAAATGTCAAAAGCTGCAGGCTATAATCTTTACCGATTACAACCAGCACGGCCAGCACGGCAGTCATCACCAGGCTGATCGTTGTAGCCGTGTGAATTTGTTTTCGCTCTTTCACTGACGGAAGCAGCAAAATTCCAATCCCACACAGGATTGGAAAAAATATTGCTGCAGCGATCAATAATGAACCACTCATCTCTTTTCCCTCCTATGCAAAATTACGTAATCCGGTCTGAATGATGTAAAGAATATCTTCTGACATCAATCCTAAAACCATATTAAATATAACAAACATTACAATTGCAAACGAATAAGCTTTCTGTTTTGCCCAAACGATGCTGGTATATTTTTTCTTTTCTATAATTTCTTTTTTCTCAGGTGTGTAGATACGGATCGTTGTTTTCAGGAAGTAAATCGCATTCAAAATTGTACTGATTGCCAAAACGACCAGTGTCGGCAGCATTTTTTCAGTCGGGTGAATAATTGCAGCTTCTGCAAACAAATATTTTGTAACAAAACCTGCAAAGAACGGAATACCGACCATTGACAAAGAACCGACTGTAAATCCGACACCTGCAATTTTATTACGATAACCGGATCCTGAAAGTTCAAAGAAACTTCTATTTCCTCCGGAAACATCAGTCAAACCAATCGCTGCTATAAACAGCAGTGATTTCGTTGCGGCATGTGCGAGAATATGATAGATACTCGCAGTCATACCTTCTGTTGTTCCAAGACCAAATCCCATATAAATATATCCGATCTGTGCTACGGAAGAAAAAGCGATCATTCGTCTGATATCTTTTTCCAAAATTGCACTGACAGAACCAAAGATCATTCCGCATAAGCCAAATGCAAACAATACATTGATAATCTTCGTACCACAGATAATATTAAAGCCGATCACACGATAGAAAATTTTGATCAACAGGAAAATGTATCCTTTGGAAACCAGACTTGACAGTATTGCCGCAGAGGAAACCGTTGAATACCCATAAGCATCCGGCAGCCATGCATGGAATGGAAACAGTGCACTTTTAATAGCAAGACCTACTGTCATCATGCCGATCGAGATAATCAGCGGTACCTGATAGGTTCCTGTTTTCACAATATAGGTAATAGCCGTATGAACATTTTCCATCAGCAGATGGCCGGTCAGATCATACAACATACAAATACCCATCAAAAGCATACCGGATCCCAAAAGGCTCATAACCATGTAGCGAACTCCGGCTTCAATCGTACGTCCATTTTGTCTGATAATGATCAGGCCGCATGCGGAAATCGTATTGATCTCGACGAAAACGTAAGCGGTAAATAAGTCGTTTGTATATACCAGAGCCAAAAGGGAACTCAGAAGCAGGTCCACCATAATGTAGTACAGTTTATGTTTATTTAATTCCACTTCGTTTTTTAATTTGTGATATCCGCCCACCATACTGAAAAACATAATGAACGAAAAGATAAATGCCATTCCGGCTTCCAGAGCACCTGCTCTGAGTTCATTACCCCATGGTGCCGGGAATCGTCCCATTTTGTATACGAAGCTGCCTCCGGTCTGCATTGTGTAAAACAACAATCCTGCAGACAAACCAAGCACAGCTAAAATAGCTATATAGTTCAAAACTCTTGCAGCTTTTCTCGGAAGTGCTGCTGTAATAATTCCTGCCATCATACAGATAATGATGGAAAAACAAGGGAAATTTTGTGCAAAATCGAGCATTTATTTACCCTCCTTTTTGATCAGGAATGAAATCTCATCCATATCAAGTGTATGATATCGATTATACAGACGAATTGTAAGTGATAACATCAACGCACTTACTGACACAGATACAACGATTCCGGTCAGAACCAGTCCACTGGGAATCGGATTGATGTAATAATCCGCACTGGTGATACCATTTACAATAATCGGTGCCGCTTTTCCTGTGATATAACCTTTTTCTGCAAGGAACAGGTACACAGCGGTATCCATAATATTCATTCCAATTATTTTTTTTATCAAATTTTTCTGAAGAAGCAGATTGGCACATCCAATTCCAAACAGGATCATTGCGATTGCTTCTCCATAGTTTGCCCATAAATTGGATCCTATATTAAATCCCATATTAAATATCTCCTCTTCTGAACAATGCGTAAAATGCATACATTGTGCAGGCTACTTCGAGTCCGACCAGAATATTGATCGGCAGGATCAGTCCCGCACTGAAAATATGCCCCGGTGTTCCAAGCGGAATATGATTGTCAAGTCCATTTGCACCGGTATAGAAGAAATAAATCATCAGAACACCATAAATGCAAAGTGATGCCACTTTAATGATGGTGTATATTTTTTCATTGAAAAAGCGCTGTGTTTTCTTTGTTCCATATGCACTCACATACAAAATAAGTCCGGCTCCGATCATAGAACCGCCGGCGAATCCGCCTCCAGGTCCCAAATGTCCGTTAAACATAACGTAAAGGCCAAACATAAATACGATTGGTACAAGAAACATGGCTATTTTCTGCAATATGATATCTGATTTCGGTTCAAAAGAACGATCATCCATTTTCAACAATTTTCTCATCGGTTTATCTTCTACCAAAAGCAGGATCATAACACAGCAGGTTGCAATGTATAATACATTTGTCTCTCCAAATGTATCAAATGCACGATAATTCAAAATCATACCGCCGACAATATTGATACCACCGGTATCTGTCAGTCCGTCTTCAATATACTTCTGCGTAACCTCATTGTTCGTTGGTTTGTTTGCACTTCCTACCGGAGGTAAATAAGATACCTCGATCAACAGAATCGCAACCAGCATGATACAACAGAGCAAAGCTGCGATACGGTAAAAGTGTCGAAAGAAACGTAAACTGCGATTCTCGTCGAGATCATATGCTTTTGAAAGCATATTTTCCATATCTTCTTTGTTCTTTTTATTTTTTTCTTCATCCGGAACATATTCCAGCGGAACACGTATTTCTTCCTCCTCACGATACTTCCGCTGTTCACCACTGATAAAGCGTTTTGCCCGGACACTGAAGCGCTGTTCATTTTCTTCATTTGAAATCCGTCTACTCATCTTTGTCCTCCTCATCAATGGCATGAATCTTCTTTAATGTCACAAAGAAAAGCACACTGGTTACACCTGCACCAACGGCTGCCTCTGTGATAGCAAGGTCCGGTGATTCCAGAAGAATCCAGATAATGGACATAATTAAGCTATATGACATAAATACGATGATTGAATTCAATAATTTTTTTGTAAAGCTGACCGCAATTGCACAAACCAGCAACAATCCAAGAAGAATATAGGTAAATAAATTCATTATACTTCTCCTTTCTTTTCTGACAGCTTTTCATTTTCTTTTTTAATTTCTTCTTCCGCGCTCTCCTCGATCTCACATTCTTTCTCAAAATCCGGATTTATCGTCATTTCAAGTTTTGAGATCAGATGCGAAGAAACCGGTGAAGCACACCACAAAAATGCCACTACCAAAAATAATTTCAGTGTAACAAAAGAAAAGCCGGCAAAAATCGCAAGTCCCAGAATACAAAGTCCGATTCCCGCAGTGTCACCCATTGCCGCAGAATGCATACGATTTAAGACATACTTAAATCGAAAAATACCAAATACCTGTACGATCATTACCAGTACACCAAGGATGAGAAATGTCAAACCAATCCCAAAACGTACCCAATCAAGAATCTGCATGATCTTTCTCTCCTTTCTTCACTTTTTTCTCCAGATACACACCCGTGTATACTTTGGTCAATACAACCACAGACAGGAAGCTTATCATTGCATAAATCAATCCGATATCTGCCAGATAGGACTCTCCCATCAGCAATGTCAGAATAGAAATAATTACAATTACGATCGTTCCCATCATATTGATTGCGATCACTCGGTCCGCAATACGAGGTCCGATAATTGCTCTCACAAGACATAAAATCAGAAGAACTGCGAGAACAATCAATATGATTGTAAAAATCCCGGAAAATTTCTGCATCAATTCCATTTGATCATCCTCCTATCCTTTCCATTTTTGTCAGCATTTTTACAAACACTGAGTCTTCCAGTCCCTCTGCAAGACTTTTATCCAGACAATGAACCATCAAAATATCGTCTTTGAGAGAAACGGTAATTGTTCCCGGTGTTAAAGTAATAGAGTTTGCCAAAATCACCCTGGCAAATTTTGATTTCAGTGTGGTACGAAATGATACCAATACCGGTTCCTGAACACTTTGCATTGAGATTACTCTGCCCAGCACATCCACATTTGCCTTCAGAATTTCAACGATCAATACCACAAGATATTTCAGGAAATAAAAACTGCGCTGTACAAGAATCAGATCTTTTCGGAACGAAAAGTCCATGAAGAAACACATGAACACATACAACAGAATGGAAACACCGGCACCAATTGCCAAAATTTCCCCTGTGACTGCTCCATTAAAGATGATCCAGGTCAGCATAAACAGAATCAGCATTTTTGACTCCTCCCTTTAAAATATTTAGAATTTAATTATTGCATAATTATTCCAATTCTACTGATTATAGCACTATTCACAAAAATTTCATAGAATTATTTTCTTTTAAGATTTGATAAAAATATTCCATATTAAGACGCAAAAACAGCTGTGCTTTTATCCTAAAATCGGTCAAAACCACAGCTGTTTTTATATATTCGTTACGTTTGCAATTATGCTTCTGTCAAAAATGCTTTATATGCTTTTTTTGCCTCATACAGATCCGCTTTACTTGTTACCTCCCACGGTGCATGCATACTCAATACGGCAACTCCGCTGTCGATTACATCCATTCCATATAAAGCAGCAATATAAGCGATTGTACCACCGCCTCCAAAATCTACTTTTCCAAGTTCTGCAGTCTGGAAAGCAATCTCATATTGGTCAAAGATTCTTCTGACTTTTGCAACATATTCTGCATTTGCATCGTTAGAGCCTGACTTTCCTCTGGCACCTGTAAATTTATTTAATACGATACCACGTCCAAGATAAGCAGCATTCTTTTTCTCAAAAGCTTCTGCGTATGCAGGATCAAATCCGGCACTCACATCAGAAGATAACATACTGCTGTTCTGCAGTGCTCTTCTCAATGTCAATTCAGAATAGCATCCCATTGCATCCAATAATTCTGCAACACTATTCTCAAAAAAGCGAGATTGCATACCGGTTGCTCCAACACTGCCGATTTCTTCCTTATCAACCAGCAGACAGCAGCCTGTTTTCTTTGGATTTTCCATCTCAAGCATTGCCAGAAGTGATGTATAAGCACATACACGGTCATCCTGTCCGTATGCAGCGATCATACTGCGATCAAGTCCACAGTCTCTTGCTTTTCCGGCCGGAACGATTTCAAGCTCAGCAGACAGGAAATCTTCTTCCTCAATATCATAAGTTTCCTTTAAAATACGAAGTACGTTTTCCTGAACCGCATTTTTCTTCTTTTCATCTGTCAAGGATTTCAATGGTTTACTTCCTATAAGGATATCCAGATTTTCTCCTTCTATTACAGAAGCTCCCTTTTTCTCCAGCTGCTTTGCCGATAAATGAATCAAAAGATCTGTGATGTACACGATCGGATCTTCTTCTTTTTCCCCAATGCAAATATCAACGACCGTACCATCTTTTTTTGCAACGACTCCATGAATTGCCATTGGAAGAGCTACCCACTGATATTTCTTCACGCCGCCATAATAATGTGTATCCAGATAAGCAAGATCTGCTTCTTCATACAGCGGATTCTGTTTTACATCCAGACGAGGAGAATCAATATGTGCTCCCAGGATATTCATTCCGGCTTCCATTGGTTCATTGCCTACATGGAATAATGCAATAATTTTTTTCATTGCAACAGTGTATACCTTATCTCCGGCTTTTATACCATTTCCCTGTGCAGCTTTTTTAGAAAGTTCCACATATCCTGCAGCTTCTGCCGCTTTCACGATTTCTTTTACACATTCTCGTTCTGTTTTTCCATGATCCAAAAAGTCTCTGTAGCTTTTTGAAAGTTCTTCTACTTTTACCTCATCTGCTTCCTCATAAGAAAGCCATGCATTTCTACGTTCCATTTTTTATCTACTGTTTTTCAAACGTGACAGTAACATTGTCCTGTTCGTATACCAGTTTTCCTCCATCATTCACAAAATTCAACTCTTTATCTACCAAAACACCATTCTCTGATTCATCCCATTTTCCGGATTGTGTCTCGCCATTCATCTCAACGGATGCTTTCCCTTTCGCATCAAACGTCAAAATAAAGGATCCAAAGTATTCCTCAATGCTAAGTTCCATACCGGCTGTTGATGCAGAAACGCCTTTCCATGTTCCTACATAAGGACTGTTTGAATAATCTTTTCCGCATCCCGACAACATAATAACAGCAATCATAAGGCAGGCTAATAAAGCTGTGTTTATTTTTTTCATGTAATATCCTCCCTTCATATCTTTGTAGTATAATACGTTTCTGAGTATAGCATATTATTTTTCGTCGCACACCTGGAAGATGTAGAATTTTAAATAATAAGATTCCTCAGCCGCCCACAAAATCGGATGATCCGGTGCCTGTGTACGGTACTCGATCTGACGCAATCGTTTATGCACATTTCGCGCAGCCTGACCGATCGTCTGCGTAAATAATTCATAGTCCATAAAATGTGAGCATGAACAGGTTGCCAGATATCCGCCGTCTTTTACAAGTTTCATAGCTCGAAGGTTAATCTCTCTATAACCTTTTGTTGCATTTTTTATTGAATTTCGAGACTTCGTGAATGCAGGAGGATCCAAAATGACAACATCATATTTTTCACCTTCCTCCTCAAGTCTCGGAAGCAGTTCAAAGACATCTTCACATATAAATTTTACGCGATCTGACAAATTGTTCAGCTGAGCATTTTTCGTTGCCTGTGCAACCGCCAGTTCTGATGCATCAACACCGGTAACAGACTTTGCTCCCGCAATACCTGCATTTAACGCAAACGATCCGGTATGCGTAAAGCAGTCCAGTACTTTTGCATCCTTACAGATTTTCTGAATTGCAAGTCGATTATACTTCTGGTCCAGGAAGAATCCTGTTTTCTGACCGTCCTTGATATCAACTTCATATTTCACGCCATTTTCTTCAATCATGACAGTTGTCGGGAATGGTTCACCAATGAACCCTTTGTATAATTCCATGCCTTCCTGTTTGCGAACTTTAACATCACTTCTCTCATATATTCCTCGAATCATAATTCCATCTTCCGCAAGAACCTTTTTGAGAATGTCCAAAATCTGTAATTTCATACGATCGATGCCGAGCGCCAATGACTGTACTACCAGAACATCCGAAAATTTATCAACGACGATACCCGGAAGGAAATCTGCCTCTCCAAAAATCAAACGACAGCAATTCAGATCCACAACTTTTTTGCGATATTCCCAGGCATCTCGAACTCTCATTTCCAGAAATTCTTCATTAATTTCCTGTCTTTCGTTTCTGGTCAACATTCGAACTACAATTTTTGACTTCATATTAATAAAGCCTTTTCCCATCGGATATCCGTCAAAATCACGAACCAGAACAATATCTCCATCCAGAAAACTTCCCATAATGGATGCAATTTCATTATCAAAAATCCACATTCCTCCGGCTTTCAGAAATCGACCTTCTCCTCTTTTGATCGTTACTACCGCCATGCTCATCTTTTATCCTCCATTATTTCAAATCCACATATATCTAATTTGATAAACAATGCTTGAATCTACAGGTTTTATCCTATAGATTTTTGCTCCTATATAAGCCAAACACTGCCGGGAATCCCGACAGTGTTTACCTTTTATACTACATTTGAAATTATAAAATAATCATCCGTAAATCGCAATAGATATCTCTTTTTATTTGATTATCGTATGATCAATAATAATCATCTCCATCATAATCATAGACTTCCTGATCATATCCTTCTCCCATATTCTCAATGTTGTCTGATGGAATTTCTTCACCATATGACTCTGATGCTATTTCGGTGTTGTCTGTTACCATTTCGCCATACAGATTTGAGAAGAATCTGATACTGTCATTATACAGTGTTGTACGATCAGCTTCCATAATAGCAGCAGCTGCTGCATCCGGTGTTCCGTTCTGCAGTCCAAAGAACTGTTTCAGATACTGGTTCATTGCATTCAATTCCATGTTCATAAACTGCTCGGTTCCATCTGCATAATACTGTGTTGTACCGTTCAGAACATTGTAATAGTATGTTTCAATTGCTTTGGAAACAGCCTGTCCGGTAACCTGATCAAGAATAACGAATCCGTAGGTATAATTATAAGCATCCTCTCCGACTGCAGTATTTAACTGATTGTAATCGCCTTCGTATTCACCTTTGCAGAATGCCTGCGCTTTTACGAACTGTGATTTTGCCTGTTCACTTAACAGATCTGTATTTAATTCATTCGAATTGCTATCTGCAGCAGTATTGACCTCTTCTTCTGTTCCCAGAGTATTTTCCGTCTCTACGCTCTCAATGTCTGTGTTTTCAGATTCCGGTAATGCCTGTGGAATAGAGTCGGACGGATCTTCTGCATTCACTTCTAAGCCATCTGCATCCATTTCAGGATCAACGGTAATCTGTTCTGTTTCCGGTTCAACCTCGATCGTATTTTCACTATCTACTGCGTCCGCTTCGCTCAGACCGCCATCAGCAATATCGTCAATCGGTGTTTCTGTTTCTAATGCCTCAATTGTCTGGTCGGCAAGATTTTCGTCAAACTGGAAGTTCATATCTTCTTCGCTCATGATGACTTCATCGGAAGCACCGGTTTCTTCGGCAAGCGTTGGGTCGTCTGTAGAATCCTCAATAACATCTTCTTCGAATACAGTAGAATCCACTTCGTTCAAAATGGAATCCTCGTCAGCTGCGAGAGTTTCATTTTCAATTACTTCCCCTTCTTCAGAAACAGTTCCGTTCAGGTTATCATCTACTGTTTCCAATGTCTCTTTTACATCTTCATATTCATAATCCTGATCAGAAACTTTTTCCAGGAAATCAGTAATTTCTTCTGCCTGTTCTTCCGTGATATTATAATTATTCTCCAGAGCAATATTTACAACTATATTGTAAATTTCATTGTTATTTGTGACGTTGTTCTGAATAACGTTCATTTTGGCTTTATTTACAACATTCGTTGCAGCTTTTTTACCAACATCTGTTGCATATCTCTCTGTAACAACCACTTCCTGTGCAGCCAGTTTTTTCTTTGTCGGATCGAGCGGCTGTCCTGTTGCACTTTCGTATGCCATCTGCACACCGGTAAGAGCTCCTGTACCAGATACTTCAATAGGGCAGGCTGCTACAACTTCACAGTTTTTGACACCTGCTGTAGAAAGTGAAGATGCGATCATATTACATGTAACCCAGTTTAAATTTGCAGTACGTACTTTGATTCCGCCGGATTGTGTAGGTTTAACATACGCACAGCTTAAAGTACGTGTTCCGATCTGAGATTCCGGAGCATATCCGAGGAGATGATTTCTCTCATCCTGATTGGTAATCAGAAGAATTCTGGCTTCATTCTGGCTTACATTGAAATATCTCATCATTGTATTTTTCTGTTCCTGTGTTAAGTCGCTTCCGAGAGTAACGACTTTAGAAGCATCAGCCATAGCAGGAGCTGCACTTCCCAAAGCAAGACCTGCGCTGCATACCAGAGCAGCGAATAATTTCATTTTTTTCATACTCTTTATACCCTCCATTAATTCCTGTTAAATGAAATTTCAAATATAGCTCTTCGTTTTTGATAGAATTTTCTATTTCTTCTTGCATTATAACATACCTTTTGGCAATTTTGTATTTTAAATATCCCGGTCAATTTTTTTCAAAGATTGACATTTTTTCTTATAAAGTGTATGTTTTAATAGGTATGATGTCGATATTATGAAATTGACATCAATTTATTCTATGACAAGGAGGCTAAAATATGGACGCGGATAGTAGTAGCGGCACGACAGATATCCCTTTACAGACAAACGCGAATCATTTGCGTCTATATAAGTCTGTTAGATAGATTTCGTTGTGTCTATACTTCAATCTCTGTACGAATATTATTCTAAAAGAGGAGGAAGAAACACATGACAGATGCATTAGAAACACTTCGCACCAGTATTAAAGCACTGTTCGAAGCAAAAAAATATGCCACTCTTCGTGACATTTTATCTACAATGAATGCAGCTGATATTGCATCTTTATTTGAAGATGATATTTCAGAAGAAATCATACCACTTCTGTATCGCCTGTTGCCAAAAGAACTTGCGGCAGATACTTTTGTTGAAATGGATACCGACACTCAGGAAATGCTGATCAAGAGTTTTTCCGACAGTGAGTTAAAAGAGGTCATCGATGAGTTATATGTCGATGATGCGGTTGACCTCGTTGAGGAAATGCCTGCAAATGTTGTAAAACGAATTCTGCTGCAGGCGGATCCTGAAAAACGTGCAATGATCAATACCATGCTGAAATATCCGGAAGATTCTGCCGGAAGTATCATGACAACAGAGTATGTGGAATTAAGACCACGCATGACTGTTGAAGATGCTATTTTGAGCATTCGTCGAAGCGGTATCGAAAAAGAAACCATTAATAACTGTTATATTACCTCTTCTGCACGTAAACTTCTCGGTGCAGTTACTATTCGAGGTATTATCATGGCAGCTCCTGAAACCACCATGGAACAGATTATGGAAGAAAACGTAATTTCCGTTGGAACCATGGAAGACCAGGAAACCGTTGCGCAGCACTTTTCCAAATATAATTTACTTGCCATGCCTGTTGTTGACGGGGAGGATCGTCTGGTCGGTATTGTTACTGTCGATGACGTTCTCGATGTCTTAGAAGAAGAGGCAACAGAGGATATTGAGAAAATGGCCGCTATCGTGCCGGCGGATAAACCATATCTGAAGCTTTCCACTTTCGATCTTTGGAAAAGCCGTATCCCATGGCTGCTTCTGTTAATGATTTCCGCTACTTTTACAGGCATGATCATCACTAGTTTTGAAAATGCATTATCCAAATTCGTTATTCTTACAGCATATATCCCGATGTTGATGGATACCGGCGGAAATTCCGGCGGTCAGGCCTCTGCTACCATCATCCGTGGATTATCTCTGAAGGATATTGAGTTTTCCGATATTTTCCGGGTAATCTGGAAAGAGATCCGCGTGGCTCTTGCCTGCGGTGCAACATTGGCTATCTGCAATTTCGCGAAACTGCTTCTATTCGATAAGGTTTCGGTACCGGTTGCACTTACGATCTGTCTGACACTGATTGTAACTATTTTCTGTGCAAAGCTGGTAGGCTGTACTCTTCCAATGATTGCCTACAAAATCGGATTTGACCCTGCAGTTATGGCCAGCCCATTCATTACAACTATCGTTGATGCCATTTCACTGCTTGTTTACTTCCAGTTTGCCAGCAGAATTCTTTCGATATAAACAAAATCAAATATACTTATTCAAAAATAGAAAATAAAAAATTTTATAAAAAAATCGGAGACAAAATCCTGTCTCCGATTTTTTTCTTTTTATATGGGATATTCCCATGTTCTCATGCGAACGATTATGCAAATAAAGGTTTTAAAGCTTCTGCTAATTTATCCTTCTGTTCCTGTGCTTCCGCAAGATCTTTTCCAAGTGTTGTATAGTATGTTTTGATTTTTGGTTCTGTACCGGATGGACGTACCACAACGGTTGCACCGCCTTCAAGAGAATAAATCAAAACATTTGCTGCAGGAAGTCCTGTTTCTTCCGGTTTTTTGTAATCTACAACTTTTGTAACTTTCAATCCGGCAATTTCTGCAGGTGGATTTTCACGAAGCTGTGTCATAATTCCGGCCATCTTGTCCATACCTGTAAGTCCCGGGAATTCAAAGCTGTCGATCTTGTTCAGATAACGTCCATATTCAGCATAGATTTCTTCCAGACGCTGTTTGATAGAACTTCCGATACTTCTATAATATGCAGCCATTTCACAGATCAGCATAGATCCGATAACCGCATCTTTGTCACGTACGTAAGATCCTGCGAGATATCCATAGCTTTCTTCAAAGCCAAAGATAAATCTTTCTACTTCACCGTCTGCTTCCAGTCCGGCAATCTGATCTCCGATCCATTTAAAACCGGTCAGAACGTTTCTCATTTCAACTCCGTAATGAGCAGCGATTGCATCTGCAAGCGGTGTCGAAACAATGGATTTTACAGCTACAGGTTTTTCAGGCATTGTTCCTTTTTCGATACGACCTGCACAGATATAGTCAAGGAGAAGTGCTCCCATTTCATTTCCACTTACCAGTTCATAAGAACCATCCGGGCATTTCATAGCGATACCAACACGGTCAGCATCCGGGTCTGTTGCAAGCATCAGATCTGCGCCTGTTTCTTTTGCAAGATTCAGCCCAAGTTCAAGTGCAGCAAAAATTTCCGGATTTGGATAAGAACATGTTGTAAAGTATCCATTTGGATATTCCTGTTCCGGAACAATTGTAATGTCTTCAATACCCATATCATTCAGAATATGTGTAACCGGGACAAGTCCGGAACCATTTAATGGGCTGTATACAAGTTTCAGGCCTGCTGTTTTGCAAAGATTCGGGCGAACCTGACGAGATTCGATTGCTTCATAGAAAGCTTTTTTGCAGTCATCACCGACAAAACGAATCATTCCTGTTTCAACACCTTCAGCAAATGAGATGTATTTCGCGCCATCAAGAACATCTGTTTTCTGAATTTCATCGTATACGATTGCTGCCGCATCGTCTGTCATCTGGCATCCATCCGGTCCATAAGCTTTGTATCCGTTGTATTTTGCCGGATTGTGAGATGCTGTAACCATAATACCTGCATTACATTCATAATATCTTGTTGCAAATGAAAGTGCCGGTACCGGCATAAGTGCATCATAAATGCGAACCTTAATTCCGTTCGCTGCCAATACTCCGGCTGCTGTTTTTGCGAAAACATCTGATTTCAGTCGGCTGTCATAGCTGATTGCAACAAGCTGATTTCCGCCCTGTGTTTTTACCCAGTTTGCAAGTCCCTGTGTAGCCTGACGAACTACATAAATATTCATACGGTTTGTTCCTGCACCAAGGACACCACGAAGTCCGGCTGTACCGAATTTCAGGGCAACCGCAAAACGATCTTTAATTTCTTCATCGTTTCCTTTAATTTTAGAAAGCTCCGGTTTTAAATCAGCATCTTCCAGATTGGCTGCAAGCCAACGTTCATATTCTTTTACATACATAGTCTTTTCTCTCCAAATCTTATAGTAAATTTATTAGTATCCCCATTATGATTTATTTACTTTTTTTCATAATTTCAGCGACAACCATTTCAACAATTTTCTGAACATCGGCATCAGAAGAGCCGGTATTTCTTTGGCTTGCAGGAACGATTGGCGTACCAAAAGTAGATTTGATCGTATTGGCATTTTTTCCTGTGCTGGAGAACAACTGCATTTTCTTCATTGTCTCCTGTTTAACGGCTTCTACCGCTGCTGGAATTAAGTCAATAATGCCTTTCCCCATACCCTGGAAATGTCTAAACTGTGCCTCAACGGCAGCAACATTAATATCCGTAAAAATATTTACCTTGCTGATTCCTTCATGAATTGCCTGTCTGAAATCATTGTCTGTCAGACCGGAACCTCCGTGAAGTACAAGCGGTACATCAATGGTATTCGCAATTGTGCGAATTCTCTCAAAATCAAGTTTCGGCGGCAGTTTATATGCGCCATGTGCATTTCCGACTGCGATAGCCAGAGCATCCACACCGGTTTTATCAACATAGTCTTTTGCCATCTTAGGATCTGTAAAATATTTACTTGGATCTATCAGCTGGGAATCTCCTTCTGCCGAATCCGGATTATCTCCGACATGACCAAGTTCACCTTCGATCGTTGCTCCATAGGAATGCGCGATATCTGCCATTTCTTTTACTTTTGCAACATTCACATCATAAGGATCTGTAGAACAGTCATACATGATAGAAGAAAAACCAAGTTCCAGAGCCTTCAGACATGTTTCTTTATTCAATCCGTGATCCAGGTGAATAACAACCGGAACATTTGCTTTTTTTGCCATTGGCAGCAAATAATATGATACTTCTTCCAATGGACCATATGGAAATAATATTTCTGCAGTTCCCATAATCACAGGCGATTGCGTACTTTCCGCCGCAGCAATAATTCCTCTTGCCAATTCAAGGTTCACTGCATTGAATAAACCTACTGCGTATTTTCCTTTCTTTGCCGGGAGTAATACATCATTTAAATTGACTAACATAATTAACCTCCGAAAATAGTAAACTTAGCTTAGCACGAACCACTAAACATCATTACTATTTTATCATATTCCATTGTTACATCACAATGTTTATTTTCGTTTTTCCCATCCGGCAGCAACCAGTTTTTCAACCTCTTTGAGCGGCTTAATTCCACTCAGTGAATCGTATGTCTGAACACATAATGCACCTGTTGCGGTCGCCAGATGAAGGGCCTCTTCCCATGATTTTCCTTCTATGGTTGACGCAAGGAAGGCCGCAATCGTTGTATCTCCCGCACCGATTCCGGATGCTACGTTTTTCACAAGATAACTTTTCTCAAACGCTTCCTGATCTGCCCAGGCTTCTGCGATTTCTCCGCCGATTCCGCCGCCGATTTTTGAAAGCGTTGCCTGATCTGCCGTTCTAAAATAAAGTCCCGGAGTTCCGCATTTTATCAGAACCACTTTTGCCCCATATTCCAGCAATCGATCCGCGAGAGGTTTTACGTCCTTTTCTATATCGAGAATACTGGTGATGTCTTTTCCGGCAGCGCGTTCTCTCCATTCATGATAGCGGTCGCGATCCAGCATAAGGCAAAGTTCTTCCACACTCGGCACAAAGAAATCCACATACGGAAGCAACTCTTTGAGTATTGCGTTCCAATCCTGCTGTCCGGCCTCCGTAGCCTCCTCAAACATTGCCATATCAAGGGATACCGCTACACCTGTTTCATGAATCGTTTTGATTAAACGAATCAATTCAGCTCCCTGATTGATATATAGGCTTCTCATAAGCGGCGGATATCCAAAGTGGAACAGATTCGCCTGTTTCACTTTTTCAAGATCAATATCATCCAATGTATATTTATCGTTTGCACCTCGATAATGCAATGCAATGCGATCGATTCCTGGAGGTGCAAGTATTACCGTATAGGAAGTTGCAATATCAGATCGAACGATCATCGTATCTCCTGATATACCATATCGTTCCATTTCGCTCAATATCATTCTGCTGAACGGATCATCTCCGATCATCCCCATGAGATCCACGTCAGCGCCTAATAATTTTAATCCGATACCGGTATTGGAAACGGCACCGCCCAGGCTGACACTTGCCTCTTTCATCTCCACCAAAGCCCCGGGGATAAACAGATCCTGTACTGAGCGCTCCTGTGTTCCGTTAAAAGCCGGAGTAATATCCAGACAAATATGCCCTGCAGCAATGATTTTTTTCTTGCTCATCCATTATTTCCTCCCGTTTTTTATGATAATTATATAATTATTTCCGATAGCTGTAAACATTAATCATGCAAAACAGCCAAGAATCATCACTCACGCTTTGTCAAAAGTGCCACAGTTTCTATGTGAACTGTCTCGCAAAATTGGTCAATACAGCTAGCACGTTCCACCTGATATCCGGCTTCCTGCAGCATCTGCAGATCCCTTGCCAGACTGGTTGCCTTACATGAGATATAGACGATCTTGTCCACTCCATATTTCAGAATTTTCGGCAATGCTTTCGGATGCACACCATCTCGCGGAGGATCCAAAATGATGACATCCGGTTTTTCTGTCACCTCATCGATTACCTTCAAAACATCTCCCGCGATAAATCTGCAGTTATTTAAATGATTTAATTTAGCATTTTCCGCAGCTGCCTCAACCGCTTCTTCTACGATCTCGACTCCGATTACCTCTTTTGCAACAGAAGCTGCCAGCTGTGCAATGGTTCCCGTTCCGCTATATAAGTCAAACACTTCCAGATTCTTTGTATCACCAATATAATCTCTGACTACGGAATACAGAACTTCCGCTGCCAGTGAGTTCGGCTGAAAGAAGGAAAATGTACTGACCTTGAAGCGAAGTCCCAGCAGCGTTTCATAAAAATAATCTCTTCCATACAGAATTCTGGTTTCATCACTTCTGACTACATCCGACAAGGAGTCATTGATCAGATGCATAATTCCGGCAATTTCGCCTTCCAGAGGCAGCGCCTGAATCTGTCCGGTTAATTCCGTCAAATCATGCTCTTCCTGGCTGGTTGTTACCAGATGAATTAAAAGTTCTCCCGTTGTTACACTTCTTCGCAGCAGCAAATGGCGAAGATATCCGACATGCTGCATTTTTTTGTAATAAGATACGCCGCGTTCTCTAAAATATTCCAGCACACAATTAAGGATTTTGGTCATATCCTCATGAACCAGAACACAATCCGATGCTGTCAGTACATCATATGTACTGCCCTTTTTGTGAAGCCCCAAGGATAATGGTCCGTCTTTGTACTCATCGCCAAATGAAAACTCCATTTTATTTCGATAGCGTAATTCTATCGGACTTTTATGAATTCCTTCCCACCAGTTTTCTGAAGTAACTCCATTTTCATGAAGTGCCTCTGTGAGAATTTCTTTTACCTGTGCTTCCTTCATTTTCAGCTGTTCCTCATATGGCATGGTCTGATACATACACCCGCCACAGGCAGGGAAAAGGCTGCACAAAGGTTCTCTGCGCTCCAGCGGGGACTTTTCAAGTACTTCCAGCAAACGTCCTTCCAGTTTATTTGACCTTTTCTTATTGATCATGAACCGAACCTTCTGACCCGGAATTCCATTTTTCACAATCACTTTATGCTCATCGATTCTAATAATTCCTTTATTCGGATATTCTACTTTTTCGATGATACCTTCATAAATCTCACCTTTTTTCATATGTCCTCCATTTAAATATAATTAATCATTATTTCTAATTGCGTTATTTTCTCACAAAGTTTCCTACCATAAATCGAAAAATGACTCCGGTACTATGCCGGAGCCATTTGAATTGCATTCATTCACACAATGTGAAACCGATAATAATTCTTTTTCCACTGATTATTCTTCAGTTTTCTCTGCGTCTTCTGCGTCTTCGGCTTCTTCTGC
>JAUNCI010000007.1:37108-63517 GCA_030526665.1 Eubacteriales bacterium
GAAATCTTCGAGATAATCAGGAGTAAAGATACGATATACCGCAAAAGCAATACCTGCAACCGCTGCTACCGCACCGATAATAGCCAGTACCCAGAGGACTGTATTTTTCTGTTTGTCTTCTTCTTTTTTGGTCAAAGCGGCAATTAATTCTTCAATTTTTACATTCATGTTCTGTACCATCCTCTCATTTATTGCCAGATACATATTTCATTTGTACTGACTTTTAACTAGAAAATATTATATCATCTTTCCGGCTGTTTTTCCACATCAAATTGCACTAGATCTTTTTCAGTTTGGCAAATCCCGCAAACATTTTTTTCACTCCAAAGCGATCAAATTCGACGGTAACTTCATAGTCTCTTCCGCCTTCCACAATTTTCTGCACAATTCCCACACCGAACTTCACATGACGTACAGTATCCCCCACTTCGTAATCCAGCGAATCGGCTTTTGTCACTTTAAATGCAGACAATGATGCTGCAGGCTTTTTGCTCGAATTATTATGATAACTATTTTGATAGCTGTTCTGAAAATTCATTTTCATCTGTCCCAAAACACTGTTTGGCGAAATTCCGGAGATTGGTGATGCTTTTTTCTCCTGCACACGCTGTCCCAGATCTACAAGCTCACGTGGTATTTCCCGAATAAAGCGTGAAACTTTATTGAACTGCGTTTCTCCCCTTATCATTCGCTGCTGAGCCGCAGTCAATGTCAGCGTTTTCATCGCTCTTGTGATTCCGACGTAGCAAAGACGGCGTTCTTCTTCCATTTCAGATGGGTCATCTGCAGTCACAGTCATATAACTCGGAAATATTCCATCTTCCATTCCGGCGATATAAACATGCGGAAATTCCAGACCTTTTGCACTATGCAATGTCATCAGAAGCACATAATCCTGATTTGGATCGACCGTATCGATATCCGCAACCAGTGCGATTTCCTCCAGAAATCCTGAAAGTGTTGCCGGCTGGTCAATTTCTTCCATCGCTTCCTGATAGGAAACTGTTTTGGAAATCAATTCATCAATATTTTCGATACGCGCTTTTGCCTCTTCCGTATCTTCCGCCTGCAGATCACTTACATAGTTCGTCATTTCTATGATTTCTTCCAGCAATTCTCGTACGGAAAGCACCTCTGCCTTACTTTTCAGTGTCTGAATAAAGGTCACAAATCCATCAATTTTATTTAATCCCCGCCCAATAGACGGAACTTCTTCCGCAACACGAAGCGCATCATAAAAACTGATGTCCATAGCTTCTGCATAATCCTGAACACGCCCGATCGTCGTTGCTCCGATTCCTCTCTTCGGTACATTGATAATTCGGCGAACAGATAAATCATCTTTTGCATTGTCGATCGTCTTCAGATAACTTAACAGATCCTTAATTTCTCTTCTTGCATAAAAGTTCACGCCACCGATAATTTTGTACGGCACATTTGCCATCAGGAATTTTTCTTCAAACATACGGGACTGTGCATTGGTACGATATAATATTGCACAGTCACGGTATTCACATCTGCCTTCGTTATGTGCTTTTTGAATCTCACCGGCGATAAATTCCGCTTCTTCGTATGCATTCAGGAACTGACGAAAATGGACTTTCTCCCCTGTTTCGTTCTGTGTCCAGAGTGTTTTGGATTTTCGTTCCAGGTTGTGTGCAATCACCTTATTGGCTGCATTCAATATATTCTCTGTGGATCGATAATTCTGTTCGAGGCGAATCACTTTCGCATCCGGAAACACTCTTTCAAAGCCCAGAATATTTCCAATATTGGCACCTCTGAATTTATAGATCGACTGGTCATCATCACCTACCACGCATAGATTTCGGTAACGATCCGCAAGCAAACTGATTAATTTAAACTGCGCCGTATTCGTATCCTGGTATTCATCAACCATGATATAGCGAAAACGTTCCTGATAATATCCGAGTACGTCATCACAGTGCTCAAATAATTCCACTGTTTTTACAATCAGATCATCAAAATCAAACGCATTGTTTTTTCGAAGCGAACTTTGATATTCACGATATACCGCAGCTATTTTTTTCTTATGGAAGTCACCGGCGGCATTCAGTTCCATTTCATCCGGCGTAATCAATGAATCCTTTGCATGTGAGATCTGCCCCAGCAGATTTTTTTCCTTGTATACCTTGGTATCTATATTTAATCTGCGGCAGATATCCTTCATCAGCGTTTTCTGATCGTCAGCATCATAAATAACAAAATTTTTCTCATATCCAAGTCGATCACAATGCCTGCGAAGAATTCTTACACATGTTGAATGGAATGTCGAAACCCAGATACTCTCAGAGCCAAAACCAACTATGTTATCCACACGTTCCCGCATCTCCTGCGCGGCTTTATTTGTAAATGTAATGGCCAGTATATTCCATGGATTTACACTTTTTTCTTCTATTAAATATGCTATTCGATGTGTCAAAACACGAGTTTTTCCGGAACCGGCTCCCGCAAGTATCAGAAGCGGTCCATCTGTATGCAAAACGGCCTCTTTTTGCTGTGTATTTAAAGTATCATATATACTCATTTACAATACTATCCTTTCTGTATCTATCGCGTTTATGCGCTTTAGTGTAACACAAGAACATACATTCGCACAAGCACCCTTTCCAAGTTTGCATAATATTCCGGATATCTCAGATTCTAAAAAAAACGATTTACAAGTAGTATCTAAAACTATATAATAAAGCATGGAGGTGTTTTGATATGGATAAGAACGCTAATATACGAGAAATGTTAAACAGAATTGCCGATATCGATTATATTCGAACTGAAGATTTGCCGAATATTGATTTATATATGGATCAGGTTACCACTTTTATGGAAAAGCAGCTGGCTTCCACCAAACGCTATCCGGAAGATAAAATTCTGACAAAAACCATGATTAATAATTATGCAAAAAACAAGCTTCTTCCTCCGCCGGAAAAGAAGCGTTACAGCAAAGAACATCTGCTCATGCTTTTATTGATCTATTATCTAAAGAATATTTTATCGATCAATGATATTCAAAAACTGCTTGGTCCGATTACCGAAAAGTACTTCAATTCGGAAACCGACAAAGATATGACTTATATATATGAAAAGATTTTTCAGATGGAATATGACAGCATCCCTTCTCTTCAGAAGGATCTGGTTAAGAGTTATACTACTTCATCCAAGGTATTTACCGATGAACAGGAAAATGAAAAGGATCAGGAATTTCTCGACACCTTTGCCTTTATAGCTCGCCTCAGTTTCGATGTCTATATCAAAAAAATGATGATCGAGCAGTTAATTGATCAAATCGCGCCATCCGAAGATGACAAAAAAAGCAAAAAGGAAAAAAAATAAGAAAACATATCAGGGCATCGTACAGACTGTAAATTCACTGATTTTACAATCTGTACGACGCCCTGTTTTTTACTCATTGTTCTTTTTTTCCGCAATTCTGGAAAATACAAGTTCATATCCGTCATTTCCATAATTTAAAGAGCGATTTACTCTGCTGATCGTTGCTGTAGAAGCACCTGTTCTTTCAGAAATATCCAGATACGTGCATTTTTCTTTCAGCATTTTGGCAACCTCAAATCGCTGAGAAATAGAAAGCAATTCATTGATCGTGCAGACATCCTCAAAGAATGTATAACATTCTTCTTTATTTTCCAAGCATAGGATTGCCTCAAACAAATGATCCACTGCTTCTGTTTTAATATTTTTCCCCATCATTCTGCTCCTTTTATAGTCTACTCACTACAATACTAACATATTAACACTTTAACGTGTGACTATCAAGTATATTTTTGATTTGATTTTTCGATATATTTTCGATATACTTAAGAGAATCTTTATTACAAAGCAAACAATTTTTTCATGTTTCTGAGGTATTTTTATGAATCGTTTTTTTAACATGGACAGTCCTTTTTTCATTTTTATGAGCAAGGTTGCCGACCTGTTTATTTTGAACCTGCTTTGTCTGATCTGCTGCATTCCAATCATCACGATTGGCGCATCTGTCACGGCAATGTATTATGTTACTTTAAAAATGGCACGTAATGAAGAATCTTATGTTGTGAAAAGCTTTTTTAAATCTTTCAAAGAGAATTTCAGACAGGCAACCATCCTTCATCTGATTTCGGTGCTTATCGGTGTGGTTGTATATATTGATTATATCTTCTTTTTGAGTCTCAACAGTAATGGAACTGCCTCTGTTCTGCAGAAAATTATTATGATTATTTTCCTGGTAACTGTTCTGTTTCTGTTTTTTACTTACTTATATATCTACCCGCTGTTGTCCAGATTCTATAATTCTGTGTCTATGACCATGCGCAATGCTTTCTATATGTCCATTCGTCATTTACCGCGGACATTATTGATTGCTCTGACAAGTATCCTTCCGATTGGACTTCTGTTTATCCCGGTTGCACAAGTTCAGGCATTCATGATTCCGCTTCTGCTTTTCTTCGGACTGGCAGGCATTGCTGCAATCAATTCAAAATCTTTTGTAAAAATATTCGATCAATATACGGAAACGGATGATAAAAATGAATCAGCCAATAACACAATGGAATGAAAAGCCTTATCACTCTTTTGACTACATGTTAAAAGAACGATTTGGCGAAAAAGTATATAAGGTCACATTAAACGGCGGTATGTCGTGCCCGAATCGCGATGGAAAAATCGGACATCGAGGCTGTATTTTCTGCAGTGCCGGCGGAAGCGGTGATTTCGCCGCCGATTCCCGGCTCACGATCACGGAGCAAATTGACAGTCAAATTGCAATACTATCTGCCAAACGGCCAATTCATAAATACATTGCCTATTTTCAGGCATATACAAACACCTATGCACCGGTCGATTATCTTCGCAAAATATTTACCGAGGCGATTTCCCATCCGGGAATCGTTGCCCTGTCGATCGGTACTCGACCGGATTGTATCTCTGAAGAAATTGTCGGTTTATTATCAGAATTAAATCAGATCAAGCCGGTATGGATAGAACTCGGTCTTCAGACCATTCATGAAAAAACCGCCGCTTATATCCGGCGTGGATATCCTTTATCTCGTTTTGCTATCGCTGTGGAACAATTGAAAAGTCATCACATAGAAGTCATTGTACATACGATTTTAGGACTTCCCGGTGAATCAACCGAAGACATTCTCGATACGATTCATTATCTGAATCAAATGCAGATAGATGGTATCAAGCTGCAGCTTCTGCACGTACTTCGAGATACCGATCTGGCTGATGATTATGAAAAAGGCTGTTTTCGAACTTATGAACGAGATGAATACATTCAATTAGTGATCCAATGTCTTGAACATCTGGATCCGGATATTGTCATTCATCGTGTTACCGGTGATGGACCGAAAAATCTGCTGATTGCTCCTTTATGGGCCAGCCGAAAGCGGGAAGTACTGAACCTTCTTCATCATACGATGAAAGAACAGCAGAGTTTCCAAGGAAAATTATTCAGGAGGTAAGCTATGGAATCTCCATTTACCACTTACAAATTAATTGTATTATACATGTTAAAAAATACTGAGAATCCTTTAACGAATTCTCAGATTTCAGAATTTATACTCGACCACGAATATACCAATTATTTCAATCTACAGCAGGCCATCTCTGAACTGGTCGAAGTTTCGTTAATCAAAAAACAAACCATTATCAATACATCCTACTATCAGTTGACGGAAGATGGTCAAAATACGCTTTCATTTTTTGAAAATGAACTCTCCGCTCAGATTCGCGATGAAGTGATCGAATATTTGAAATCCATCGGAATCAAAAAAGCAGAGCCGTTACTTACACCGGCAAATTATTATCCGGCTACCACACAGCAGGATACCTATACGGTTCGCTGCCAGATCGTACAAAAAAACATTACTCTTTTTGATATCAGTTTCAATGTACCCGGCATCGACGCGGCCAAAGCGATCTGCTTAAACTGGCCGGATAAAAGCCAGGAAATCTATGAGTCCATCATAGAAAAATTATTATAATGTAAATTCTAAAAACGAATAATCCGGTATGTTTTCATTCTCTTATGAAACTCATGATTTTATTGAACGCGATCCGGATTTTCGTTTTTTATTTTTTTCATATATTCTTTCAACTGCTTCTCATATCCCATATCTGTCAGTTCATAAAATATTTCGCCTGTAATTTCTGTAGGCAGATATTGCTGCTCTACATAATGATTCGGATAATTATGTGCATACTTGTATCCGATTCCATGTCCTAATTTCTCATGTGCTCCATAATGCGCATCCTGAAGGTGTACCGGAACGGTTGTTTTTACATTTTTTACACTCTGCATGGCTGCAAAGATTGCATTTACCGATGCATTGCTTTTTGGAGCGCATGCCATGTAGGTAACCGCCTGCGCCAAAATAATCTGTGCTTCAGGCATTCCAACACGTTCTACTGCCTGTGCAGCCGCGGCTGCCACACACAGGGCCTGTGGATCCGCATTCCCGATATCTTCCGATGCCAATATCATGATACGTCTCGCAATAAATTTAACATCTTCGCCCGCGTATAACATTTTTGCCAGATAATACACTGCAGCGTCAGGATCAGATCCTCTCATGCTTTTGATAAATGCGGAGATGATATCATAATGGTTATCTCCTTTTTTATCATAATTTACGACTCTTTTCTGGATACACTCCGATGCCACTTCTAGCGTAAAATGTATCAGATCATCCTCTCCCCTGGGCGTTGTAAGAATTCCAAGTTCTACGGCATTCAATGCACGTCTCGCATCGCCGCCCGCCATATCTGCCAGAAATTCCAATGCATCCTCATCCATTACCGCCCGATAGCTTC
Source organism: Eubacteriales bacterium (assembly GCA_030526665.1). GTDB lineage: Bacteria > Bacillota > Clostridia > Lachnospirales > Lachnospiraceae > Blautia_A. The sequence continues at coordinate 43,940 of JAUNCI010000007.1, forward strand.
CCATGCCTTTTTCCCGGTCATATACGGCTCTATGAATCAATGCTTTGATATCTTCTTTTTCCAACGATTTCAGTTCAAAAATAATAGATCTTGACAGCAGCGCACCATTCACTTCAAAATATGGATTTTCCGTTGTTGCACCAATCAGAATAATTGTGCCATCCTCAACAAAAGGCAGCAAATAATCCTGCTGTCCTTTATTGAAACGATGAATCTCATCAATAAACAAAATAGTCTTCTTTCCATACATTCCAAGATTGTCCTGTGCCTGCTTCACTACCTCTTCCATATCTTTTTTTCCGGCAATCGTAGCATTGATCTGCTTAAAATCAGCGCTGGTCGTATTGGCAATAACCTTTGCCAGGGTAGTCTTTCCTGTTCCCGGAGGGCCATAAAAAATAACCGATGTTAATTTATCTGCTTTGATTGCGCGATAAAGCAGCTTGTCTTTTCCGACAATATGCTTCTGTCCCACCACTTCACCCAGTGTTGTCGGACGTAGACGTGAAGCAAGCGGTGACTCATTTTCTAATGTTTTAGATTTTGCATATTCAAATAAATCCATAAACCGACTCCAATACTTATGTTTTCTTCATTGCGAAAAACCTGCCAGAATCGAAATTCCGACAGGCTTTTTCTCATAATCCTATTATTTACTTTAATCCCATAAGCTCCATTTCACGAAGAATGAGCTCTACGCTTTTATCAAATCCAAGTTTCGCACTATTGATGCAAAGGTCATAATTTCTTGCATCCGCCCAACGGCCTCCAACAAATCGATTGTAATACTCTTCCTTTCTCTTATCGTCTTTTAAAAGGAATTTCTCGATATCTTCCGTTGTTCCACTGACTTTTTCTCTGGATTTTTCAATTCGATATTCCCACGGAGCATGTACAAATACGCGAAGTGCTCTTGGATCATCTTTAAAAATATGATTCACACAACGTCCTACAATAACAAACGATTCTTTTTCCAGAAGGTCTTTCACAACTTTCGCCTGATAATTAAAAATATTTTCATCTGAAATAAATTTTTTGCTATCCGGTGAATGAACCTCTCCGGTATATTTTGCGGTTTTACCGAACAGTGAACTTTTCACACTGATACCGGATTCCACTTTTCCGAAAAGACTCAGATCAATTCCGCTCTCATCAGAAGCCATCTGAATGATCTGTTTGTCATAGTATGAAATTCCTAGTTGTTTAGAAAGCATTTCGCCGATCGTACGGCCTCCGCTTCCATACTGTCTTGCAATTGTAATCACATAATTACTCATAATGAATCCCTCCAAAATAAAGTAGATTATTCTCCAAGATAAGCTTTTTGTACGGATTCGTCATTCAAAAGGTCACTCGCTTTACCATCTAAGGTAATACTTCCTGTTTCAAGAACGTATGCACGATCTGCGATAGAAAGTGCTTTTTTTGCATTCTGTTCTACCAGAAGTACCGTTGTTCCGCTTTCACTGACGCTTTTGATAATGTCAAAGATTTCATTTACGAAAATCGGCGACAATCCCATAGAAGGCTCATCCATAAGAATGATGTTTGGTTTGCTCATCAGAGCACGTCCCATAGCAAGCATCTGCTGTTCACCACCTGAGAGTGTACCTGCACGCTGTGTTTTACGCTCTTCCAAACGTGGGAAACGTTTGTAAACCATTTCCAAGCTACTTTGAATCTCGTTTTTGTCTTTTCTCGTATAAGCGCCCATTAACAGGTTTTCATATACGGACATATCAGGAAATACACGTCGTCCTTCCGGAACGTGTGCCATTCCCATTTCAACGATTTTGTGTGCCGGGATTTTTGTAATATCTTTTCCTTCAAACATGATTTTTCCTGCTTTTGCAGGTAAAATCCCCGTTAAAGTCTGCAGTGTTGTTGTTTTTCCGGCGCCGTTTGCACCGATCAGTGCGATTACTTCTCCTTTGTTAACCTCAAAAGAGATGCCTTTTAACGCCTGAATCACGCCATAATAAACCTGCAGATCCTTTACTTCTAACATTGCCATGATCTACGTCCTCCTATTCGCCCAGATATGCGGTAATAACTACCGGATCGCTCAGAACTTTTGATGTTTCGCCCTGAACCAGCATATGGCCAAAGTTCAGAACCGTCAGTTCCTCACAAATTCCACCAACGAGTTTCATATCATGCTCGATCAGAAGAATCGTCACTCCAAAATGATCTCTGACAAATCGGATCGTTTCCATCAGTTCCAATGTTTCATTTGGATTCATTCCGGCTGCAGGTTCATCCAGCAGCAGAAGTTTCGGGTTTGTAGCAAGTGCACGGGCGATCTCCAGCTTACGCTGTTTACCATATGGAAGATTTCCCGCATTGATATATGCCTCTTTATCCAAATCAAATACCTTCAAAATTTCCAAAGCTCGTTCATTCATTGCTTTTTCCATTTTGAAATATTTTGGAAGTTTCAAAATTCCCGTGACAGTAGAATACTTGTATTTACTATCATTATGCAATGCTACTTTTACATTGTCAATAACCGGCATATCTTTAAACAAACGGATATTCTGAAACGTTCTGGCAATACCGATTTTATTGATTTCGATAATACTTTTGCCTGTAATATCTTCTCCGTCAAGTTTGATAATTCCTTCTGTAGGTTTATATACACCTGTCAAAAGATTGAAAATAGTTGTTTTTCCTGCACCGTTCGGACCAATCAGACCATAAAGCTGGCCTTTTTCAATTTTCATATTGAAATCATCAACCGCGCGAAGGCCACCAAACTGAATCGACAATCCATTTACTTCTAACATTGCCATAATTAAGCCGCCTCCTTGTTTTTATTTCCGCCTTTGATCTTCTCAACCACACGACTTCTCCAGTCTCTTGCCGCCGGTGCCCAGTTAAAGAGCATCATGAGAATCAGTACAATTGCATAGATCAGCATACGATAGGTTGCAAATCCACGAAGCAATTCCGGAAGTGCATACAGAATAATCGTTGCAATAATTGATCCGCGAATATTTCCGATACCGCCAAGTACGACATATACAAGAACAAGAATTGACAGGTTATAATCAAATACGGATACTTTCAGCATTGCAAGATTGTGTGAATACAATACACCTGCAACACCTGCAAGAGCTGCTGAAACAGCAAATGCCATTAATTTAAATTTTGTTACATTAATACCGACAGATTCTGCGGCAATACGGTTATCACGTGACGCCATGATTGCACGTCCGCTCTTTGAATTCACCAGATTTTGCACAATAAATAAAGTGACAAAAATCAGTACTGTACCAATAATAAAGAAATAGTCTTTGATATCTTTGTACAAAGTAGCTGTACCGGAAATACCCAAAGCACCTTTCATAATCTGTTTTCCACCTGCAGCCAGTTTATATCCTGTAGAATCTGTTGCAACATGAATTCCATTGGAATCCACACCAACATAGAGGATATTGATCAGGTTTTTGATGATTTCACCAAAAGCCAGTGTAACGATCGCAAGGTAGTCACCACGAAGTCGAAGTACCGGAATTCCAATCAGAATACCAAACACTCCTGCTACCGCAGCACCAATCAAAATTGCCAGGATAAATCTCGGCACGGAAGGAATACTATCTGCGGCAATATGCGAAAACAAAGCGCTTGAATAAGCACCAAGACACATAAATCCTGCATGGCCAAGACTCAGCTCTCCCGAAAATCCAACAACCAGATTCAAAGAAACTGCTGCAATGATATATACGCAAAGAGGGACAAGAAGTCCGGTAAGCAATCTGGACAGATTTCCTGTTGCAGATAATGTCTGTACAACAGCAAAAATCACAATAACCATTAAATATGTAATTGCATTATTTTTTGTAGTTTTGTTCATCTTTTTCATATCTGCCACCTTACACTTTCTCTTGAATGTTCTTTCCGAACAGACCGGTTGGTTTTACAAGGAGCACGATAATCAGAACTGCAAATACGATCGCATCTGCAACCTGAGATGAAATATATGCTTTTCCCATGATTTCAATGACACCCAGAAGGATACCGCCGATCATAGCTCCCGGAATAGATCCGATACCGCCAAATACGGCTGCAACGAATGCCTTAATACCAGGCATTGCTCCGGTATAAGCAGTCAGGGAAGGATATGCAGAACACAGAAGTAATCCGGCGATTGCCGCAAGTCCTGAACCAATTGCAAATGTCAGAGAAATCGTAGCATTTACATTAACACCCATCAGCTGTGCAGCATCTCTGTCCGCAGAAACTGCCTGCATCGCACGTCCGGGTTTTGTTTTCTTAACAAACAATGTAAGACATGTCATGATTACGATACATGCCACAATTGTAACGATTGTAATACCTTTAATCACTAATTTTCCATCAAAAAGTGTAACTGCAGGAACATCAATTACAGTTACGAAGCTCTTGGCATCCGCGCCAAAAATCAATAATGCCAGATTCTGAAGAAGATAGCTGACACCAATTGCCGTAATCAAAACAGCAAGATTTGAGGACGCTTTTCTAAGTGGGCGATATGCGACTGATTCAATTGTAATACCAAGAAGCGTACAAAAAATTATGGCAATCAGCACAGACAGCAGAGGCGATAACCCTGCTTTCGTAATTGCAGTCAAAATGACGAACGCTCCAACCATAATGACATCGCCGTGAGCGAAGTTCAGCATCTTTGCGATACCGTATACCATTGTGTAGCCCAATGCGATAATTGCATAAATACTGCCCAAGCTTATACCATCTTTTAAATAAGATATAAAACTCATAGTGCACCTCATCAAATAGATAAATTTTAATTTGTTTTTTAATTCATTATAATATGATACTAATCAAAAGAGAACGGAAAACGATTCCTCTTTCCGGGAGACCGTTCTCCGTTCTGTAATTTCTATAAGTTAATAATTATAAGATCAAAGAATTAGTTTGCGTCTACGTATACGCCGTCTTTGATTACAAATGCTTTCGGAGCTTTGTCACATTCTCCGTCTTCTGTCCATGTAGAATCACCTGTGATACCTTTGAGTTCAACCTGAACAAGTGCTTCTGACATAGCTGCACTGATGTCTTCGTTAGACATATCCGGTGTGATACCTGCGATTTCAGCTGCTGCCTGCATTGCAAAGATTACATCATAAGCATCTGCTGCAAACTGGTTAGGTGTTTCACCATTGTGTGCTTCATTGTAAGCTGTAACGAATTTAACTGTACCTTCATCTTCACTTGTTGCTGAGAATGGTGTCAGAAGCATAACGCCTTCTGCAAGAGATTTATCAAAGTTTTCAACATCAAGGATACCATCCATACCATCTACACCGAAAATTGTAATATCGAGTTTGATGTCAGCTGCCTGCTGAAGAATCAGTGCGTTGTCTGAATAGTAGTTTGGAAGGAAGAGTAATTCTGCGCCGCTTTCTGCGATTTTGTTAAGCTGTACAGAATAGTCTGTGTTGTTGTCTGTTGTATAAGCTTCATCTGCTACAACTTCAAGACCATATTCACCACAAGCTTCTACGAATGCATCATGAACACCTGAGTTGTAGTCGGCCATTGAATCATAAAGAACAGCTACTTTTGTAGCAAGTTTGTTTTCAGAAATGTACTGAGCAGATTTTGTTCCCTGCATTGGGTCTGTAAAGCACATACGGAATTCGTTAGAACCTGCAGAAATAGAATCTACAGCTGTTGCTGAAGGTGTGAAAAGGAATGTGCTCTCTGCAGCTTCTGCGCCAACAGCGATACAAGATCCGGATGTTACTGTACCACAAAGCATCTGCATGCCATTGTCAAGAAGGTCATTGAAAGCATTTACTGCTTTTTCCGGGTCACCCTGGTCATCACCTGCAGGAAGAATTTCAACGTTATATCCGTTAAAACCACCATTTGCATTAACTTCTTCTGCTGCAATCACTGCTGCATTGTATACGTTTGTACCATACTGTGCATAGTCACCTGTCATAGGTCCGATTACACCAACTTTGAATGTTTCAGCATCTTCTGCAAATACTGCGGAAGGAACCATTGCTGCTGCCATAGCTGCTACTGCTGTAATACTAAGTACTTTTTTCAAATTCATAATAATATCCTCCTATTAATCTCTCATTGACCGATGTATCGAAAAAAAGCCTGCTGGATATCCAGACAGCCTTGTCTTCCCTATTCGGCACCTGATAATGAATTTTACAGAGATTATATCATCACAAGTTTCTCATTTCAAGTGTTTCATTGCAAAAAAATTTTATCACGTTAAAGTTTTAGCAACCAATAGTGTCATTTTCGAAAATCAGATGTTATCGATTTGAGATTTCCTATTATTAAAAAAATCCGGAATTACCTTATGTAATTCCGGACTTATTTTCTTACTTTATATAATTAAGCGATTGCTTTTTTAGCGATTTCAGCAAGTGCTGCAAATCCAGCAGCATCATTAACTGCCATTTCAGCAAGCATTTTTCTGTTGATATCGATGTTAGCAACTTTAAGGCCATGCATCATTTTGCTGTATGAAAGACCGTTCATTCTTGCAGCTGCGTTGATACGAGCGATCCAAAGCTGTCTGAACTGACGTTTTTTCTGTTTACGTCCAGCATAAGCACTTGTAAGTGCTCTCATTACAGACTGTTTTGCAATTCTGTACTGTTTTGAACGAGCGCCTCTATAACCTTTAGCCAGTTTTAATGTACGATTATGTTTTTTCTTTGCGTTTAATCCGCCTTTAATTCTTGCCATTTCTCATTCTCCTCCTGTATGTCTTTTCTATCTTATAAATATGGTAATGCTTTCTTCATGTTCTTAACATTTGTAGAATCAACAACAGTAGATTTTCTCAGATTTCTTTTTCTCTTCTGAGATTTTTTTGTTAAGATATGGCTTTTGTAAGCTTTATTTCTAACTAATTTTCCTGTACCTGTTTTTTTGAAACGTTTTGCTGCTGCTCTACAAGTTTTAATCTTTGGCATTGTAATATCCTCCTTGAAATTCGTAATCTATTTTAACGTTTTTCAGTTAAAAACATCGTCATACTTCTTCCTTCAACCTTCGGTGCTTTTTCTACTGTTGCAACATCGGCAAGCATTTTTGCAAAGTCATCAAGTACATGTTTGCTGCTGGCCATATGCGCCATCTCACGTCCACGGAAACGAAGTGTAACTTTTACACGGTCTCCTTTTGAAAGGAATTTTCTGGCTGCGTTGACTTTTGTATTCAAGTCATTTGTATCAATATTTGGTGAAAGACGTACCTCTTTGATCTCGATCGTTTTCTGTTTCTTTTTTGCTTCTTTTTCTTTACGAGCAAGCTCATAACGGTATTTTCCATAATCAATGATTTTACATACCGGTGGCTTTGCCTGAGGCGCAATCTTTACAAGATCAAGTCCGGCTTCAACTGCTTTTGCCTGAGCCTCTCTGGATGACATGATACCAAGCTGTGCTCCATCCGGTCCGATTACACGTACTTCTTTGTCTCTGATCTGTTCATTAATCATTAAATTACTAATTGTCTTACACCTCCATATATAAAACATAAATAATTGATATTTTAGAAAACCATGTTTTCCAATGCATAAAAAAAAGTGCAGAAAGAATTCCACACTCATCGCCCAAATATACATACTTCTACCAAAGCTATATATTCTGCAATATAAACCCAAGTCGCCGATTCTGATGCGCTAAGGTGAGGTGAAACCCTACTTTCTTTTTTGTACCTTAGATAATCTATCATGATTATCCTGACAAGTCAAGCTTTTTTTCACAAAACAATGAATTTATTTTTTGTTAAATAAAAACTTCATTTCTGTTTTGTTTTCTCTTTTCAAATTTTGAGGCTCCATACATAATGCCGGAGCCTCAAAATCAATCTTTACTTTTTATCTGTTTTTCAGAAAATCCGGGATCTGGATATCTTTTTTCTGAACGGTGCTTGCCGGTCTTTTTGTGCCGAATGGTGTTGCGTTCATTGTCGGCATTGAAAAACTTGGCATATTGAATGAAGATACCGGATTCGGAGCCGGAGCTGAAGCCTGCTGTGTTGCTGCTGCAGTTCTCTTTGCTGTATATCCGGAAACACGGCTGCCATTAAATGGATTGTTCTGTGTGTTATCTGTAATACCTGTTGCGATTACTGTGATTCTTGCATAATCTGCAACTGTATCATCATACATAGCACCAAAGATGATATTTGCATCTTCGCCTGTAAGTTCCTGAACATAGCTTGCTGCATCGTTTGCATCCATAAGAGAAATATCTCCGGAGATGTTGATGATAACATGTGTAGCACCTTTGATGGTTGTTTCAAGAAGTGGTGAAGATACAGCCTGCTGTACAGCTTCCATTGCTTTGTCATCACCTCTTGCTTCACCGATACCGATATGAGCAATACCTTTGTCTGTCATAACTGTCTGAACATCAGCAAAGTCAAGGTTAATGAGTGCAGGAAGGTTAATCAGGTCTGTGATACCCTGTACTGCCTGCTGGAGAACTTCATCTGCTTTACGAAGTGCTTCCGGCATTGTTGTACGACGGTCTACTACCTCAAGTAATTTATCATTTGGAATAACGATCAATGTATCTACTGCATTTTTCAGTTTTTCAATTCCTGACAATGCATTGTTCATACGTGTTTTTGCTTCGAAACGGAAAGGTTTTGTAACAACACCGACTGTAAGAATTCCCATTTCTTTTGCAGCTGCAGCAATTACAGGAGCAGCACCTGTACCGGTTCCGCCGCCCATACCACAGGTAACAAATACCATATCGGCATCTTTGATTAATTCTTTAACGTCTTCAATACTTTCTTCTGCCGCTTTTGCACCTACTTCCGGCTGTGCTCCGGCGCCAAGACCTTTTGTGATTTTTTCACCAATCTGAAGTACAGTTGGAGCCTTGCAAAGTGTTAATGCCTGCTTATCAGTATTTACACCTACAAATTCCACTCCACCAATGGCTTCTTCTACCATTCGATTTACTGCATTGTTTCCTGCTCCACCTACACCAATTACAATAATTTTTGCAGATGATTCAGCTTCATTTGTCATAATCTCTAACAATGTACTTCCTCCTTTATTTATCCTGATATGCCATATTCAGCGTATTATATCAATTTTAAACTATACATAGCTATATCATATAGTCTTTTTCGCTATTTCGCAACACTATTTTTTATTTTTTTGCCCGATCGATTACGGATATTATCAATAATAGTCGTCATAATCTTCATCGTAGCTGTAATCCGAATAATCATCCTCATAGTTATCTTCTGAGTATGAGTCATCTGAGTACGAATCGTCTGAGTAGGAATCTTCATCGCTGTCCTCAGACTGGTCTTCACTCTCCTCATCGGATTCGGTTTTATTTTCTTCATCCTGTCCTTCCGGTTTTGGTGGTCTGGCTCCTACATGGTTGCCCTGCTCATCATACTCGCCAATGCCATCGTAATCACCGTTTTCATCATATCCACCGGTCCAGTTCTCATAAGTAACCGGTTCTTTGTACTCTTCAAATGTCAGCGTAGTATCTTTATCACGAATATTTTCTGCATGAAGTGTACCTTTTTTCCCTTTCAGACTAGGGAAAATGGCAATGATTCGTGCCATTTTATTTTCCAGCTGTTCATCTGCCCCGAGTATTACTGTGATATCATCATAGATCAGACTTATCTGATTATTCGCATCAAATACGATATGGTCCGGAATCAGTTCATTTTTTTGAAATATAGTGGAAAGTGCAACTGCTGTATTTAAGATGGTTTTATTTTTGAAGGAGATTTTCTCATCCATAACAACCTTGTTTACTTCAATGCCATCAAAATACGGAACAGATTCCACTCTTGTTTTTGAACCTTCTATAAATATACCGCTTCGATCAAAATACACATAGCTATCCAGATACGGGATACATCCAACCGGATGTTTTTCTTTGATACTGACCGCAATAGTATTTCGATTAATCTGTTTGACCGAATAACCTTCTACAAAAGCAACCTCTTCCGTATTGGATTTGCTGCAGAAAATCGGTGCCAGAACCGAATTGGAACGAAACGGCCCTTTCAATACCAGTTTTTTGATTTCCTCTTCTGAATAATGGGTACTCGCCATTACTTCTATGTGTTCTACTTTATAATATGAAAAGAACACGATCAATCCGATAAAAATCACTGCAAGAATGGTTCCGACAATACCCATTCGTACTTTTTTATCTATATTTATTTCTTTCCTGTAATTGGATTCTCTCATAAATTAATTTCAATTCAAAGATTATGCCAGTACATATTCCTTAAACTTATCCCCTCGCTGCTCATAATTGTCGAATTGTCCCCAGCTTGCACATGCCGGAGAAAGTAATACCGCATCGCCGGGCTGTGCTTTTTCCTTGCATACCGCAACTGCTTCCTGCAGGTCTTCACACAAAATCACATTGGTAAAGCCCAGACGTTCTGCAGTTTCTTTGATTGCATATTTTGTCGCACCAATCAAAACAAGATAACGCACTTTATTGTCAAATGCCTGGATCCATTCATCATAGCTGGATCCTTTGTCGTAGCCTCCGCCAATCAAAAGTGTTGGTCTGTTCATCGCCTGAATCCCTTTGATTGCCGCATCCGGATTGGTACCCTTGGAATCATTATAATACACGACCCCATCCTTTTCTGTAACGTACTCTATCCTGTGCGCAACCGCTGTGAACTCGCATACACTTTTGCGAATACTTTCCATAGAAACACCTGCGTAATAAGCCATCGCCACTGCAGCCATTACGTTTTCGTAATTATGCTGTCCAAGGATTTTCAAATCACCTGTTTTCACAACCGGAGTCTCTTCTGTTTCGGTTTTCAGAATGATCTGATCCCCATCCAGATATATGCCTTCCTCAAGCTTTCGAACGCTGGAGAAAAATACCGTTTTCGGAACGGTATGCATGCCAAACTCTCGAAGAACCTCATCCTCATAATTCAAAACGCAATAATCATCTTTTGTCTGGTTCTGTGTGATCAGTTCTTTCACACGAATGTATTCTTCCATTGTATGATGACGATTTAAATGATCCTCAGTAATATTTAAAATTGCGCTGACAGCCGGTGCAAATGTAACAGATGTTTCAAGCTGAAAACTGCTGATTTCCGCAACCGTAATACTGTCTTCCTGCATTTCAAAAGATTTGGAAGTATAAGGGGTTCCGATATTTCCAACAACAAAAACCGAATCATGGGCATCTGACATAATTTTTCCCAGAAGTGCAGTTGTCGTTGTTTTTCCATTTGTACCGGTGATCGCGAGAACTTTTCCTTTTCCTGTCTGATAAGCAAGTTCTACCTCTCCCCATACCGGCAGTCCCATTTCATAAAATGATTTTACGATTGGAAGATCTGTCGGTACACCGGGACTTAATACAACCAGATCCAGACTTTCTTTCACTTCCTTCGGAAGTTCTCCGATCAATACCTGAACCTCATAGGTTCCGTCTGTTTTTGCAATCACATCTTCTGCTTTTGTATTTACATTTCCCTCAAAAATAATTGGGCAGGCACCTGCTTTTGCAAGGAGATCCGATGCACCGATTCCACTTTTTCCCGCCCCGAATACAAGGACTTTTTTATTTTTTAATTCCATAATTGTCTCCTAAATATTTCCGTGTTCACTTTACATGTATAAACTTATTATGCACTTGTTTATAACGCAAGAAGTGCAATCAGACACATAATTGCCGTTACAATAGAAAATACGGCAACAACTCGTGTTTCAGACCATCCACATAATTCAAAATGATGATGGATCGGCGCCATTTTGAAAATACGTTTTCCATGAGTTGCTTTGAAATAAGATACCTGCATTATTACTGACAAAACTTCGATCAGATAGATTAAACCAACCAGAATGATAAACAATGGCATCTGCATCATATAAGCAGCTCCGGCTACAAATCCGCCAAGTGCCAGCGATCCCGTATCTCCCATAAATACTTTCGCCGGATACACATTAAACAAAAGGAATCCCAAAAGGCTTCCTGCTACTGCACAGGCAATCGGTTCAATTCCACCTTTTGTCACTACTGATACTACAACAAAAAATGCTGCTACTACGACTGTAACACTGGATGCAAGCCCATCCAGACCATCAGTAAAATTCACACCATTTACAGTTCCGATCACTGCAAAAAATAACAGCGGAATCGCAACCCATCCCAGATCAAGCAGTTTTCCATCTGCGAATGGGATGCGCATCTGAAGAGATACATCTGTAAATTTCAGCATATAAAATACAAAAATGCCGGTAAAAATCAATTGCAGAAGAAATTTCTGCCATGCCAGAAGTCCATCGGAACGTTTCAAAACAACTTTCAGATAATCATCCAGAAAACCGATAATTCCAAAACCGATCGTCAGAAACAGCACCGGGATAATCTTTGGATAATCTTTTACATAAAATAAAGAAGTAACAAGAATAGCGATCAAAAAGATCAATCCGCCCATTGTCGGCGTACCTGCTTTTTTCAGATGAGACTGAACTCCGTCAACACGTTCTGTCTGTCCCATTTTCAGTCTGCGCAGAAATGGAATGATAAATGGAGCAATTGCTGTACTGATTGCAAATGCTATTAAAACCGGAATTACAATTTTAAAATCCATAATATAACACCTCGTTAATATTTTTTCTCATAGTATATCTATGTTAGTATAAGACTTTTTGCTGTATTCCGCAAGAATAAAGTGCGTCTGCAGCATACTCCCACAGCCAACATTTATAAAAAAAAGATGCTCCGGCACATATTGCAAGAGCATCTTTTCTTATATGTTATTTCATGTTATTTCATTTTTCCGGATAGCCTTCTGTACATTATTCAAATCCGGCTTCCTCGTTCGTAACGCCTTCACTTTCCATATCATTTCCTACGATCGGATCCGAGTTATCATCAAGTGGACTCGGTACGCTCGTGTCTGATATTCCTTCAGGCAAATCTCCATCTGTAGTCGTACCAACACCGAGAAGATTTTCTGATTTGATCATATCGCCATTATCATCATACTTATAGTTTCCCTGATCATCCAGAAGATAACCATTTTCATCGATACGATTTCCATCCCAGTCAATTCTATATCCATCTTCATTGACAAGATTTCCGTTTGCATCCAGCTGTGCTTCGACATTATTTTTTACATGTCCGTTGAATCCCTGCCAGAGAGTCGTTTCTTCAACGTAGCCATTTACCGCTTCATCCGGTTCTACATTATAGTATGGAAGAAGTTCTGACAAAATAGCCTGTGCAATATACTGTGCATATTTACTGTCCGCCTGTTCTTCCGCATGTGGTTCATCCACAACTACATACAAGACGATTCGAGGTGCACTTACAGGAGCAAATCCGATGAAAGATACGAGATACTTTCCATTGCCTCGAGGCAGTTTTTCCGCAGTACCTGTTTTACCGCCGGAGCTATACCCCTGAACCTTTGTATATCTACTGGTACCTTGCTGTACTGATAACTGCATATAAGAGCGAATTTCTTCGGAAATAGCAGAAGAAATCGTCTGTTTCAAAAGAACCGGAGAGTAATTTTTGATAACTCCGCCACTGGCGTCTTTTATTTTTGTGACAAGATGCGGCTGATAGTAATATCCTCCATTTACAACCGAACACATTGCATTGATTTCCTGAATCATCGTACAGGTAAATCCCTGACCAAATGCAGAACATGCAAGCTCTGTCGATCCCATGGTCTGTGTTGAGTGAATAATACCGGTACCTTCATTAGGAAGGTCAATACCTGTTCTGGTACCAAAGTTAAACAGGCTCTGTGTCTTAATAAACTGTTCCGCACCCATTTTGTAACCGATCTGCATCATACCATCGTTACAGGAGTTCGCAATGACCTCACCCAGTGTTTCTGTTCCATGTGCACTCGGATATGCAGCACATTTAATCATTGTAGTATCAAACATCTGGAAGCCATCACATTCGAATGTATCCGAAGAATCGATTTTTCCTTTTTCAAGCGCCGCTGACATTACAATAGGTTTTACTACGGAACCCGGTTCATATGCATCTGTTACGCAGAAGTTATTCCACATTGCATTTAGAGCCTCAACGGTCGTCTCATCATTCATTGCTTTAATCTGATCTTCACTATACACTCCTGAAAGATCTCGTGGATTATTTAAATCATATCGATCCCCGCCATCCATTGCCAGAATCTCACCGTTGCTCGGATCTTCGACAATGACACCGACATTTTTGCCGCCAAGAACTTCATTAAAAGCATTGACCCATTTTTCAACGATTTGCTGTGCACCGATATCAATTGTAGTTTCAATACTGTTTCCATCTGACGGATCAATGATTGTCTGTTCCACATCGGAATCACTGTTAAAATAGCCATAACGGCGGCCATCCGATCCGGTCAATGTACTGTTGTAATACCCTTCCAGTCCCCAGTCTGCGACATCTCGAGAGAAGGTAAATCCTATCGTATCACAGGCGGTTTCATTGTATGGATAAGTTCTCAGATAATCCTCTTCGAACCAGACTCCCTGGATTCGATTTTTTTCTTTAATCTGTTCTGTTGTCAGATTTTCATCTTTTGTAGAAACATACGCATCGAATGCTTTTTTATCATCCATGGAAAGCTGACGCTTGATAATCTGGTACTGACTCTCTTTTGTCGCCTCACTTGTAAGTTTCGTACGCACCGTTTCCTCATCGATTCCCAATATATCACGAAGTGCTTTTACTGTCGGCTCAATATAATCTTCGTCTGAGTTTACGGCTTTACAGTCCAGTATTACATTATAAACCTTGTTACTCGTAGCCAGAATATTTCCGTTTCGATCGTAAATATCTCCACGTTTTGCAGGAAGAGTGGTACTCGCATAGGAAGACTGTGCCTGACTCAATACCTGCTTTTTATATTTGGTTCCGTTTGATGCATTTATAAAGGTCAAACGCGCCACCAAACCAGCTAAAGCCAGTAATACTATCACAAATAGTATTACCAGCTTTCTTCTCATTCCCATATTGGTTTTATTTAATGTTTTTTTAATTCTTTTTGTATTTCTTTTTTTCGGAGCTGCCAATTAATCACCTACTTTGTTTCCGGTACATCCTGATACTGTCTAACATAACTTCCAACTGCAGATTCATAATTCACGGTCTGCTCATCAGAAGGGTTTTTCATTCCAAGACGACCAATTGCAATTTTTTTGATATTTGTCAGGTCCACATTTGAAGTTACCTGACTGTAATATGCATCATTATCCTCTTTCAGCTCAGACAATTTTGTCTCCATGACATTGATCTGATTCTTTTTTACAGTCAATTCAGACTTTAACTGCAAATAATATACGGAAACGCCAAGCACTGCGACACAGATCAATGCAATGAATACAACGAATCCTCTGCTGAGACTCATTGCCTTCTCACGATTTCTCTGCGCAGCTTTACTTAACTGTCGATTCTGACGATTTGCCGCTGCTCTCTGTCGTTCTGCCGTTGTTCGACGTTTTGCATTTGTATTTACTCTTCTATTTCGAGAAGTTGATGTTTTTGTAGCCGGTCTTTTTCTGCGATTCGGAGTCGGACGTCCCTCCAGATCCGGTCGCTGACGATTCGGAGCACCGATAGGGTATTCCTGAAGTCGTCTTGCCGCACTTCCATCAACATACATTTCACTTCTGGTCTGACTATAATTTCTGGCGTTATTCGGATATCTTCTTGTATTTGTGTTGCTTCTATTCGCCATCGTTATCTCCCTGCTAATCAATCCTGTATCACGCGCTCAAAAATTCGCAATTTCGCGCTTTTTGATCTTGGATTTTCTTCCATTTCATTCTCAGACGGAAGAATGGGTTTACGTGTAATCACTCTTCCCTTTGATTTATTCCCGCATACACATACCGGAAAGTTTGTCGGACATGTACAAGGGTTTTCATTTTTTTTGAACATTGTTTTTACAATTCGATCTTCTAAGGAATGGAAGGTAATAATACAAAGTCTGCCTCCGTCATCAAGCAGATCAATCATCCCATCCAAAGATTCTCTAAGTACATCCAGTTCTTTGTTCAATTCAATTCTGATTGCCTGGAATGTACGTTTTGCAGGATGGCCGCCGGTCACCTGCATTTTCATCGGAATCGCTCTTCTGATAATTTCCGTCAGTTCTCCCGTTGTCTCGATTGGTTTTTCTTTTCTTGCCATCACAATATGTTTGGCAATATTTTTTGCAAATTTATCTTCGCCGTAATCACGAATGATTCGGAATAATTCTCTTTCCTCATATCCATTTACGATATCACTGGCTGTCATACTCTGTCTTTGATCCATACGCATATCAAGCGGCGCATCAACACGATAAGTAAAGCCTCTTTCTTCATTATCAAGCTGATATGAAGAAACTCCAAGGTCCAGTAAAATGCCATTTACCTTTTGGATACCGAGTTTGTGAACTTCCTGTACCATGTAACAATAATTGCTGCGAACGATTGTGACCTGGTCGTGGTCTTTCAATCTATTACTCGCAGCAATTATCGCATCCTGGTCTTGATCTATTCCTATAAATCTCCCCTTGGCAGAAAGTCTTTTGCATACCTCACTGGCATGTCCCGCACCTCCTAAGGTTCCATCCACGTAAATCCCATCCTCTTGAATACGCAGTCCCTCGATGGTTTCTTCCAGTAATACAGATTTATGTTTAAATTCCATATCCGTCTCCTGTTATTGGATTTTGCCCGGCGTAACGCTTAGATGACAATTCCCATTTCCTGCATGGCCTGGGTAACATCTTCCATATTGTCATAATCGCAGTTCTCGCTCCATTTTTCTTTGCTCCAAACTTCAATTTTATCGAGGCAGCCCGTCAATACCACATCTTTTGCCAGACCGGCAAATTCTCTAAGTGTCTGAGGCACCAGAATTCTTCCCTGTTTGTCCAGCTCACATGCAGCAGCTCCCGCAACAAAAAATCGTTTAAATGTACGTGCGTTTTTATCGGTAAGTGGTAATTTGGCGAGTTTTTCTTCAAAAGCATGCCATTCATTGTAAGAGTAAATATTTAAACAACCATCCAGCCCTTTCGTCAGGACAAACTCTTCCCCTAAAAGTTCTCTGAATTTAGCCGGTATGATCAGACGCCCCTTTGCGTCAATTGTATGATTATACTCTCCCATGAACATGTTACTCACCTACTCTCCGAATGTGAATCTCCCCTTCACATTCCGGGTGACCTATGGATAATCTGCCATATATCCTCCATTTTCACCCACTTTATTACACTTTCTACCACTTATGTTCACATAATACCCTATTTTATATAAAAAAACAAGAGTTATTACACAAAAAAACACATCGCACAAGCGATGTGTTTTTTCTATAATAGGTATGATATTTTATAAATCAGTTCTTCTTTTTCTCTTCCATTTCGGCGATATATTCCTGATTTTCAGCTTCTTTTCGCTGTTTCAGTTCCTCTTCAAGAGCTTTTTGCTTCTCTGATTCCTGTTCTCGGATCTTCTCCTGCTCTTTTCTGGCTGCTTCCTCTTCGGCACGTTCTTCTTCCTGATATATCATTTCTCTTCGCTGTTTACGAACGCGTTCACGTCTGTTTGCCATCGTTCCCCGCACGCTCAAAACAATGAGAGAAATAATAAATGCAAAGAACGAAACGATCATTGTCAAAGAAATTTTCGATCCAAACATCCCCACTTTATCCGTGCGGAACCATTCCAGAATTCCACGTGCAAAGCTGAATCCTGCAAGATATTTCAGAAATACTTCACCGGAAAATCGTTTTTTACGAGAAATACCAAGTATAACCAGCATCAAAAGCAAACACCAGATGCTTTCATACAAAAAAAGCGGATGTGCCTGAATATACGAAACGCCATCGATATCTACGAGATTTTTGTTCATCAATTCCGTTACTTCCTGCCCTCTCACATCTGTCAACGGAATTTGCATTGCAAAAATACTGTTCGTATATTCCCCAAACGCTTCTCGATTGAATAAATTGCCCCACGCAGCAAACACCTGGCTCAGTAAAAGTCCGGGAGTCAAGGTATCCAAAGCCTCACCAAATCGAATTTTCGCTATCAGGCAATAGACTCCGACCATAAGCATTCCCACAAGAAGCCCTCCGTAAAACGAAAATCCGCCTCCGGTAACATGATAAATATCCTGCACATGATTTTTGTAATAATCCAAATGCTGCAGAACATAATATGCTCTTGCTCCAATTACGCCCCCGATAAGAGCCAAAATAATCATTCCCAAATACTTATTGGTACTTTGATGTTTCCTTTTTGCTTCCAATACGATTACTGCTGTTCCCAGCATCAGCGATACCGCAAGAATAATCCCATATATTGTAATTTCATATCCAAACACGTTAAATGCTTTCGGAAGATATGAGATATTCAAATTAAAATTTGGAAAATTGATATTCATCTCTCATCATCCTTTCTGCTACGCTGCTTTTATACGTTGAAAAGGAACTCAATAATATCTCCATCCTGAACTTCGTATTCTTTTCCTTCGGATCGATATAATCCGCGAGCTTTTACTTCTGCGATTTTACCGCCGCAATCCATAAGTGTATCAAATGCACATACCTGTGCTCGAATAAATCCGCGCTCGATATCTGAATGGATTTTTCCTGCCGCCTGCGGTGCTTTTGTTCCTCGGCGAATGGTCCATGCACGGCATTCTTTATCACCGTCTGTAAGGAATGAAATCAGTCCAAGAAGTGCATAACTTGCTTTAATCAAACGATTCAAACCGGATTCTGAAATACCAAGGTCTTCCATAAATTCCGCACGTTCTTCTTCATCAAGATCTGCGAGTTCTTCTTCTGTTTTTGCACAGATCGGAATTACCTCTGCACCTTCAACATCAGCACGTTTTTTTACAATCTGATAATATTCGTTGCTTTCCGGATCTGTTACGCCGTCTTCATCCATGTTGCAGGCATAAATAATTGGTTTCTGAGAAAGAAGTCCCATTTCTTTGAGTGCAAGTGCCTGCGCATCATCGCCCTCATCAAATTCAAATGTTCTTGCACTTAAACCTTTTTCAAGGTGTGCTGCGAGCGGCTCTAACCATGCCACTTCTGCTTTTGCATCTTTGTTGCCTGTTTTGGCAGATTTGCTGATTTTATTCAAACGGTTCTGAACCATTTCAAGATCGGCAAGAATCAGTTCCAGGTCAATACATTCAATGTCCCCATCCGGATCAACAGGTACCGGTTTTGTCGCATCTTCAACTACATGTGTAATATTGTCATCATCAAAGCAACGTACAACATGAACAATTGCATCGCATTCTCTGATGTGACCGAGGAATTTGTTTCCTAATCCGGCGCCTTGTGAAGCACCCTTTACCAGACCTGCAATATCGGTAAACTCAACAACGGCAGGTGTTCTTTTTGACGGGTTCCAAATTTCACACAGTTTATCAAGTCGGTCATCCGGCACAGCCACGATTCCAGTATTTGGTTCAATCGTACAGAACGGATAGTTTGCCGCCTGTGCATTTGCAGTTCCGGTGATTGCATTAAACAGTGTACTTTTTCCAACATTTGGAAGTCCTACGATTCCTAATTTCATAT
>JAUNCI010000008.1 GCA_030526665.1 Eubacteriales bacterium
ACAGAATTCGTTCTGTGAAAACTGGAAAAAGCATGCGTATGAGTTACCAGAGACAGCAAGAAGTTCTGGAAATGCCTAACCTTATTGAGGTTCAGAAGAATTCCTACAAATGGTTTCTTGAAGAAGGACTTAATGAAGTTTTCGAAGACATCTTTCCGATTGAAGACTTTGGAGGAAAACTGAGACTTGAATTCGTTCGTTATGAATATGACAAAGAGTCAGCAAAATACACTATTGATCAGTGTAAAGAGCGAGATGTTACTTATTCAGCTCCTTTGCGAGTGAAACTGTTGCTTCATAATAAAGAAACAGGCGAAGTTATCGAAGCGCGTGATCCTAAGACTAATGAGCCAACGCTCATTTTTATGGGTGATCTTCCGCTTATGACAGAAACCGGTACATTCGTAATTAACGGCGCTGAACGAGTTATCGTAAGTCAGTTAGTGCGTTCTCCTGGTATTTATTATGCAATAACCCATGATAAAATTGGAAAACGGTTATTTTCCAGTACCGTAATTCCTAATAGAGGTGCATGGTTGGAGTATGAAACAGATTCCAACGATGTGTTTTATGTTCGAGTTGACAGAACTAGAAAAGTACCGATCACAGTGCTGATTCGTGCACTTGGTATCGGAACAAATGCAGAAATTCTTGAATTGTTTGGTGAAGAACCGAAACTTCTTGCAAGTATCGGAAAAGACGTATCTACAAACTATCAGGAAGGTCTTCTGGAACTTTACAAAAAAATCCGTCCGGGTGAACCGCTTGCGGTAGAAAGTGCAGAAAGCCTTGTAAATGCAATGTTCTTTGATCCGAGAAGATATGATCTTGCTAAAGTCGGACGTTATAAATTCAATAAAAAACTTCACTTTAACAAACGTATCGTAGGACATGTTCTTGCTGAAACTGTTGTAGATCCAACAACAGGTGAAGTTCTTGCGGAAGCAGGAGAGACTGTAAACAAAGAACTTGCAAATACAATTCAGAATGCTGCAGTACCATATGTTTGGATCAAAGGTGAAGAACGTGATGTTAAAGTTCTTTCCAACCTTATGGTAAATATCAAACAGCATGTTGATATTGAAGATCCAAAAGCAATCGGTGTAACAGAAGATGTTTATTATCCGGTTCTTGCGAAAATTCTCGAAGAAAATGAAACATTAGAAGAACAGATTGAGGCTATTAAGCGAGATATCCACGATCTGATTCCAAAACATATTACAAAAGAAGATATTTTAGCTTCTATTAACTACAATATGCACTTAGAATATGGCCTTGGAAACGATGATGATATCGACCACCTCGGCAACCGTCGTATTCGTGCTGTCGGTGAACTTCTTCAGAACCAGTATCGTATCGGTCTCTCCAGACTGGAACGTGTTGTTCGTGAAAGAATGACAACTCAGCAGGATGCAGAAGGTAAAGTATCTCCGCAGAATTTGATTAATATTAAACCTGTTACAGCTGCTGTAAAAGAATTCTTTGGTTCTTCCCAGCTGTCACAGTTCATGGATCAGAACAATCCGCTTGGTGAGCTGACCCATAAGAGACGTCTTTCCGCATTGGGACCTGGTGGTCTGTCACGAGACAGAGCAGGTTTCGAGGTACGAGACGTACATTATTCACACTATGGAAGAATGTGCCCGATCGAGACTCCTGAAGGACCTAACATCGGTCTGATCAACTCTCTGGCATCTTATGCTCGTATCAACGAGTATGGATTTGTTGAGGCACCATATCGTAAAATTGACAAAACAGATCCGATGAATCCGCGTGTTACAGACGAAGTTGTATACATGACTGCGGATGAAGAGGATAACTATCATGTAGCACAGGCGAATGAGGCACTCGATGCAGAGGGACACTTCGTTCGTAAAAATGTTTCCGGTCGTTTCCGTGAAGAAACACAGGAATATGAACGTCAGATGTTTGATTATATGGACGTGTCTCCAAAGATGGTATTTTCAGTTGCAACAGCACTGATTCCATTCCTTCAGAACGATGATGCGAACCGTGCGCTGATGGGATCAAACATGCAGCGTCAGGCAGTACCGCTTATGATTACAGATGCTCCTGTAGTTGGTACCGGTATGGAAACAAAAACAGCAGTCGACTCCGGTGTTTGCGTAGTTGCAAAAAGAGCCGGTATCGTTGAACGTGCTACATCTACTGACATTACAATCAAAGCCGACGAAGACGGAACAAGAGATGAATATCATCTTACAAAATTCCTGAGAAGTAACCAGAGCAACTGTTATAACCAGAAACCTATCGTATTCCAGAACGAACACGTAGAAGCCGGTCAGGTTATCGCAGACGGTCCTTCTACTTCAAACGGTGAACTTGCACTTGGTAAAAACCCACTGATCGGATTTATGACCTGGGAAGGTTATAACTACGAGGATGCGGTTCTTCTTAGTGAAAGACTTGTAGAATATGATGTATACACATCTATTCATATTGAAGAATACGAAGCAGAAGCTCGTGATACAAAACTCGGACCGGAAGAAATCACAAGAGATGTTCCGGGTGTGGGTGATGATGCACTCAAAGATCTGGATGAACGTGGTATCATTCGTATCGGTGCAGAAGTACGTGCCGGAGATATCCTGGTTGGTAAAGTTACACCTAAGGGTGAAACAGAATTGACAGCTGAGGAAAGACTTCTTCGTGCCATTTTTGGTGAGAAAGCACGTGAGGTACGTGATACATCACTGAAAGTACCACACGGTGAATATGGTATCGTTGTAGATGCAAAAGTGTTTACAAGAGAAAATTGTGATGACCTTTCTCATGGTGTACATCAGTCTGTACGTATCTATATCGCACAGAAGAGAAAAATCTCTGTTGGTGACAAGATGGCCGGTCGTCATGGTAACAAGGGTGTCGTTTCCCGAGTACTTCCTGTTGAAGATATGCCGTTCCTTCCAAACGGACGTCCGCTTGATATCGTACTGAATCCACTTGGTGTACCTTCACGTATGAATATCGGACAGGTCCTTGAAATTCACTTAAGTCTTGCTGCAAAAGCACTTGGCTTTAACATTGCAACACCGGTATTTGATGGTGCAAACGAGGTGGATATCCAGGATACACTGGAATTGGCAAATGATTATGTAAATATTGAAGATTTCGAAGAGTTTCGTGCAAAATATCAGGACATTCTTGCTCCGGATGTAATGCAGTATCTCGACGAAAATAAAGCACATAGAAGCCTGTGGAAGGGCGTACCGATCTCCAGAGATGGTAAAGTACGTCTTCGTGACGGTCGTACCGGTGAATATTTCGACAGCCCGGTAACAATTGGTCACATGCATTACCTGAAACTGCATCATCTGGTTGATGACAAGATCCATGCACGTTCTACAGGTCCTTACTCACTTGTTACTCAGCAGCCACTTGGTGGTAAAGCACAGTTCGGTGGACAGCGTTTCGGTGAGATGGAGGTTTGGGCTCTGGAAGCTTATGGTGCATCTTACACACTTCAGGAAATTCTTACTGTTAAATCCGATGATGTTATCGGTCGTGTGAAAACATACGAAGCGATCATTAAAGGTGATAATATTCCTGAACCGGGTATTCCGGAATCCTTCAAGGTACTTCTCAAAGAGCTTCAGTCTCTTGGTCTGGATGTTCGTGTGCTTAGAGAAGACCATACAGAAGTTGAAATTCTTGAAAACGTTGACTATGGCAATATAGATTTCAAATCTGTCGAATCAGTAATGGGTGATGACCGAGACTATAAATCAAAAGAATCATATGGTGATCATGGATATACTCAGCAGGAAGTTGTAGATGGTGAATTTACAGCAGTTGAGGAAGAAAATGATGCAGATGATTTCGATTACGACGACAGTGAAACTTTTGACGAAGAATAGAAAGGGGAAAGTAATAAATGGCAGAAACAACAAATACAGTAGTACAACCTTATCAGCCAATGACTTTCGATGCCATTAAAATCGGATTGGCCTCCCCTGAGCAAATCAGAAAATGGTCAAAAGGGGAAGTGTTAAAACCGGAAACTATCAATTATCGTACATTAAAACCAGAGAGAGACGGTCTTTTCTGTGAAAAGATTTTTGGACCTAGCAAAGACTGGGAATGCCATTGCGGTAAATACAAAAAAATCCGTTATAAAGGTGTTGTCTGCGATCGTTGTGGAGTAGAAGTTACAAAAGCAACGGTTCGTAGAGAACGTATGGGACATATTGAACTTGCCGCACCGGTATCTCATATCTGGTATTTCAAGGGAATTCCGTCCCGTATGGGATTGATTCTCGACATTTCTCCGAGAACACTGGAAAAGGTATTATATTTCTCAAGTTATGTAGTATTAAATCCGGGTCAGACAGGTCTTTCTTATAAACAGGTTCTTACAGAATCTGAATATCAGAAAGCAAAAGACGATCTCCGTGCTGCAGGCATTGATGACAAAGAATTCAGAGCTGAAATGGGTGCGGAAGCTGTCCTTGAACTGCTTCAGAATATTGATGTGGAAAAAGAGGCAGATGAACTCAAAGAAGAGTTGAAAGATGCCACAGGACAGAAACGTGCAAAAATCATTAAAAGACTGGAAGTTGTTGAATCTTTCCGTGAGTCAGGAAACAAACCGGAATGGATGGTAATGACAGTACTTCCTGTTATTCCACCGGATCTTCGCCCGATGGTTCAGTTGGATGGAGGACGTTTTGCAACATCTGACTTAAATGATCTTTACAGAAGAATCATTAACCGTAACAATCGTCTGAAACGTTTACAGGAACTGAAAGCTCCGGATATCATTGTAAGAAATGAAAAACGTATGCTTCAGGAAGCTGTTGACGCGCTGATCGATAACGGTCGTAGAGGCCGTCCGGTAACAGGACCTGGAAATAGAGCACTGAAATCTCTTTCTGATATGCTGAAAGGTAAAGGCGGACGTTTCCGTCAGAACCTTCTCGGAAAACGAGTTGACTATTCCGGACGTTCCGTAATCGTCGTTGGACCGGAACTGAAAATTTATCAGTGTGGTCTTCCAAAAGAAATGGCAATCGAGCTTTTCAAACCTTTCGTTATGAAAGAACTCGTTGCAAATAAAACATCACATAATATTAAAAATGCTAAGAAAATGGTAGAAAAACTGGAACCTGCAGTTTGGGACGTTCTGGAAGAAGTTATCAAAGAACATCCGGTTATGCTTAACCGAGCACCTACACTGCATCGTCTTGGTATCCAGGCTTTCGAACCAATTCTTGTTGAAGGTAAAGCAATCAAACTTCATCCGCTTGTATGTACTGCGTTCAACGCCGACTTTGACGGTGACCAGATGGCTGTACATCTTCCGCTTTCAGTAGAAGCTCAGGCGGAATGCCGTTTCCTTCTGCTTTCACCAAACAACCTTCTGAAACCATCCGATGGTGGTCCTGTAGCTGTTCCTTCACAGGATATGGTTCTTGGTATTTATTACCTGACACAGGAAAGACCGGAACTTGCCCGTAAAGTAATCATTGATGGGGAAGAAGTTGTTCGTAAATTAACATTCAAAGATTTGAACGAAGCAATCCTTGCTTATGAAAATAAAGTCATTAAACTTCAGACACCTATTAAAGTAGGAATCTGCAAAACAATGCCGGACGGCACTGAGAAAAAAGGCTTTGTTGAGACAACATTGGGACGTCTTCTGTTCAATGAAATTCTTCCACAGGATCTTGGATTTGTAGATCGAAGTGTGGAAGGCAATGAATTACTTCCGGAAGTTGATTTCCTTGTAGGAAAGAAACAGTTGAAGAAAATTCTTGAAAAAGTTATTAATACACACGGTGCAACCAAGACAGCTGAAGTATTGGATGCTATCAAATCTACCGGTTATAAATATTCTACAAGAGCAGCCATGACAGTATCTATTTCTGACATGACAGTGCCTCCGCAGAAACCGGAAATGATTCAGGCTGCACAGGATACAGTTGATAAAATCACACGAAACTACAAACGTGGTCTTATCACAGAGGAAGAACGTTATAAAGAAGTTGTTGAAACATGGAAGAAGACTGACGATGCCCTTACAAAAGCGCTTCTGTCAGGACTTGATAAATATAACAACATCTTCATGATGGCCGATTCCGGTGCCCGTGGTTCTGATAAACAGATTAAACAGCTTGCAGGTATGCGTGGTTTGATGGCGGATACAACCGGTCATACGATCGAACTTCCAATCAAATCAAACTTCCGTGAAGGTCTGGATGTATTGGAATACTTCATGTCTGCGCATGGTGCTCGTAAAGGTCTTTCCGATACAGCTCTTCGTACAGCCGACTCCGGTTACCTGACAAGACGAATGGTTGACGTTTCTCAGGAACTTATTGTTCGCGAACTTGACTGCTGTGAAACAAGACCAGAAATTTCCGGTATGTATGTAAAAGCATTCATGGACGGAAAAGAAGAAATCGAAGTTCTTCAGGAACGTATTACAGGACGTTACTCCTGCAATACAATTACAGATAAAAACGGTGAAGTTATCGTAAAAGCAAACCATATGATCACTCCAAAACGTGCTGCACGTATTATGAGTGATGGTGTGAATGAAAACGGCGGCAAGATCGATAGTGTTAAGATTCGTACCATTCTTACATGTAAATGTAAAAATGGTATCTGTGCAAAATGTTACGGTGCCAATATGGCAACCGGCGAATCTGTTCAGGTTGGTGAATCTGTTGGTATTATCGCTGCACAGTCAATCGGTGAACCTGGTACACAGCTTACCATGCGTACATTCCATACCGGTGGTGTTGCCGGCGGCGATATCACACAGGGTCTTCCTCGAGTTGAGGAGCTTTTCGAAGCAAGAAAACCAAAAGGTCTTGCAATCATCACCGAAATCAAAGGTATCGCTACAATCAACGATACAAAGAAAAAACGTGAGATCACAGTTACAAATCCTGATGATGGAGAATCCAAGACATACCTTATTCCTTATGGATCTCGTATTAAAGTTCTTGATGGTCAGGTTCTTGAAGCCGGTGATGAACTTACAGAAGGTAGTGTAAATCCGCATGATATCCTTAGAATTAAAGGTGTTCGTGCAGTACAGGATTATATGCTCCGTGAAGTTCAGCGTGTATACAGACTTCAGGGTGTAGAAATCAGCGATAAACATATCGAAGTTATTGTTCGTCAGATGCTGAAAAAAATCCGTATTGAAGAAAACGGTGACAGTGAATTCCTTCCTGGAACATTGGTTGATGTTCTGGAATTCGAGGATGTCAATGAACAGCTTGAAGCAGAAGGAAAAGTTCCTGCAGAAGGAAAACAGATCATGCTTGGTATTACAAAAGCTGCTCTGGCAACAAATTCATTCCTGTCAGCTGCATCTTTCCAGGAAACAACAAAAGTTCTTACAGAAGCTGCAATCAAAGGAAAAATTGATCCGCTGCTCGGCCTGAAAGAAAATGTTATTCTTGGTAAACTGATTCCTGCCGGTACAGGTTTGAAGCGTTACAGCAAAGTTGAGCTGAGCACACAGATGCCTGAAACAGCAGAAGAATCAATTATGATTGGCGAAGAAGACAATGAGATGCCGAATTTGGAAGAAAATTCTGTAGCTGAAGAAAACGACCTTGTGGTTGATGTAACAGAAGAATAAAAGTAAGTTAATGATCAGGCGATACAATTCGTATCGCCTGATTTTTTTTATAAATGTTGGCTGTGAAAGTGCATTGCAGACGCACTTTGTTCTATAATAAGAAACAAAAAAGAGTTTACAACAAAGAATAAAATTTATGATAAAATAGGCGTATCGATTTGAAATAAAAAGCAAAGCTCAAAGGAGGGAATGAATATGGACAAGAACCTGCCGGTATCAGTATGGCCGGAGTGGGAAATTATCGAGAAAATCGGTGAAGGATCCTATGGCAAGGTCTATAAAGCAGAGAGGATCGTAAATGGACTCAGCTTTTACTCTGCGATAAAAGTTCTGACGATTCCATCCGGAAAGAGTGAGCTGAACGGAGTTTTATCGGATCTTGGTGATGAACAGTCAGCAAAAAAATATTTTGAGGATCTGCTCAAAGAATGTGCCCAGGAAATCACTATGATGGAGTATTTCCGTGGGAATTCGAATATGGTTTCTGTTGAGGACTACAAAGTAGTCGAATATCTGGATGAAATAGGCTGGGATATTTACATTAGAATGGAATTTTTAACCAGCTTTTTAGAGTATTCGGCAGAACATGCTATGACAAAAAATAAAATTCTTCAGCTGGGCATAGATTTGTGTAAATCTCTTCAATGCTGTAATCGATACAATATAATACACAGGGACATAAAACCGGAAAATATTTTTGTGTCAGAGTTTGGAGATTTTAAATTGGGAGACTTTGGCATTGCACGTAAATGGGAACGTACAATGAGTGGATTCTCCAAAAAAGGAACATATTCCTATATGGCTCCGGAGATGTATCGTGGAGAGGCATATGATTATCGCGCCGATATATATTCTCTGGGTATTGTACTTTATAAACTCCTGAATCATAACAGGCTTCCGTTTCTGGATCTGAATAAACAGCTGATTACGTATCACGATAAGGAAGCAGCCCTGAACAGACGTATGTCTGGAGAAAAGATGCCTTATCCGATTGATGCCGGGGAAGAATTAGGAAAGATCGTCAATCGTGCATGTGAATTTGATCCTGAGAAAAGATATAAAACACCAGATGCATTAAGAAAAGACCTGGAAGGTATTTTGTATGGAACGTCTGACAAAAAAGAAACTGCAAAAGATGAGGAACTTCCGTTTTCAGAATTTTTTGAGGATGAGCAGATAGAAAAGGATGCCTTTGAAAATACCCGAGAGGTAAAAAATATCGCAGAGGATATTTCGGAACGCAAGAAAAAGGAAAAAAAGGCCAACAACAAAAAACGTGTCAGTATCTGGGTCGTTACGGCAATTATCATTTCTGCGCTGGCGAGTGCCGGAGCGGTTGCTCTGTATATGAAGGATGTTGTGGAACGTACTGTTCGTGAGCAGCAAAAAGAAATGCTGGAGCTGTTAAATAAGAGCGATTATGCATTGAATCCGGAGTTGGTTGATGATTTTTCTGAAAGTATTCAACAGGTAAAAGATCATGCAACGGAAATTGTAAATAATTTACAATCTTACAGACGAGTTGGAAAAGAAGAAGAACAATTTTTATACTATGATGAAAATAATAATCTGATGAAAGCACTGGTATATCCCGAATACTCAGAAGATGGTGTTTATGAAGAGTATTATTATTGGAACAATGAACTGTTCTTTGCTTATATCTGGAGTGGTGAAAATGAAGAAATGTATTATTACAACAGCGGAAAAATGATTCGCTGGATTGCGCAGGATGGAACCTGTCATGATGAAGAGTGGGACGATTCGGAATATCAGGAGCGCGGGGAGAAATACTGGAATCGCTCAGAAGCATTATTGGAACGCTCTGAAGCTTCACGGAAAGGCAGGTAGAAAATGTCATATCAAATTGAATATGCCTGTGTTTGCGAAAATGGAAAAGTTCGTATGCATAATGAGGATAATTTCTGGTGCAAGGGTGCCTATCTTCCTTCTGAAAATACCGGAACGAGAGACTATCTGACTGGAAATTGCAGCGAAGATAAAAAATCGATTTTTGCGGTTTTTGACGGAATGGGCGGAGAAAGTCACGGAGAAATGGCATCTTATTTATCCGCCAAAAGTCTGGATGAATTTTATTATGAGAATCAAAAACTTTTGGATCAAAATCCGGAAAAATTTCTGGAAATGTCATGCAAATCAATGAATACAGCAGTTTGTGATTTCGCGAAAAACAACAAAATCCGCTCCATGGGAAGTACTGTGGCGATGGCAGCGATTGATGAGAAAAAGATATATGTGTCTAATTTAGGAGATAGCAGAGTATACTGGTACCATGACGGAGAATTGCTGCTGCTGACAACCGACCATGTGATGAAAAGAGGCTTATTTGGAAAACCTCCGCTGGTACAATATTTGGGAATTGAAGAAAAGCATATGATTTTAGAACCATCAATAAAAGTTGTTGAACATTCTGAAAACGATGCACTTATTTTGTGCAGTGACGGAGTTACCGATATGCTGACGGAATCGGAAATGAGTAATATGCTTGCAGAAGAACTGCCGGATCAAAAACGTTCCATGGTGGATATCGCACATAAAATAGTAGAGCTGGCGTTAGAACGTGGCGGACGTGATAATACAACATTGATTATTTGCAGAGTAAAAGGAAAAACCAGAGAACATATCTGGAAAAAAGTTTTTCGTAAACTAAGGGAGAAATAACAATCATGAAGAATCGAATGAAGGATCTTGATTTTGAGCAGACGGTTGCTTTTGATTCTGTTCAGGATTTTGAATTTACCAGAAAAGCACTTCAGAGATTTCGGGAAGTGGTCAGTCTGGAAGATTTCGAAGACGAGGATGCAGAGGTCATTTTTCGTTATTTATATAAAGAGATGGAACTTGTTTCCTTTGGGGATTTTCTGAAAAGATATATTTATGAGCGTGCGGGCCTGGAAGAACCCTATGCGGAAGTACCGAATGAAGTATATCGTGAGATTGTGGTGGACTCTTTTCGAGAAACGTTTACACCAAAATCAATGACGCCTACGACGGCAAAGCTGCCTGCATTGATCAACAATTGGCTGAATCAGGCTTCTGTCAAACGAGAAACCATATTTCTGCTTGGCTTTGGACTTAGAATGACGGTCGAAGATGTTTCAGACTTTTTGACAAGTGTACTTAGAGAACAGGATTTTGATTTCCAAAATCCGGATGAAGTGATTTTCTGGTATTGTTACAGCAAACAGCTGGGATATCACCAGGCAGAGCTTTATCAGGAAAAATATGCAAAACTTAAAGAAAATTCACAGATACAGGCAAAAAGAGTAGTAGGAAATAATATTTCTATTGAAAATGAAAAAGAATTATTTGAATATCTTGCATATTTAAAAACGGGATGGGAAGATCCTCTTTCAGAAAAAAGCCAGGCTTTTTCAGAGTTTAATCGATTATTAAATGAGTCAAAGGAAATTATAGCTCAGATGTATCAGAAAGACGAAGAGGAAGAACGAGGCAAGAAAATCTGGACTGCAGAACAGATAGGACCATCTGACATAGAAAAGGTGATCTGCAGTGGAATTCCGATCAATGAAATGGGAAATCTCAAAAAAATGTCAGCGTCGATTCTGTCGAAACATTTCAGTCAGAAACGATTCAGCCGACAAAGAATTACTAATATTCTCAATCATAAACTTCCGGTCGAACGTTTTGATCTGATCACATTAGAATTCTTTGTCGTATCACAGAAAATGCAGGACATCGATCCATATGAACGCTATCAGTTTTTTGTAAAAGAAATCAAGAATCTTCTATATAAATGTGGTATGAGCGAGCTTTATATTGTGAATCCGTATGAATGCTTTATTCTTATGTGTCTGCTTACGGATTGTCCGCTTGCAGTTTTTTCTGAAATCTGGGAACGCTCTTATGAGGAGGCGTAGTTATCGATCTATTCCGAAATAGGCATCAATACCATTTGCAATTCCGGTTACCATTGTTTTCTGAAATTCCGGATCAGCCATCTGTCGATCGTCGGATTCGTAGGACATGAATCCCATTTCAAGGATCGTAACCGGAACGCGGCTCCAATTGATACCGGTCATTGTGTCGGTATACTGAATACCAAGATTACGAAAACCGGTTGCTTCGCAATAAGAATCGAGAATTACCTGAGACAATCGATTGGAGTCATCGTATAAAGCGGCAACATATGGATTGGAGGCAGACGGACTCATCGTCAAAGCACCGCTGACAGTATGAGAATCATCTCCGTTTGCGTGGATGCGAACATAAATGTCGGAGCCGGATTCAGCAGCATACAGTGCACGTTCTTTATTGCTGATGGCAGTAAAATTGTCGGTACGTGTCATTACGACAGAATAGCCGCGGGATTCTAATTCATCACGAAGTTGAAGAGAAATCTGAAGATTTAACTCATACTCTGGCAAACCGGTATAGGACCCTTCCGTTCCTGTGGTACATTTCATCTTCATTTCGGAAGAACCCGGACCGTTTTCTTCCATGGCACTCATATCTACGGATTCTGCCTGGTGACCGGGATCAATACCAATCACATAGCCGTTAGAATCTGCGGAATTGGTTTTGGCGTCGAAAATACTGGAACTGCTTTCGGAAGGAGAACCTATCATTGCCGTATCATCAGAGGCTTTGTTCAGGATGGATGCCTGGTTTGAAGCATCTTCAGCGTAAATGTTTCCGGAAAAAACCGGCATAAAAAGAAATCCGATCAGCAAAGAGGAAACAATTTTTTTACAGGTAAGATCTGATAAAAATTCTAAACGTTTCATATTAGAAATCCTTTCATCTTTTTTATGTTTAATTTGCCTCTATTTTAGCATGAAAGGACAATTCATATTTTATTTCTTCTGTAATTTAATAAAAAAGAAATAAAACGAATAAAAAATGCAATAATATTTGACAAAGTTATTGACACAAAAAATATTTTGCGTTACACTAATCGGGCGTGCGAAAGATAGCGTTTCTTTTGCACGCCTGAAATCAATTAATAGCGACCGCGAGGCCCCATGTTAGGCATGGAGAAATAAATCGGGAGGTGAAATGGAATGCCAACATTCAACCAGTTAGTAAGAAAAGGACGCGAAACAGCTGTTAAAAAATCCACAGCACCAGCTCTTCAGAAAACATATAACTCTCTGAGAAAGAAAGCTTTCGATCAGTCCTCACCACAGAAACGTGGTGTTTGTACAGCTGTAAAAACAGCTACACCTAAAAAACCTAACTCAGCTCTTAGAAAAATCGCCAGAGTTCGTCTTTCAAACGGTATCGAAGTAACAAGCTACATCCCAGGTGAAGGACATAACCTTCAGGAACATAGCGTTGTTCTTATCCGTGGCGGTAGAGTAAAAGACTTACCAGGTACAAGATACCACATCATCAGAGGTACTCTTGATACAGCAGGTGTTGCAAACAGAAAACAGGCTCGTTCTAAATACGGAGCTAAGAGACCAAAAGTTAAAAAATAATTAAAACAGTTACAGTTATATCTATAGTATTAACGGAGACTATATACGATTTGTACGGTGTTCCATATACCCTAACGGTTGCGGGTTAAATATAGAACTTTGCCAGTGCGAAACATGCAATAGTTTACTGTGTGAGTACCGATGATATAATCAATATGATTAAGGAGGGAAGTAACGTGCCACGTAAAGGACATACTCAGAAAAGAGACGTTCTGGCAGATCCAATGTACAATAACAAAGTCGTTACTAAACTTATCAATAACATCATGTTAGATGGTAAGAAAGGTGTCGCTCAGAAAATTGTATACGGAGCATTCGCCAGAATCGAAGAGAAGGCTGGAAAGCCGGCTCTTGAAGTATTTGAAGAGGCAATGAACAACATCATGCCTGTTCTGGAAGTAAAAGCAAGACGTATCGGTGGAGCTACATATCAGGTTCCGATCGAAGTTAGACCTGACCGTCGTCAGGCACTCGCTCTTCGTTGGTTAACAATGTTCTCACGTAAGAGAGGCGAAAAAACAATGGAAGAGAGACTTGCAAACGAATTATTAGATGCAATGAACAACACCGGCGCATCTGTTAAGAGAAAAGAAGACATGCACAAGATGGCAGAAGCAAACAAAGCATTTGCTCACTATCGCTTCTAATAACAGGAGGAAAAGCAATTGGCTAAAGAAGGAAGAGAATATCCGCTTGAGCGCACCAGAAATATTGGTATCATGGCTCATATCGATGCTGGTAAAACAACAACAACAGAGCGTATCCTGTATTATACTGGTGTAAACTATAAAATCGGCGATACTCATGAAGGTACTGCTACCATGGACTGGATGGAACAGGAGCAGGAAAGAGGTATCACAATTACTTCTGCAGCTACTACATGCCATTGGACATTGCAGGAAAACTGCAAACCAAAGGCTGGTGCCCTGGAACATCGTATCAACATCATTGATACTCCTGGACACGTAGACTTCACAGTAGAAGTTGAGCGTTCCCTTCGTGTACTTGATGGCGCCGTTGGTGTCTTCTGTGCAAAGGGTGGTGTTGAACCACAGTCTGAAAACGTATGGCGTCAGGCTGATACATACAATGTACCACGTATGGCATTCATCAATAAGATGGATATCCTTGGTGCAGACTTCTACAACGCTGTAGATCAGATCAAAAACCGTCTTGGAAAAAATGCAATCTGCATTCAGCTTCCAATCGGTAAAGAAGACGAATTCAAAGGAATCGTTGACCTTTTTGAAATGAAAGCATACATCTACAATGATGATAAAGGTGATGACATCTCTATCGTAGATATCCCAGAGGATATGGCAGATGATTGCGAATTATATCATACAGAGCTTGTTGAAAAAATCTGTGAATTAGATGATGATCTGATGATGGCTTACCTTGAAGGTGAAGAGCCAACAATCGATGAACTCAAAAAAGTTCTCAGAAAAGCAACATGCGAATGTACAGCAGTTCCTGTATGCTGTGGTACAGCTTACAGAAACAAAGGTGTTCAGAAACTTCTGGATGCTGTTATTGAATTCATGCCATCACCGGTTGATATTCCGGCTATCAAAGGTACAGACCTTGATGGTAATGAAGTTGAAAGACATTCATCAGATGATGAACCTTTCTCAGCACTTGCGTTCAAAATCATGGCTGACCCATTCGTTGGTAAGCTTGCATTCTTCCGTGTATATTCCGGTACAATGAACTCCGGTTCTTATGTACTGAACTCTACAAAAGGAAAGAAAGAACGTGTAGGCCGTATCCTTCAGATGCACGCAAACAAGAGACAGGAACTTGACAAAGTTTACTCTGGTGACATTGCTGCAGCTGTTGGTTTCAAAGTAACAGGTACAGGTGACACGATCTGTGATGAACAGCATCCTGTTATCCTTGAATCTATGGAATTCCCGGAACCGGTTATCGAGCTTGCTATCGAGCCTAAAACAAAAGCCGGCCAGGGTAAACTTGGTGAATCTCTTGCAAAACTTGCAGAAGAAGACCCAACATTCCGTGCACATACAAACCATGAAACAGGTCAGACAATCATCGCCGGTATGGGTGAGCTTCATCTGGAAATCATCGTTGACCGTCTGCTTCGTGAATTCAAAGTAGAAGCTAACGTTGGTGCTCCACAGGTTGCTTACAAAGAAACCATTACAAAACCGGTTGACGTTGACAGCAAATATGCGAAACAGTCCGGTGGTCGTGGTCAGTATGGTCACTGTAAAGTTAAATTCGAGCCAATGGATGCCAACGGTGAAGAACTGTACAAGTTTGAATCTACTGTTGTTGGTGGTGCTATTCCTAAAGAATACATCCCGGCAGTTGGCGAAGGTATCGAAGAAGCTATGAAAGCCGGTATCCTTGGTGGATTCCCGGTAGTTGGTGTACATGCAAATGTATACGATGGTTCTTACCATGAAGTCGACTCTTCTGAAATGGCATTCCACATTGCAGGTTCTCTTGCATTCAAAGATGCTATGAAAAAAGCTTCCGCAATTCTTCTTGAGCCAATCATGAGAGTTGAGGTTACTACACCAGAAGATTACATGGGTGATGTTATCGGTGATATCAACTCCCGTCGTGGTCGTATCGAAGGTATGGAAGACATTGGTGGCGGAAAGATGATCCGTGGATTCGTTCCGCTTTCAGAGATGTTCGGTTATGCAACAGACCTGCGTTCTAGAACACAGGGACGTGGTAACTACTCTATGTTCTTCGAAAAATATGAACCGGTACCGAAATCCGTTCAGGAAAAAGTACTTTCATCTAAAGACTGATTTTAAATCAACAATATAAAAATACTTGCAAATATCCATGGTTTAACATATAATCATGGATAGCAAGTTTAAAACGTAAAAAAAAACACTTTCTCAAATAATGAGACAGATTTTTAGGAGGAAATTAAAATGGCAAAGGCTAAGTTTGACAGATCCAAAACACATTGTAACATTGGTACAATCGGACACGTTGACCATGGTAAAACTACTTTAACAGCAGCTATCACAAAAGTTCTTGCTGAAAGAGTAGAAGGTAACGCTAAAGTAGATTTCGAAAACATCGATAAAGCTCCAGAAGAAAGAGAACGTGGTATCACAATCTCTACAGCTCACGTTGAATATCAGACAAAAAAACGTCACTATGCTCACGTTGACTGCCCAGGACATGCTGACTACGTTAAAAACATGATCACAGGTGCTGCTCAGATGGATGGTGCTATCCTTGTAGTAGCTGCTACTGATGGTGTTATGGCTCAGACAAAAGAACATATCCTTCTTTCTCGTCAGGTAGGTGTACCTTACATCGTTGTATTCATGAACAAATGTGATATGGTTGACGACGAAGAACTTCTTGAACTCGTTGAAATGGAAATCACAGAACAGCTTGAAGAATATGATTTCACAGACTGCCCAATCATCAAAGGATCTGCTCTTAAAGCTCTTGAAGATCCAAACAGCGAATGGGGCGACAAAATCATGGAACTTATGGATACAGTTGATGAATACATTCCGGATCCACAGCGTGATACAGACAAACCATTCATCATGCCTGTAGAAGACGTATTCTCTATCACAGGTCGTGGTACAGTTGCTACTGGTAGAGTAGAAGCTGGTGTTCTTCACGTATCTGAAGAAGTAGAAATCGTTGGTCTTAAAGAAGAAACACGTAAAGTAGTTGTAACAGGTATCGAAATGTTCCGTAAACTCCTTGATGAAGCTCAGGCTGGTGATAACATCGGTGCTCTTCTTCGTGGTGTTCAGAGAAACGAAATCGAACGTGGACAGGTTCTTGCTAAACCAGGAACAATCAAATGCCACACAAAATTCACAGCTCAGGTTTACGTTCTGACAAAAGATGAAGGTGGTCGTCATACACCATTCTTCAACAACTATCGTCCACAGTTCTACTTCAGAACAACAGACGTAACAGGTGTTTGCAACCTTCCAGAAGGAACAGAAATGTGCATGCCTGGTGACAACATCGAAATGACTATCGAACTGATTCACCCAATCGCTATGGATCAGGGTCTTACATTCGCTATCCGTGAAGGTGGACGTACAGTAGGTTCAGGTCGTGTTGCTACAATCATCGACTAATTTTTAATTAATATTGAATATATTAAATGCATTTTTAATGCAGTGTCCAAACGTAAAATCAGGCTTCCGGAAGAAATTCCGGGAGCCTTTTTTGTGCAACAGAAAAGTCAGAGATAATAAAGAGAGGAATTATGAGAAACAAGACAAAAATAACAGGACATTTGCTGGCAATTATCACGGCATTTATCTGGGGAGTAACCTTTGTATCTTCCAAAATATTACTTAGAGAATTTACGCCGGTTGAGCTTCTGCTGAATCGATTTGTAGTGGGATATATTACTTTGTGGATCATTCGCCCGAAACGACTTCGATTTGAAAACTGGAAAAGAGAATTATTATATGCAGGTGCAGGATTAACCGGTGTTTGTCTGTATTATTTGGGTGAAAATCTTGCATTGGTATACACACAGGCAGCAAATGTCAGTGTTATCGTATCGTCCGCCCCGTTGTTCGTAAGTTTGTTCGCACACTTTTTCCTCAAAGATGAAAAAATTAAGCGCTAT
Source organism: Eubacteriales bacterium (assembly GCA_030526665.1). GTDB lineage: Bacteria > Bacillota > Clostridia > Lachnospirales > Lachnospiraceae > Blautia_A. Next base: position 17,687 of record JAUNCI010000008.1, read on the forward strand.
TTTTATATTGGTTTTGCTTGTTCCATTGTAGGAATTTTGCTTTTGAGCTTTGGCGGAGGTCAGGGAATCCGTGTAAATGCAATCGGTGATGGAATCTGTGTTCTGGCTGCAGTATTTTGGGGCGTGTATTCCATTATTGTTAAAAAGATTAATGAAGGGAGTATTTCTGCGGTTTTAACGACACGTAGAATTTTCTTTTATGGGATTGTATTTATGATTCCGCTGGCATTGTTATCCGGTTATCAGCTTAAACCGGAGCGATTTGCCAATACGATAAATCTTTTCAATTTCCTGTTCCTGGGGGTATGTGCCTGTGCGTTGTGTTTTATTATGTGGAACAAAGCAGTAGCGATTTTGGGAGCAATCAAGACTAGCGCATATATTTATGCAATTCCTGCGATAACGATCGTATTTTCTGTTTTGGTATTACACGAAAAAATAACACTTTTGATGGGGATTGGAACGATACTGACGATCGTAGGTCTTGTCGTTTCAGAAAAAGAATAGACTGTGGATATGCCTGAATATGAAAGATACAATGGAATATGATATAATATGTTATACTATATTCAAATGTAGCTAAAGCTACGTTAGATATAGAAAAATATCTTTCTAAATTCAGGTTATGGGAATGAAAAATATGAAAAAGAAATGTTGTGCAGCGATTCTAAGCTGCATTATGATATTCGGAAACAGCGCGGGTATATCGGCAGGCATTTTTGATCAGAATACAGATCAGAATATGGTAGAGGCTGAGGAAGAGGACTCTGCTGATGGCAAAGCTGCCGAAGGAGACACTGTCGATGATGAAGGTACGGCAATGATCGGACCTTCCAAAGGTAATGATTCTTCCATCTTTGATACGATTAATGAAGTGGAAGGAACAGTATATGAATTGCCGGATGGATTAGGTGCTTATTTTACCTATATGGGCTGGCAGTGTATTACAAATAGAGCGAGTAATCAATGGGCTGTTATCGAAAAAAGCGGTGGATTTGATTACAATTTTAACGACGAGGGATTTGCAGTGGTAAACGATCGTTATCTGATAGCATGTACACTGACATTTGGCAATGTAGGTGATGCGGTAGATTTTGTCCAGAATGACGGAACCGTCATTACCGGCATAATCGGCGATATTAAAAATCAAAATGATCCGGGATGTAATATATACGGGCATAATAATGGACAGGTCGTTTTGGAGTTTATTGTGGACAAAAATCAATGGTATTCGGGAGGCAGTGCGTCACATCCAAATCCGGGAACGTCTACATGTCATCCTGAATGGGGTGGAAAATACATATCTAAAATCATTAACTACGGACCTTATTTTACCACAGAAAATTCACAGCCGATTCCTCAATCCTGATATAGAAGTTGAGAGATTTGAAATTGTTGTTGCATAATAGTTATAATAATCGTATAATAAATACGAAATTTAAATAATGACCGGGGGAGTTTCAATTGAGAAGCTGAGAGTAAGGTATTCCTTAGACCCTTTAAACCTGTTGGATCATGCCAGAGTAGGGAGTGTATATAACGAATTTTTGACATCTGCTGATCGCAGATGTCTTTTTTTATATAAAACGCTCCGCGAGGATGTGCCAGATCCCGCTGAGCTCGACTTGAAAATAGGAAATTCTATTTCTGCAGATAATTACGGTTTGATTTGAATTTCAAAAAATAAAGATTTCGGAGGAAGAAAAAATGAACGCAAGTGTAGCTATTCAGGTACTGCCAACCGTACTTGACGACGAAGAAGTAATCAGAATTGTAGATGAGGTAATCGCTTACATCAAATCCACAGGATTAAGCTGTTATGTCGGACCATTTGAGACAACCATTGAAGGTGATTATGATGAACTGATGGACATTGTAAAAGAATGTCAGCATGTAGCAGAGCGTGCAGGATGCCCGGCAATGAATGTATACGTAAAAATTGCGTATAAACCAGAAGGAGATGTACTTACCATTGAAAAGAAGGTCAAAAAACATCACGAATAAAATTCCGCCTGTCATAGCCATGGCAGCGATTTTATTCATCTGGTTTGGTGTGAGTGAGGGAGAAGTTGTGCCATCATACATGCTTCCTTCACCGATCAATGTGGTAAAAGCACTGGTTGGTGATATTGCAATGATTTTAACGCACGCAAAATTTACTCTTCAGGAGGCATTTTATGGGCTGGCGATTGGAATCTTGCTTGCATTTTGCATGGCCACACTGATGGAGCGATTCAAGGTGGTGGATCTTGCCTTATATCCAATTATGATCGTAACGCAGACAATTCCTACCATTGCAATCGCACCGATCCTTGTTCTCTGGATGGGATTTGGAATGGCACCAAAAATCACGCTGGTCGTGATTACAACCTTTTTTCCAATCACGGTAGGTCTGCTGGATGGATACAAAAGTGTGGATAAGGACGCCATTGATCTGATGAGATCGATGGGCGCAAGCAGAATGCAGATTTTTACACATGTAAAATTCCCATCTGCACTGCCACAGTTTTTTTCCGGACTGAAAATATCAGCATCCTATGCAGTAGTTGGTGCGGTCGTTTCAGAATGGCTGGGTGGATTTAACGGTCTTGGTGTGTATATGACGCGTGTAAAAAAAGCTTATGCATTTGATAAGATGTTTGCTGTAATTATTTTTATCGTGATTATCAGCCTTACACTTTTGCTGATTGTAAATGTTTTGAGTCGCGTGGTTATGCCGTGGCTTCGTATTGAAAGAGGAAATAGAAATTGATGAAAAATACAACGAAAAAAATTATGTCACTGATGTTAAGTACCGGTGTAGCTGTTGGAATGCTGGCCGGCAGTACTGTTTTTGTTCAGGCGGAAGAACAGGAACTTACCAAAATAACTTTCTGCCTGGACTGGACACCGAATACAAATCATACAGGTATTTATGCTGCGCAGGCACTTGGCTACTACGAAGAAGCTGGACTTGAGGTAGAAATCGTTCAGCCGCCGGAAAACGGAGCAGTACTGATGTGTGCAGCGGGACAGGCTCAGTTTGCAGTGGATGCCCAGGATACGCTGGCAGCCTCTCTTGCATTGGATGATCCGCTTGGAATCACAGCCGTTGCAGCTATGGTTCAGCACAATACATCAGGTATTATTTCGCGTGCCGGAGAAGGAATTGATAAACCGGCAGGTCTTACCGGAAAAACATATTCTACATGGGAGTCACCGATTGAGCTGGCAATTCTCGAAAATCTGGTAAATGCTGATGGCGGCGATTTTAGTCAGGTAGAACTCATTCCAAATGATATTACAGATGAACCGGCAGCACTTGCGGCACATCAGACGGATGCAATCTGGGTATTTGAAGGATGGGGACGCGTTACTGCAGATATTGAAGGGGTAGATGTAGATTATTTTAACTTCAGAGATATCAATAGCGTTTTTGATTACTATACACCTGTCTTGATTGCAAATAATGAATTTCTGGAGGAATCACCGGAGATCGCAAAGGCTTTTGTTGCGGCAACAGCCAAAGGGTATGAGTATGCTGCTGAAAATCCAAAGGAAGCTGCGGACATGCTGATTGCAGGTGATAATACAGGATCTTTGGGTGGATCGGAAGAACTGGTATACAAAAGCCAGGAATATTTGTCATCAAAATATGTGGACGATGCAAAGTCCTGGGGTGTCATTGATCCGGCTCGTTGGGACGGATTCTATGGATGGCTGTATGAGAATGAACTTTGTGCAAAAGATTTGATCGGCGTAGGATATACCAATGACTTTCTGCCGGAATAGGAGGCAGTATGTCATTATTAAAAGCTGAGCATGTGACAAAACGCTATGGTGATCAGACGATTATTCAGGATATAAATATTCATCTGGAAAAGGGCGAACTGGTTTCGCTTTTGGGAGTCAGCGGATCGGGAAAAACAACTTTGTTCCATATTTTATCCGGTCTTGTTGCTCCGGAAGAAGGAAAGGTATATCTGAATGATACAGATATTACGGAGAAACCGGGCAGTATCAGTTACATGCTTCAGAAAGATTTATTGCTTGCTCACAAAAAGATTATTGATAATGTATCGCTTCCACTGATTTTAAAAGGAATCTCCAAAAAAGAAGCGAGGGCACAGGTGGATCCTCTTTTTGCAGAATTCGGTCTGGAAGGCACGCAGTATAAATATCCAAGCCAGCTCTCCGGCGGCATGCGCCAAAGAGCGGCACTACTTAGAACTTATCTGTCTTCCAATGGCGTAGCACTTCTGGATGAACCATTCAGTGCATTGGATACACTTACCAAATCCAATATTCATAAATGGTATCTGGATATTATGCAGCACATTGACTTATCTACGCTGTTCATTACGCATGATATCGATGAGGCGATTCTGCTGTCGGATCGAATTTATATTTTGAATGGAAATCCGGGACGCATCACAGAAGAAATTGTGATCGAGGAGAAAAAACCTCGTCCGGAGGATTTCTATCTGACAGAAACGTTTTTGAAATATAAAAGAGAAATTATCAGTAAGCTCGGTTGAGATAAAATATCAGAAGAGATAATAAAATATGAAAGTCTTTGGAAACAAGTCGTAATACTATTGAGAATAGATAGGAGATTTGAAAAAAGACTTGACGAATAGTACCTCCGTATGCATAATGTACTTGTCAGGTGACAAGACACATAAATTGACACTTGCATACGGAGGTATTAAAATGAAAGAATTTTTGAAAAAGAAAAATGTTATTTTTTCTGTGAAACGTTATGGAATTGATGCACTTGGCGCAATGGCAATGGGGCTGTTTGCGTCACTTCTGATTGGAACGATCATAGGAACGCTGGGTGAACGTCTGGGAATAGAAGTGTTATCGACAATCGGCACTTATGCCAAAAGTGCAACCGGACCTGCAATGGCGATTTCCATCGGCTATGCCTTACAAAGTCCGCCGCTTGTGTTGTTTTCTCTTGCAACGGTTGGTATCGCTGCGAATGAACTTGGCGGTGCCGGCGGCCCATTGGCGGTATTGCTGATTACGATTATTGCAGCAGAGCTTGGAAAAATCGTGTCCAAAGAAACGAAAATAGATATTATCGTTACACCTGCAGTTACCATTTGCGTTGGAGTACTTCTCAGTTTAGGATGTGCGCCTGTTATTGGTAAAGCAGCCAGTGCGGTTGGAACCGCAATTATGTGGGCAACAGAGTTACAGCCATTTTTGATGGGAATCCTGGTATCTGTTATAGTAGGTATCGCGTTAACACTTCCAATCAGCAGTGCGGCAATTTGTGCAGCATTGTCTCTGACCGGTCTGGCCGGCGGTGCGGCAGTTGCAGGATGCTGTGCACAGATGGTTGGTTTTGCGGTTATGAGTTATCGTGAAAACAAAGTGGGTGGTCTGGTAGCACAGGGAATCGGAACCTCTATGCTGCAGATGGGAAATATTGTAAAAAATCCCAAAATCTGGCTTCCGCCAATTATCGCATCCGCCATTACGGGACCGATCGCAACCTGTATTTTTAAACTGCATATGGATGGACCGGCGATTGCTTCCGGAATGGGTACCTGTGGTCTAGTAGGACAGATCGGTGTTTATACCGGCTGGGTAAACAGTGTAGCGGAAGGTGCAAAAGCTTCGATTGGAGCAATGGACTGGATCGGACTGATTTTGATCAGCTTTGTTTTGCCGGCAATTATTACCTGGGCTATTTCACTGCTTTTCAGAAAACAGGGCTGGATCAAACAAAATGATTTAAAACTGGATCTGTAATGTGCTATAATGGTCTCGACTTGAATTGAGAGGGCAGGGGAATTGCATTCTGCCTGCAGACTTTGTTAGAAAAGATTCGAGAGGGTATTATGACTGGAGAAGAAAGACGCGATCATATCATACAGATGATTCGAAATACAACACGCCCGATACCGGCGAAAGCTCTGGCTGCTGATTTTGAAGTCAGCCGTCAGGTAATAGTACAGGATATTGCTTTGATTCGTGCGGCAGGATTTGATATCTTATCAACAAATCGAGGTTATATATTGCTGGAAAATACAAGTGCCAGCAGAGTATTTAAGGTGAGTCACACGGATGAGCAGATGGTGGAAGAACTCTCCTGTATCGTTGATCTGGGTGGAAAAGTTCAAAATGTGATGATTAACCACAGAGTTTACGGACATATTGAAGCACCGCTGCATATTTCTTCCAGAAAAGATATTTCGGTTTTTGTGGATAAACTCAGTAACAGCAAATCAGGGTTGTTGAAAAACACAACTTCCGGATATCATTATCATACCGTGGAAGCAGATTCGGAAAAGACATTGGATGAAATAGAAGACGAACTTCGAAAACGAGGGTTTTTAGTAGCTGTAAATTCTTAAAAATGTCAGAAAGATAGAAACAGTACCGGCAGGATTTTCCTGCCGGTTTTTTATAGTTTTACTAGTTCTCCTCTATACGTTTTCTGTGTGAGTATGATAAAGTATAGACGAGAGAAGACGCCGCATCTCAGATGTGAGATGACTCTCATCTGAGATCGACTTGAATATCTGTGAGGTTAATATATGAATATTTTACATATAAAACGAAGCCAGTCGTTTATAAAAAACTTGTGTACGGCCGGTCTTGTCCTGTGCTTAATGGGACAGGCATTTCCATGTACAGCAACCGGGATGGATGAATTTAACAACAGTATAAGTGGGGAGGAAAGCGTTCTAAATTCGGAAAGGATACAATCGGATGCGAATATCGATAATGAGAATGAATCGGATGAGGCAGACGAGTTTGACGAGATCATAACGGAAGATGGAGAAGCGGAGGAGATTTCTGCTGATGCGCTTTTGGCAGAAATAGATGATGATCCGGAGCAGGATTCGAATGTAAATTCAGATGTGGATACAGCAGAAGCAGATTTTTTCGGTGATGGAGCGGATAAGGAAAATACGGAAATATCCCCCATTATGACTGCCGCTCCTGTTTTAAAAAAAGCAGAACTTACGGAAGATGGCGTACATATTACATGGGAAGCCTGCGAAAATGCAGAACAATATCGCGTATTTCGCAAAAAAGCAGGAAGCGATAAATGGAGCAGAGTAACGACGACTGCAGAAACAGAAGCGTATGATTCTTTGCAGGAAAGCGGACAGACATATTTTTATACTGTTCGATGCGTGGCCTCTGACGGAGAACGATATATGAGTCCGTATGATACAAAGGGACTCAGGATTTACTATGTAGCATGCCCGATGATAACATCTCTGAATAATAAACTGGCCGGGATCGAGATCAAATGGAATAAGGTTTCCGGAGCTCAGCAATATCGGGTATATCGTAAAAACAGTGATGGAAAATGGGAAAAAATTTCTACAACGACGTCATGTGATTTTGTATACAAAAAATTGCCGGTGGGATTGGAAGGGGTATTTACCGTGCGTGCACTGGATGGAAAAGGAAAATTTGTCAGTGCATACAGCAAACAGGGAAAACAAATATACAGACTCGGCGAGTGTACTATTTCAACTTTGAAAAATAAGGGGAATGGTGTTGAAATAACATGGAAACCGCAAAAAGGTGCGGAAGGGTACTGCGTGTATCGAAAAAGTACCGGTGACCGTACCTATACACTTTTGAAGGAACTGCCGGGAGCAGAGGTGCAGAGTTTTACAGATTTATCTAACAAAACCGACGGTGGAAAATATGCCTATGCGGTTCGTTCCTATCATGGTGATTTTAAAAGTTCTGCAAAAGCAAAAACAATTTATTATTTGCCTGCACCGGACCTTGTAAGTCTGGCAAATAATAAAGAGAACATCGTTACAGCTTCCTGGAAGCAAATGAAAAATGTTTCCGGATATGAGGTATATTGCAAGACCGGTAATGAATCATTTCGACAGAAATTTTCAGGAAGTAAAAGTATCAAAAAAGCAATTAGCGGATTTGAATATAGAAAAACATATACGATCTATGTTCGCAGTTATAAAGTTGTTTCCGGAAGCGTGTTCTATTCCGGATGGAGCAAGAAAAAGGAAATCCATATCGAAAAGGGAAAAAATATAGATTTTACAAATTTGAAAAAAACAATTAATCAGATTATCCGAAGTAAGGGTGGGACCTGGTCTGTTTATATCAAAGAGCTAAAAGGAGGTTCTGAGCTTAGTATAAACAATACCTCTATGTATCCGGCGAGTATAATCAAACTGTTTTGCATGGCGTCTACGTATGATCAGATTCAAAAAGGGAATTTACGTCAAACCTCCAGAATCAATACATTGCTGACGGATATGATTACGGTGAGCGATAATGAATCTTTTAATGAACTGGTTCGACGCCATTCAGGTTCTCGTGGTTTTTTAAACGGTGCAGGTGTTGTAAATCAATATCTGAAAGCGAATGGATATAGTGGAACGGAATGTCACAGTTCATTGCGCCCTTCATCGACAACGTTTACCAATGATGGAAAGCTTAACTGTTCCAGTGCAAAAGATGCCGGAAAAATATTGGAACGTATTTATTACGGAGAATGTGTTTCGCCGGAATATTCACGGGAAATGCTGAACCTTTTAAAACGCCAGACGAGACGATGGAAAATTCCTTCCGGAATACCGTCCGGTGTTGTTGTAGCAAATAAAACAGGTGAAAACAATACTTATCAGCATGATGCAGCTATTGTGTATGGCTCAAAAACAACATTTATTCTATGTATTTTTTCAAACTCTGGAGAAAACAGCGGATGTGAGGGAATCAGACAGATCGCATCGGCAGTATATCGTTATCTGAACTAAACGGAGGTATAAGATGAATCAGTTGGAGGCAATCAAGGCAAGACATTCAGTGAGAAGTTACAAAGAACAAATGCCGGATTCAAAATGTGTGGATAAACTTTGTGCAATGATTGATGAATTAAATCACAGCAGCGGACTTCATATGCAGTTGCTGCTCGATGAACCTCGTGCATTTTCGTCTATAAAAGCCCATTACGGAAAATTTGCAGGAGTAAAAAATTATATCGCATTGATTGGACCAAAGACCGATAACCTGGAAGAAATTTGCGGATATAATGGCGAGAAGCTGGTGCTGGCGGCACAGCAGATGGGATTGAATACGTGCTGGGTCGCGGGAACATACAAGAAAATTCCCGATGCATATCATATGGAAAAAGGAGAGCGAATTGTTGCTGTCATCGTTATTGGATATGGTACAACAGACGGAAAGGCACATAAAAGTAAAAGTCCGGAACAGGTAACAGAGGTAGAAGGCACGGCACCGGAATGGTTCTATCGTGGAGTAGATGCTGCTCTTTTGGCCCCAACGGCAATCAATCAGCAGAGATTTCGCTTTAGCTGGAAAAATGGTGAGGCCAGTGTTCGTTCCCTTTTGGGACCATGCAGCAAACTGGACCTGGGTATCGTAAAGCTTCATTTTGAAATAGGATCCGGAAAGGTATTTTCACAGATGAATACCATTGTTGTGGAACCGGAGTGGGATCTGCACGATCGGTATTTTTCTGAGATAAAAATGTATCAAAAAGTCGAAGCAGTTGCGAAACAGTGCGGACTGGTGATGACAGAAAAAGCACTTCCTTATATGAAGGAAGCACATAAAGGGCAGACTCGAAAAGGAAAAGAACATATACCGTATATCTATCATCCACTGATGATGTGCTGTCATGCACTTGCATTGGGGATTCGAGAAGATGAAATTCTGGCAGCTATTCTGCTGCACGATGTCTGTGAGGACTGCGGAATATTGCCGGAAGAACTTCCGGTCAGCAAAGAGGTACAAAAGGCAGTTTCTCTGTTGACATTCACGTTGAAAGAGGGACAGGAACTTCATGATGCACAGGTTGCGTATTGTCAGAAAATCAGTGAAAACCGTATCGCCTTATTGATAAAAATCCTGGATCGGTGCAATAATATTTCAACTATGGCAATTGGTTTTTCGAAAGAACAGATGGGAAGATATATCAAAAATACGGAAGAATTTATTTTTCCTTTGCTGGAACGTTTGAAAAGAGATTATCCACAGCATTACGATCATGCATTTTTATTGAAATATCAGATCGTAAGTCTGCTGGAAACATTTAAGCGACTGATATAATAAAAAAGGAAGGCAACAGAAAAGACAGCGGATATGGAATTTACAAGGGGAATTTTGCAGAATTATGTTCCGTTTAATGAACAGGAAGAAAAAGATCAGAAAGAAATGCTGGAGGCATTGCAGCAGGATGATATTTTTGAACGTACAAATAAGATTGCACATATGACGGCTTCCGCCTGGGTCGTAAATCAGGCAAGAGATAAGGTCCTGATGTGTTATCACAACATCTATGATTCCTGGTCCTGGCTCGGAGGACATGCGGACGGAGAAAGGGATTTACTGAAGGTTGCGGTAAAGGAAGTGAAAGAAGAAAGCGGTCTGACAGATGTCAGACCACTGAGTGACGATATTTATTCCATAGAAATACTGACCGTGGATGGACATGTAAAAAAAGGACAGTATGTCTCCTCGCATCTTCATTTCAATGTGACGTATCTTCTGGAAGCAAAGGAAGAAGAAGCGTTATCGGTAAATGAGGAGGAGAATAGCGGTGTGCAATGGTTCGGGCTGGAAGAAGCGATTGCTGCAAGCACGGAACCATGGTTTTGTGAACATATCTACAGCAAATTGAATCAAAAACTTCGTTCGATGTTTTGAAATACGCAATAAAATGAAACGAGAATTTACGAAAAAGAAGCAATGGCTTTTTTCATGTATTCTTCATGCTGCGCTCTGTTTTCCGTTATAAATTCGTATGTTACATATTCAGGATTGATCATAGCAATCAATTCCGGTAACTTTGGAGAACAAAAAGGTTTATGCTGATCGATTTTAAAGATATGTTCAAACATCTGACAGAATCTGGTGTCAGAATCATCTGACAATGCAGGTGGATTTTTAAAATATTGCTCCAGATATTCCCCGCTAAGTGACTGACTGAGATGGATTCCATAGATATATGGGATCCATTTTTTGTGTTCCTGCAGCATCGTTTTCAGATAGAACACGGCATCCTCAATCGTACGAAGCGAACGGTTTGTACTCATGAAATGACCGGTGTCAAACATAAAGCCTTTTTTCGAATAATGTACACCTTCCAGGAGGTGCTGTGTGGTATCTGTGGATAAAAAATCGAGTCCGGGCCACCATAAATTTTCCATTAGAAAATAGAAGGAGTACGCCTGGTTATCCAATAAACGATTGATCAGCGGAAGCACTGCATCGATAACCTCCATAGAAGTATGCTCAAGCCGGTAAGTCATGGATTCTATCAGGCTGACCTGAGTTACATGAAATACAACGTATCTGGCATTGAGGGATTGCGCATAATCCAGTTCTTTGCGGTAATGCTCATAGAGGACATCGGGGTCCATTTGCATCCAATCGGAAGGACAATTTAAATGTACGCCGATGACCATATCATTTTCGATGATGTGATGCTGATCCGTTCCCAGATTCATAAGTTCCAGTCCGTCACAACCGAAGCTTTGATAATAGTTTCGCAGATCATCCGGAGAGTCAAAACGAAGCGTGTCATCTTCTGAAGTAGTAAAATTGATTGTTTTTATCATAACTTTTCTCGACTTGAATTACTAACAATAGATATACAATATTAAATATAGGATACTTTGAAACCATATTCCTGACAATAGCGATCGACTGCGGAATCTTTGTAACAGCGTATCGTTGCGGAACGGTTAATGATCCATGGTCCGATGTATTCCGGATCATGGCGAATTTCCAATACCTGCAGACGATTACATCCGTGGAAAACCCATTTTCCAATGTACTTTGTACTTTGCGGCAGTACGACATGTGTCAGATGCGTACATTTAAAAAAGGCACTGTCTCCTAAATATTCCAATGAGTCAGGCAGAATGAGTTCATCCATGGCACAATTATAGAAAGCTTCCGAGCCGATTTCTCGAATCTGTGACGGAAAATGAACCTCTGACAGATTTTTACAATGATAAAAGGCACGATTGCCAATTGTATCGACACTGTCCGGAAGTCCGACAGAAGTCAGAGAGGTACACTGTTCGAAGGTACGCTGACGAATCAGTTTTGTACGCTGCGTATTTTCTGTAAAAGAAATATGTTTCAGAGCACGATCCTGCAGAAATAATTCCTTTGGCAAAGCTTCCAGAGAGGAAGGTAATTTTGCACTGGTCAGAGCCGCGCAGTCAGAAAAAGCCCCTGGTCCAACATCGTACAGGGATTCCGGAAGTGTGAGTGAGGATAGCGAACAACATCCTCGAAAAGCGCGGGCGCCAATACGTTTTAATGTATGAGGAAAGCAAATCTGCTGAATTTTTGATTTTTTCTGAAAGGCTTCCGTAGAGATCGCAACAGTCCCATGCGGAATCGTGATATTTGTATTTAGAAAACGGGCAGAATTTGTCCGTGTAATGATTTGTGTGTAAGTATTCATAGAATCTCCATCTCCCTAATTCCGTGTAGTATAATGGACAATGTTATAAGCAGGTCTTCTGACTTACGCAGTAACGTTAAATTCGCCTTCTCACGAGTACTGTTCGCAATGGCATAGCAATGAATTTAACTTCACGTATACAGCAGCACGACTGTTCAGGATTCACACCTGATTCCCTTTTCACTATTTAAATAGAACTTATAACTGAAAATGCAAAATATACATTTTATTTGTGCTTTTTTTAGTTGTAAAATTAAGTGTATAAATTATATAAAAATCCGTGGAAAAAGTCAAATGAGGGAATTGACAGAAGTGAGAATGTAAAGTATATTTTAAATAACTATTCGCATTAAATTATAAATAAATATATGAAAAATATACTACGAATGGGCGGAATTCCCATACAGATGAAGAGCACTGCTGTACAGTCAGCGTGTGGTGTGTTTTTATAATAAGATAGAGCAAGGGTTCGTGCTTAAAGAACGACTATCAGGTAACAGGAAACCTCTGAAAAGGGGCTATTTCTGTTACCTTTTTTTGTTGCCGGAAATGCAGAATTTCATCTGAGAAATGTTGAGGAATATGCATATCATAGTTAATGCGCGGAGAACGAAACGGGACAAAAGCAGGTATACAGATTGCGAATAAATCCGGTATTTCGAATTTAATAACAACATATAATTAGAAGTTATTTTTTTCGATGTACAAGTAAAAAATGGAGGGATGAAGATGAAAAGAAAACGTTATCAATTGTTGATGAGTACACTTCTTGCCGCAAGTATGACAGTGCAGTCGCCAATGTTGGCTCTTGCTTCTGACTTTGATGAAGCACAGATTTCAGCAGAAGTTTTGGCGGATGAAGGCGCACAGAGTGCTGAAATGTGGGATGAAACAGACTCTGCAGACGAAGCGTTTAAAGAAGACTCTGAAGCAGAAGAATTTGTCGAGGATGAGGAAGATGTCGATGCGGAGGAAGATGCAGAAGGCACGGATGCAATAGACGACGCGGAAGATTTTGAAATTTTTGAAGACGAAGAAGATGATTTTATCAGCGAAGCAGATACTTTGGAATCCGATCTCAGTTATTCGGTTAAAGTGGCTGCTGTCGGAGATATTTTAGATGGATATCTGGTAACGCCGCAGACGGTTACTGTTGGAGCAAATGAGGCGGAATCCTATGGCTTTACAGATCTGGAAGGCGATTATGTAACGACTCTGGACGTCTTGGTTAAAATGCATGAGATTACGTACGGAGATAGTTTTACTGCAGAAACAGCATCCAGTTATCTGGGCGTTTCCTCATCCGGTTATATCAATAAATTATTTGAAACATCAACCGGAAATGTAGGTTTTACGGTAAATGGAATCGTACCAAACGATGGCGTGGTAGGAGATTACGGATATGACGGCTATACGGTAGATCAGGCCGTTGTAACAGAAAATGATGATATCTTCTTTTTCCTGTACCAGGATTCTGATGCAATGGACTATATGGGATGGTTCGTGGATGAGAATGGAGTCAAAAAGACTGAGTTTGAGGCGGAAGCGGGAACACCTCTTACCATTGGCTGTAAAGGATATGAGTCTTTCGGATGGAATTATTTAAGTCCGGATCTGGAAGATCATGTTACAGAAATTTCCTATGCGACGATTATGTCTGCATTAGAAAGCGGTGCTCCGGATGGTGTAGTAGTCTCTGAACCAACAGATGAAGATGGCATGACAACGCTGACCTTCGAGGAAGCGGGTGAATACTATATCATCATGCATGCCGACGAGGATGAATATCCGATTATTTCTCCGATTGCAAAGGTTACTGTTACGGCACCATTTGCTCTGGAAGGCGATGGAACAGAAGAAAATCCATATATTCTGTCATCTGCAGAAGGACTGACTTATGTATCCGATAAGGTAAATAATCAGGGAGAAACATACAATGGCTGCTATTTTGCAATAACAAAAGATATTACTTTGCCGGAAGGCTGGGAGCCGATTGGAAAAAGAATCGATAATAAAACCGTTCACCGTTTTGGCGGATACATTGATGGCGGAGATCATCTCCTGACGATTCCGGCCGGCGAGAAATGTCTGTTGGGAAATACCGCAGGTGCAAAACTGGAAAATCTGAACATCTATGGAACACAGATCGCTTCTGCAGGTGTCTTGGAAACCTATGAAGTTGGAGTAACACTTGACTGTTCAAATGTAACATTGAAATCAGGAACACAGACTCTTATGTCAGGATTCCTTGGAGGATACGGAAACGAATCAGCCAATATTACAAATTGTACCGTTGAGGAAGGTGTTGTTATTGGTTACAACAAGGATCAGACCAACATCGGATCTTTTGGCGGTGATTTTAATGGAACTATTACAAACTGCAGCAGTGCAGCGACTGTTTATGGCGTAAATTATGTCGGGGGTATCTGTGGCAACAAAGGGCAGTCCATGAGAACTTACAAAATTTTGGACTGCACATTTACCGGAACGGTAGAAGCAAGCGGTAATTATGTCGGCGGTATTTCCGGCGGCGGATACGGCGGAACCAGATGGGGAATTGATACAGCACCAAATACAGGAACCGCTACAATTGAAAACTGTGAAGTTTATGCAGATATCACAGGTGCAAATTATGTTGGCGGTATTCTGGGTGCAGAACCTGGCGTTGTACAGACATGGAACAATGGAATCGGATCTATTAAAAATAACTATTTCAACGGAACTGTTACAGCAACAGAAGAAGCAGCATATGTAGGCGGTATTATCGGATACTTCCATGGACTGGATCGTTACAACGAAATCGCAGAAAACGTATATAACTGCCAGGCTGATGTAAAAGGTATTGGACATATCACTTATATCGATACAAACTATGAAAATCCGGCAGCTGTTGAAGGTGTAACTTATTACAATACAGAAAATGGAAAACCGGATTTTAAAATCGCTTATTGTTCATTTAAGCAGGATCATAACAGAACGGATGATCCGTTAGGTGCAGATGCAGATTTACTTGCAAGACGTGAAAAAGCCAAAATTCAGGTTACGGCTTCTTTATTTGGTGATGATGTTCATGACAGTGATAAGGATGGTGCTGTACATACAAATAGAGGTCATAATCTGACCGAATGGGCAGCAGCAGAAACTTATACAGTTTATGAGGACGCATATGTCATTGATGTATTTGAAGCAATGGCTGAGAAATACGGTCTGACATTTGAAAATGAATCCGGTAATTATATCCAGTCTATTACAAAAGATGATGTGGTACTTGGCGAATTCACAAACGGAAAGAATTCCGGATGGATGTATACCTTAAATGGAGAATATCCGGATTATGGTGTGGCAGAACAGCATGTTTCAGCTGATGACGTATTGGTATTCCACTATACCGATAACTACAACAGAGAGTTCCTGCTTGATACTCCTGTACTGACCGGTGTTTCCTATGCGGCCGGCGGTGTGAAAATCGCCTGGGAGCCTGTTAACTGGGCAGAAAAATATCGTGTGTTCCGTAAAGAAAAAGGTGGTAACTGGAAAAAGGTTGGAGAAACAGAAAATACAAGTCTGATTGACACGACAGGTAAGACTAATACCACCTATACCTATACGGTTCGCTGCATTTCCGCTGACGGAAGTTATTATGCAAGTGAATATGACAAAAAAGGCAAATCAATTCGTTATATTCCTTCCGGTGTAATTACTTCACTGAAATCAGGTGCTTCAGGCATTACCGTTACATGGAAAAAAGTTGCAGGAGCACAGTCTTATGTTTTGTATCGTGCAGACGGCTCCGGAAAATTTGCGGTACTGGCTACTGTGAAAGGTGCAAATACAGTAACCTATGCGGACAAAAAAGCAACCGCAAATGGACAGAAATATAAATATGCGGTACGTCCGGTCATTGGAAAAGACAAAGGATACTACATCGCAAAAGAAACATACTATTTAGCTGCTCCGAAGATTTCAAGCGCAAGCAACAATAAAGCAAAATCCATAAGTGTTGCATGGAATAAAAACGCCAAAGCCGCAGGATATCAGGTTTACTATAAAACTAGCGGATCTGCTGCAAAAACAGTGACGATCAAAGAGAACACAAAACTGAACACATTGATTTCTTCGCTGAAAAAAGGCACATCTTACAATGTATATGTTCGCAGTTACATTACCGAATCCGATAAGAATTACTATTCTGCTTGGAGTCCGGTAAAGACTGTAAAAATATCAAAATAACAGGACAGGAAAAGAGGACATTTATGAACATAAACGGAAAACATACAAATAGATGGCGTTTTCTGGCATGGCTGCTGACTGCAGCCATGGTCTCATCAAGCAGCAGTGTAACTGCATTTGCTGAGAATTATGAAAACGCAGAGCTGCTCTTGGCAGAGGAAACATGGGAATCGGATAGTGAAGCAGCTGATACTGAATTCGATGAATTTGACGTATCGGATGAAGAAACACAGGACGATGTTACAGATAATTTGGGGGAAGAAGACGCAGAAACAGATGCGGATTTTGAAGATGGTTTTGACGCAGAAACAGATGCTGAATTTGGTGATGATGGGGATTGGATCAGCGAAGCAGAATTGCTTTTGGATGGTGAGGAACCAACAGAAACTACGTTTGAATCATTCTTCACAGCATTAAATGGCTATGCCACAGTTACCAACGACAGTGCATATCCGTATCAGGCTGCTATGGATGGTGAAAATTCGTGTCTGAGCAGTACCAATAAATCGGTGTCCAGCAAAGATGCAAGTATATCTCTTGTTGCGCAATCACCGATTATTTTGACATTTTCATATCGTATCAGCAGTGAACCAAGATATGATTATATGAAGGTTGTGCTCAATGGAACCGATGTGACTGCAAAAAATAAAGCGGATTACAGTGGATTGCAGACAGAGTACTCTACCTATTCGATTAATTTGAATGCGGGCGATCAGCTGCGTATCGGATATTACAAAGATTCAGGCGGTGACAAAGGAGAAGATACACTTTATCTGCGTGATTTCAATGCAGAGTTGATGTATACCATATCTTTTCCAAATATGCCTGAGGGAAGCACAATTACATTAAAAAATGAAGACGATGAGTCAATTGCGGTTGCAGGCAAAAGCGCTGCAGTCAGCAATGGTACTTATAGCTGGACAGCAGAGTGCTTCGGATATGTAAGCAAATCCGGAACCATTACTGTAGAAAATGCAGACGTGACAGTGGGGGATGTGCTGGAGGCTGCTTCCGGTCACAGTGTGAAATTTAATGTTACCGGTGAAATGGATGGATATCCATATACCATCGCTATTCTTCACGATAATGCAGCAGTAGATGCTGAACTGGATCAGGAAAACAGTGTAACATTGCTTCCGGCATCTTATACTTACACAATCACAGGTGAGGGATACAAAAAAATAGCAGGATCATTCACGATCGAGGAGGAAGCTCTGGTTATTGACTGCACACTGGAACCGGTCGCTGTTCTTAGCGAATATCTGGCAGATCTTCTGGCTGTGTCAGAAATGACGAACGATGCGGAATATCCATGGGTTGTAGATGAAGACGGAACAAAGATCTACTCTACAAACCAGAAAAAAAGCAACAGTAAATCAGAAATCAGTTTCACATTTACGAGACCGGCAATCGTTTCCTTTGTATATGAGGTTTCGTCTGAAAAGAATTATGACAAACTGATTATTGAAAAAGAAGCTGCAGGAGTCATCAGTACGGTTGCAGGTCCATTCAGCGACAATAATGGTATTTCCGGAAATGTAACTGCAAACTTTTTGGCTGGTGAAACATTAAAACTTAGATATCAGAAGGATTCCGGCGGAGATAAAGGAACCGATACCGCATCTGTTTCCGGAATTCAGGTAACCGATCTGTATCAGATCACATTTGAAAATGCACCACAGGGCGCAGTAATTACGTTAAAAGATACTGAAGATCAGAATGTTGAGATCGTAAATGGAGTTGCCAGTGTTCGTGCAGGAAGCTATACCTATACATCCGAAGCCTTTGGATATGCAGTAGTTCAGGGAACCGTTGATGTTTCTGAGGATACAACCGTTGATCTGACGGCGCAGGCACTGGAAGGCAAAAAAGTTACTTTTGTAATCGGCGGACTTGCAGAAGGTGTGATTCCTCAGATTACAGTAAAACACGGGGATGTATCATTTGAAGCAGACGAAGAGGGCGCGTATTCTCTGGTTCCTGCAGAGTACACCTATCGTGTAAAAGCAGAGGGTTACAAGACAGCCAGAGGAAGCTTTACCGTAGAAGAGGAAGATCTCGAGATTCCTGTTGATATGGATGAAGGAAATGAATGGGAAGGTGAAGTCGCAGAAGAATATGCAGGCGGTACCGGAACAGCAGATGATCCATATCAGATCGCAAATGGTGATCAGCTGGCATTTCTTTCCGCACAGGTTGACGCCGGAACAACTTATGCAGGACAGTATTTTGTTCTGACCAAAGATGTTTTGATGGGGAATGAGGCTGCATTTACTCCAATTGGCTCCAGCAAGACAAAAGCATTCCAGGGTACTTTTGATGGACAGGGATATACGATCAGTGGTCTGAAAGTAAACGGTGCAAGCAACAGTGGCTTGTTCGGATATACCATCAATGCAGTCATTCGAAATCTGACAGTAAATGGAACTATTTCAGGTGAGAGTTATGTTGGCGGTATTGTTGGATACGGCAGTACTACAACGATAGAAAACTGTGCAAACTATGCGTCAGTTTCAGGTAGAGGAACAAATATCGGAGGTATTGCCGGCTGGTTTGAAAAAGGAACGATCCAGAGATGTTATAACAAGGGAAGTATTTCCGGCGGCGGCTCCAACTATAGTTACCTTGCCGGTATCGTAGGAAATCTAAGAGACCAGGCAGTTCTGCAAGAATGCTACAACACCGGTTCTGTAAATATTACAGGAAAAGCCGGCGGTATTGCAGGTATTGTATACAGTGCGACAGTGAAACAGGCATATAATGTGGGATCTGTAGCAGGAACAGGAGACGCCTGCTCCATTATTGGATATTGCGGCAGCAATGTAACAGCTGACAGCTGCTATTATTTAAGCGGAACCAAAGCAACTTCAGATGGTAAAGGTACAAATATGCACGAAGAATCTGCGGAAGAAATGGCAATGGCATCAACCGTTGCAGGACTTGGCGGAAGCTTTGTAACAGATGATTTAAATCAGAACAATGGGTATCCTGTTTTAGCATGGCAGGATCCAAACGCACAGCTCACAGTTGTGATTTCTGTAAATTATGAGGCAGAAATAGAAGTTACGGATGAAAACGGAACAGTTGTTGCTCCGCAGGAAGACGGTTCTTATAAACTTTCAAACGGAACCTACTCTTATCGTGTATCGAGAGAAGAATGCAATACGGAGGAAGGAACATTTACCGTTGCCGGAAGTGGTCTGCTGATTAATGTAGAACTTACGGTAATGACTTATCCGCTTTCACTGAGTGTGAATCCGGAAGATGCAGCAATTGTTATCACAAATGCAGATAATGAAGTTGTTGAAGCAGCAGAAGACGGCTATAAACTTGCAAAAGGCGAATATAGCTGGAAAGCTTCTAAATTTGGCTATGTAGCACAGAGTGGAAGCTTAACGATTACCGGAGAAGAGGATTCCTTAAGTATTACTTTGGAAGAAGCACCTCGCTACAATGTGTCTATTACAACAACAGACAAAGATACACAGGAACCGGTTGAAGCAGCGATTGAACTTCGTCATGCAACCGGCGGCGTTCAGAACGTGCAGGAAGACGGAACCTATCAGCTTCCGGCGGAAACCTATAGCTATATTGCTACTGCAGAAGGCTATGTGACAGCAAAAGGAAATATTGAAGTTTCCGAAGATACAACAGAATTCGAAATTCTCATGGAACAGGGCAGTGATGTCTGGACAGGAGAAATAGCAGAAACAGAACCGCAGAAGGAAACAATCGATGGAAAAGAATTCTATCTGATTACATCAGGAGAAGAACTTGCATGGTTCCGGAAAGCGGTTGCGGACGGACAGACAGCCATTAACGGTAAAGCTATGACCAATCTCCTTCTCAACGATACTGATTCAACTGTAAATGACTGGGAAGGAATTGGTGACTATAGCAAAAAGTACACAGGTACATTTGATGGTAACGGAAAAACCATCAGTGGCTACTACAGTACAAAATCCGGTTTATTTGGCTACGTTGGTGAAGGCGCGGAAATCAAAAATATTACGATTTCCGGAACGATCAATGCAAGCAGTGTAATTGGTGGAATCGCAAATCAGAGCTACGGAAGCATCAAAAATTGTACCAACAGAATGAATATTGTCAACACATCCGGTCCGACCGGCGGTATTGCAGGCCGTATCTATGCTTCGGCTGGAACAATCGAAAACTGTGCAAATGAAGGAAACATCAGTGGAAACCTGAAAAGTTCCTACAGTGATAACTATGTCGGTGGTATTGCCGGCCAGTCATATGCTTCTATAGATCAATGCAGTAATACAGGTGATATCTATGCTGCAAAAGGTTATGTATATGAAGGCGGTATCCTTGGCGGTCCTGCAACAAACAGTACGGTAGCACTTACAAATTGCTATAATCAAGGAAGTGTAACAGCAAGTGCACAGGCATCGACTCCGTATGTTGGAGGTATTGTCGGACGTCATACATTAGGAACACCAACGATCAATAATTGCTACAACAGCGGTATGGTCAGCTCTTCTGCTTCCGGTGCCAAGGTCGGAGCAATTGCAGCGGATATTAACGGAAATGTGATGAATTGCTACTATCTGGAGGGAAGTGCTCCGGCTGCAATCGGCATGGAAAGAAGCGGATTTACAGTAGAAGCAGCCCAGAAAACTTCAGAAGAAATGACCGGCAGAGCATTTGTTTTGGAACTTTCTAATCAGGCATTTGGTCTGGTACAAGGAAATTACCCGGTTCTGTTATGGCAGGGCGGTGAAATTGTTGAAGACAGCGAAGCTGCAGCAGAGGTAGCAGCGGCAAAAGAAGCACTGGAAATGACAGAGACTCTGGTGACAGAATCAAAACAGCTGGAACTTCCGACTCTCGAAGATTTTGCAGGAAGTATTACCTGGAGCAGCAGTAATACAGATATTATTTCCGATGACGGACTGGTAACACTTCCACAAAGCGGAACGGAGTATGTAACATTAACAGCAACTATTACAAAAGACGGTGCGAGTGCACAGAAAAATTTCATTATCACTGTAAAATCACTGGATGAACAGGAAAATGAGGCACTCGAAGATGCTCGTATATGGCTTGAAAACTATGGATCATTAAAACCTCAGTATATAGAGGGAGAAAACCTGAACGAATACGTGCAGAGCCTGCTGGTCGGCAGAGCACAGGAAGATGCATCGAAATCCATGCAGACACAGATTACAGTATCTGTTCTGGAACAGGGAAATATGATCTATCCGGTATATGAAGCAGATGGTGAGATCGCCGAGAATGGTGATATTACCTGGTTCTATGCTGATCCGGCAACACTTCAGTATTCAGCTAATCAGGCAACGATCAGTGATGTAAAATTGAGCCTGAGCTTAGGTGACAAGACTGCTGAAGTCACCAAAAATGTATCTCTTGCATGGGATCATGAGAGATTAATGTCGTATCTTCAGGCAGCAGCCGAGAATGCAGAACAGGTATTTGATTCCTATAAAGATGAGGATGGTAATATTGTGATTCCTGTAGGCGCAGGCACAATTGCTCTTCCGAAGACACAGGAAGGATATCGTTTCACAAAAGCGGAATGGCATACGATGGATCCGAACCTGAATATCACAGATGAAAATCCGCTTAGTGATACAGTAACAATGAATGTCCTTACACCGGAAACACAAAAAGAAGCAAAACTTTCTTTTTATGTAGAATTCCTCTGTACAGACGATAGTGATCCGATTTATTTCGATGCAGAAGATGTTACTCTGACATTGATGGCGGAAAGTCTGGATGATCTTCGTGCTGAAATGCAGCAGCAGCTGGATGATAATTATACGATTGAGAAACTGAAAGGATTCATCACGAAAAAAGATCTGGATCCACAGAATATTGATGAAGATATTCAGCTTCCAACACCTAAAAATACAGGAATCGAAAATTATTCGAACTACAAATTTACAGCTGCATCCTCCGATGAATCTGTAGTAAAAATTTCAGGTTATCATGCAGATGTATACCGTCCAATGCCGAATGAACAGGAAAAGGATGTTACGATTACCGTAACAATGTCACACAGAACAAAAGATGTAAGTGTGTCAAAAGCATTTGATCTGAAAGTACTGCCGCTTGAAGAAAGTGAACTTCAGGAAGCGGTTGCACTGATGAATCAGGTAAAAGATGCATATTGGGATGGAATCAATGATGGTGCCAATGCGAGCCCATTAAAAGTAACTGCAAGTCTTCATGCATTCCAGGAAGCACATTTGGATACAGATGGAAATCTCGTTTGGGCATATAATTACAATGATAAAACAGGTATCGGTATTATCCCGGGAGACCAGAGAGATTACAAAGTACTGGAGCAGCAGGAAGAATATAACAAATTTAAATCCAGCAACAAAGCAGTTATTGCTCATGAAAATCTGGTTCTGACACAGCCGCAGTATCATACAGCCGTTACGATCAGCAGTGTTCTGGAACATACGATCTATGCAAAATATGCAAAGACGGTTACAGAAGGAACCTGGTACGAACAGTATTTCAGCAAGCTTTACAATGTACCGGTGTCAGCAGATCTGACAGTTATCGGAACAGACGGAGAAGATCCGGAGGGCGAAGATCATCCTGTAACTGCGGTAACGGTCAGAGTTAGAATGAATGGTGTCAATCGTGTCGGTGCGGTGGACAAAACGATAGAAACAACCAGTGATAAAACAATTGCAGAAGCAATTACAGAAGCACTTGGAAGTGAATATACACTGAATGTTGTAAATGGATACATCAGTTCATTAACAGGATCGGATGCGTTCAATCAGGAAAATAGTGAGGTTGCATATTGGGGACAGTATCTGCGTTACGGAGATACGTTTGATACAAACTCACCACTGACAAATAAGGTAACAGATGGTGCGGTTTATGGTATTATGCCGTATACATCAACTACTGTAGAACCCAATATGTGGGGAAGCAGTATTCCGGTATGGTTTGACGAAACAAGCTATACTGCACAGGCAGGTGAATCCATTAAATTAACGCTTTATCAGATGAGTGCTGATATGAGCGGCGCTCTTAAAATGCCTGGTATTCCGGTAACCTTAAACGGAGAACCGATAGGTACTACCGACAATAACGGACAAATCGAAGTAGCTAAAGAAGTAAACGGAACCTATACATTTGAGGTAACAGCGGAAAATTACAGCTATACCTATGCAGATGTAATTGTAACAGGCGGAACCGATCCGGAACCAACTCCGACTCCAACACCGGAAACAGCAAAAAATCCGGTCCTGGTTAGCGCGACCTGTGCAGCAACAGGTGTTCTGGTGAAATGGAAGGCATCGGAAGGTGCGACCCGATATCGTGTATATCGCAAAACCGCAAATGGAAAATGGGGACGTATTGGAGAAACAGAGCAGACAAGCTTTACAGATAAAGCAGCTGTCAGCGGAACAAAATATTTCTACACAGTCAGATGCCTGGGCAGTGATGGAAGCTTGATCAGCGGATATGACAAAAACGGAAAATCCGTTCAGTATGTCGCCGCACCTGAGATTACAAAAGTGGAAAATAGAACGAAAGCAATATTGGTTCAGTGGAAAGCTGTAAAAGGTGCAAAGAAATATCGTGTATTCCGTAAAGTAGATAACAGTGATTGGAAAAGAATCAAAGATACAGAGAACTTAAATGTTACTGACGAAAATGTAGAAGCCGGAAAAGTATACACTTATACCGTTCGCTGCATCGATGCGGCAGGTAAATCCTATATCAGTGCATATGATAAGACAGGTAAAAGTACTACTTACTTAGACGCCTGCGATGTGACCTTACTTCTCAATAGAAACGAAGGAATAAAAATTGAGTGGACAAGTGTCAAGGGTGCAGAGGGCTATGAAGTATATCGTGCAAATGCAGATGGTGGTAAGTATAGTATCATTGCAACAGTGGAAGGCAATACAACAACTTATACCGATACATCAGCACTTACAAATGGTGTGCAATACAAGTATGCGGCACGAGCATATCAGGGTTCTGCCAAAGGCTATTTTGTATCGTCAAAAGTCATCAGTCGTCTGACAACACCTGCACTTGGAAATGTTGTGAATAATGCAGCAGGTTCTATGAAAGTTTCATGGAATCGAAATGCAAAAGCAACAGGATATCAGGTATGGTACAAAACGGGATCAACTGTGAAAAAAGTGACTGTAAAAGGAAATAACACACTCAGCAAAGTGATTACATCACTGAAAAAAGGAAGCTCCTATGATGTACATGTACGCAGCTATATCACGGTAGGTAATACAAATTATTATTCTGCATGGAGTGGAAAAAAGACCGTAACGATCAAAAAATAAAACAAAGCAGTCCTTTCTCCTTGGGTATATAGATTTGTACAAATAATGGCGAATGCCGGATTCCGTATGGGGTCCGGCATTTGACATTATATGGCAAAAGGATTATAATTTTAGAACATTTAAATAACGATAAAAAAAGAATAATCTGCAAATGAGTGAAATTCTCATACAGGATCAGGCGCTTCCGTAAAGTCGGAACGCAGATGTTCTTTTGACAAGGTAGATACAAAGTCGCATACTGTAAAGAACTATCAGGTAACGGGAAACCTCTTTTCGAGATAAAAGGGGCTATTTTTCGTTACCTTTTTTTATATAAATATTGGTTGCGAGAGTGCGGTGAAGACGCACTTTGTTCTGTAGAAAGGGTCTTTGATGATATGGAAACAAAAAAGAAGAAACGAATCTTAAATATTCTGATGATCGTAATGATACTTATCATTGCGGGGAGTGGTGTCCTGGCGGTCGGAAGCTTAAAAGGATGGTTCGGCGGTAAAAAACAGACACAGATTTATTGTGATTCGGTAGTTGGGATCGCAAATATAGAAAGATGCGGTGTGGGATATTCACTGAAAAAAGATACGGCACTGGCAGAACAGGATCTGATAGAAACACGCCAGGGATCTTCGGCGAAACTTCGGATTCGAGAAGATCAGGAATTGGTTATGAACCAGAATTCAGAATTAAAAATTCTCACGGCATCTGATCGAGAAATCATTTTGAAACTCAATAAGGGAGAAATCCTTGCGGATACTGCACAGATTTCATCCGGGATGAAAGTTTCCTTTGAAGGCATAAAAGAATTTGATGAAATAGAAGCAGAGGCACAATCTGCCGTATTTTCACTCAGCGTACAGAGTGGAAGTGCACAGGTGAATGTTTTCAAAGGAGCTGTATCTGTTTCTGCCGGAACGGATACAAAACAGACGGTCAGAGAAAAAGAATCGCTGTTGATCGTGAATGGAAATATGACCAAAGGAGAACTGCATCCGGAGGAACTGAATGAGTTTTTGATTCAGCAGCTCCAGAACTGCAAAAATGCAAATCAGATCGTTTTTTCTTCTGAAGAACTTCAGAAAATAGTAGATGATCGTGAAGCACAAAAACAGGCTGCATTAGAGGAAAGTCTGAATTCCGGCATATATGTTTCTGCAAAAGAGAATAATGAGACAAATGAGAGCAAAGCGGATGAGAATAAAACAGATGCACATCCGACCAAAACACCGGCGAATTCTGAGAAACAATCCGATGGTTCAGTTACCGTAGAAACAGAACAGTCGGTTGAAGATTCGGATGATGCGGACACAAACAATGAAGAGGCAGAAGATGTACAGGATGATGCAGATAATGAAAATACATCGATTCGTACATGCACGATCCAAATCGTATGTGACACGATTTTAGACAATCTGGATAACTTATCAGATGGAAAAGAAGCCTATGTTCCGGCAAATGGCGTGATTCTGGCGACCAGCACGGTAGAATTCAATGATGGAGAAACTGTATTTGATGTTTTGAATCGCGTATGCAGCGCTGCAGGTATTCATCTGGAATACTCCTGGACGCCGATGTACAACAGTTATTATATCGAAGGAATTAACAATCTCTATGAATTCGACTGCGGAAATGAATCCGGCTGGATGTATAAAGTAAATGGATGGTTCCCGAATTATGGATGTTCTTCCTATACATTGGAAGATGGTGATTCTATCGTATGGTGTTATACATGTAATGGACTTGGTGCAGATGTCGGCGGTGGAATGTAATAAAAGAGGATGATAGCATGCGAAAGAAAAAAATATGGAAGATTCTGATCGGCACTGCTGCAGCGGCTCAGATAGCAGTGCTCCCGACGCTTTCTATTATAAATAACAATCATGAAGCATATGGACAGGATAATAGTCTGGAAATATATGATAAAGAGGAAGAGGACTCTGTTTATGAAAATGCTTCCTCAGATGAAGAAAGAAACGAAGACCAAAACGAAGTGCAAGGTGAAGCTGACGGAAGTAATAGCATCGATGGTGATGTGGCGGTATCGGATTCTTCTGAGGATAATGCTTTAGAAAAAGTGGAAGAGCAGGAAAACGAAAATAGTGAATCTGCGGAAACGAACGAAGAAACGGATGAAGAGGAACCCCCGGATGAAGAGGAAAAACCGGATGGTTTATCGGTGCATGCACAGATAGAAGTATCTCTGGCAGATGGAACGATCTGTAATCTGGCAGAGCAGTCTGTTCCTTCAGAATTGGAATGTAACGGGATTTCTCTGCCTGCAGACTATGCGGATGGTGTATTTAAGGTAGCAGTACCGGAAGGAACGGATTCTTTGCAGATTGCAGCACATCCATCTTTTGATGAAAATGAAACCATTCAAATGCCGTTCTTTTTTTCAGGCTGGAAAGGGTATTTGTGGCAGGACGAAACAGAATGGAAATTATATCCGGAGTTTTTGGGAAATGAAGAATATGTGTATGCAACAGATACGTTTGATGCAGAAGTGACAACGTGGCTGGTGGACGAGATAGACGGCGCGGCACAAATTTCATTAGAAGATTTTATTATTTCTGAAGACAG
Organism: Eubacteriales bacterium; assembly: GCA_030526665.1. GTDB lineage: Bacteria > Bacillota > Clostridia > Lachnospirales > Lachnospiraceae > Blautia_A. The sequence continues at coordinate 45,248 of JAUNCI010000008.1, forward strand.
CTTTTCACAGGAACAACAGCAGGTATACGGAGAATTGGATTTTGAATCCTTTTCCTATGCCGAGATATGTATCGGATATTTTGATGAAGACGGGGAACGATATGAAAATTCGATTTTGCTTGTTGAAATTCCATCCGAAAACGCGGGAAAAAACACAGTCGATGTCGCTGAAGAACAGGCTGCAGAAACAACAGAAAATCAAACAGAAATCACAGAAGAAGGCACTGTCCTGCAAAATGATGTTCTGCAGGCAGCTGAAATTCCGGATAATACAAAAGCAAATGAACAGTACCAGAAAACAGGAGAGTATCTGGTAAAAACAGCAAAAGACAAAACGCTGACTGTTAACTCGATCGGAGGCGAATGGTCAGTTATCGGATTGGTACGCAGCGGGCAGAATGTAGATCAGAAGGTTTATGAGACCTATTTGAACAATCTGGAACAGGTACTGAAAAAGAAAAATGGAGTACTGCACAGCAAAAAATATACAGAATATTCCCGTGTTGTACTGGCGTTGACAAGTTTAGGAGAGGATGTAACCGATTTTCGCGGATATAATCTGCTCGAGCCGCTTGCAGATTTTGACCAGGTCGTATGGCAGGGAATTAACGGTGCATCCTGGGCGCTGATTGCAATTGATTCTCATAATTATGAAATTCCTGCTGCAAAAAGCGGGAAAAAGCAGACGACCCGAGAGGCATTGATTAATCACCTGCTGGAAAATGAGAAAAACGGCGGCGGATGGGCGCTCGGAAGCGGAAATGCCGATGTCGATATCACAGCGATGGTGATTCAGTCGCTTGCACCGTATTATGATTCAAATGATAAAGTGAAAGCTGCTGTTGACAGAGGACTGAAAAAACTGAGTACTATGCAGAAAAATAACGGGGATTTCGGTACAACATACGGAGGAAAAACGGAGAACACTTCCGAGAGTTGTTCGCAGGTTCTAGTTGCCCTCTCTGCATTAAAAATTGATCCTGAAACAGACAGACGATTTATCAAAAACGGAAAAAGTGTTTTAGATGCACTGCTCAGTTACAAAAAAGGTCAGGGATTTTCGCATGTGGCAGGCGGCGACCAGAATGGTATGGCTACTGAACAGGCATATTATGCGCTTGCATCCTATGAGCGTTTCAAAAACGGAAAAACATCATTGTATAATATGAGCGATATTGAGGTACCGGAACCGACGATTACGCCGAGACCGACACCGGATCCATCGAAACCTACAGTTACACCGGAACCAACAGGTGCGCCAAATCCAACAGGCGGCCCCAAACCAACAGCGGCTCCGAAGCCTACGGTGACGCCCAAACCGACACCTACACAAAAAGCATCCAAAAAACCGACAGGAAGTACGAAAACAGTTACATTGACAAATGGAACTTCGTCTGATAACAGCAAAGATGCAAAAAAGAAGGCAACAGATAAAAATGACAAGACAAAAGAACTATCTTCGAAAAATATAAACGGTTCTACCGAAGCTGCCGGCAAGTCAAAGCAAAAGAATGAAAAAAAAGCAAATGATTCTCGTGGAACGACTACCGGCGAAGAAACACTGCTCACATTTAAAGATAGTCCAAATGTTTTGGCACGGAAGTATACAAATAGGGCCAGGAATCTTGCGAAAGCGATGGGAACTCTGTATATAGATCAGGGCAATCGAAAAGCACTGTTTGCAGATGAAGATGTGTCAGATCGGAAACTGCTGGAACAGATGAAGCAGATCTGGGATTCTTATGAATTGCTGACAGAATCGGAAAAAGAAGCAATCTCTTCACATGCCCGTTTTGAAAACTTCAGCAGCAATATTGAACGTTTAAGAGCGAAAAACCATTATGATGAGGATACGACCATCAGTGTTCGGGATAATGAAGAAGCTCAGCTGCCATGGTATGTTCAGTTGAGAGTAGTCCCGGAACTTCCGGACAGTACAATGGAACAGAATCTGCAAATGATTTTGGGAGAGCAAAGTAAAGTATTACATCTGTGGGATATTCAAATGTATGATCCGATTCAGGACAAATCATGGGAACCACAGGAAATTATTCATTTACAGATTCCGATGGAACCGATGGGAGACTATGATCAGATTATAGTGGTTCATATCACGCAGGACGGTACATTTGAATTTTTGGACAGTGAATCGCAGGGTGAAGTTATTCATACAGATACGGTAGGATTCTCACGATATGCAACAGTTGGTATTCATGGATCAATTGAAAATCTGTTAGAACCGGTGAATACAAAAAATAATACGCTGTTATGGATCCTTGGCTGTGGAGGTGCAGCGGCGATTCTTCTCATAATTTTAATAGCAGTCAGGAAAAAAATATGACAAATAAAGATTCATTTACAGAATATCATCCTATCATTAATTTTATGTTTTTTATAGGTGCTATTGTGTGCGGAATGTTTTATATCCACCCTTATTTTGTCGGAGTATCGGTATTCTGTGCGGCAGCCTATCTGATTACGGTTCGAGGAACAAAGGCATTTTCGATTCTTGCGGGAATGTGTGGTGTGTTTATTGTTATCTCAATTATCAACCCGATTTTTAACACAAACGGAGAACATGTTTTATGCCAACTGTTTGGAAGACCATATACTCTGGAGGCGCTTCTGTATGGTATGACGCTGGCTGGAATGATGGTTTCTATCCTTCTCTGGTTTGTTTCGTATCAGACGGTTATGACCAGCGATAAATTCTTGTATTTGTTTGGCGGCTTGTCACCGGCTTTTTCACTTGTGCTCACGATGATTCTGCGTCTGGTTCCTAATTATCAGAAAAAAATAATGCAGATATCCGAGATACGAAAAAGTATTGGAAAATCAGCCGGAGATGGTACTTTGAGGCAAAAAACAGAACATGGAATAACAGTATTATCCGTTACCACTACCTGGGCACTGGAGGGCGGTATCGTTATGGCGGATAGTATGCAAAGTCGAGGGTATGGATGTGGAAAAAGAAGTCGTTTTTCAATATACAGAATGGGAAATGGGGATAAACTGCTTTTGATTCTAATGACATTACTTTTGACAATTACACTTGTATGCGGTGCAAAAGGGATGGCATCCATAACATTTGCACCGACGATACAAATGCACGGAAGCACTATGGTTCGAATCGGCGGCCTCATTGTATATATGTTATTTTTAATGCTTCCGACAATGATAAATATAAAGGAGAATGTGACATGGCACATTTTGAGATCAAAGATCTGACATTTTCCTATCCTGCAGCGGGTGAAAAAAAAGCACTGGATCAAGTGAATATCACGATTGAACACGGACAGTATGTAACGGTCTGCGGGCAGAGCGGCAGTGGGAAAACAACACTTTTGAAACAATTAAAAAGTGTGTTGGCACCGCATGGGAAAAAAAGTGGAGAAATTCTGTTTGAAGGAACGCGTTTGGAAGAAGTGAATCTTCGAACACAGTCTTCAAAAATTGGATATGTTATGCAAAATCCCGATAGTCAGATCGTTACGGATAAAGTCTGGCATGAACTGGCATTTGGCCTGGAAAGTCTTGGAATGGACCAGAAAACAATGCGTTTGCGTGTTGCGGAGATGGCTAGTTACTTTGGGATTCAGGACTGGTTTCACCGGAATGTAACCGAGTTGTCCGGCGGCCAGAAACAGCTGCTGAATCTGGCTTCCATCATGGCGATGCAGCCTTCGGTTCTGATTTTGGATGAACCGACGAGTCAACTGGATCCGATTGCAGCTGCAGATTTTTTGAATACGATTCGTAAAATTAATCGAGAATTGCGAACAACGATTATTATTACCGAACATCGTCTGGAGGATATTTTTTACGCTTCGGACAAAGTGATAGTAATGGAAGAAGGCCGAGTGATTGCGGATGAAGAACCCGGAAAAATCGGAGCTTTTCTAAAAAAGGAAAATCGCCGGATGTTTGCGGCAATGCCTTCACCGGTACAGATTTTCTATGGAGTAAATGGAACCGGCAACTGTCCGCTGACTGTTCGGGAAGGCGGTGCATGGCTGAGCAGGTATTTTGCCGGGAAAACACCGGAATACACTACAGTGGAAGATAAAATTACGATTGATCCGGATGATGTCCAGAAGCCGGCGGTTTTGATGAAAGAAGTATGGTTTCGCTATGAAAAAAATGGAAAAGATGTTCTGAAGGGAACAACGATTCAGGTACCGGAAAATACATTGTTTGCTATTGTAGGTGGAAACGGAACCGGAAAGAGCACATCGCTGAAAATAATTTGCAATATCTGCAAACCATATCGCGGACATGTATATATTCATGGACAGCGTGTTGATAAAATTAAAGGAGATCGTCTGTTTAAACAAAATGTGGCACTTCTGCCTCAGGATCCACTGAGTCTTTTTGTAAAAAAGACGGTGAGAGAAGATCTGGAAGAAATGTGTGATCGTAATCTATCAGAAGAAAAAGTCAGAGAGATTGCGAAATTATGTGAAATCGAGGAGATTCTTGAACAGCATCCATATGATTTGTCCGGTGGAGAACAGCAAAGAGCAGCATTGGCAAAAATCCTTTTGACAGAGCCAAAGATTCTACTGCTGGATGAGCCGACGAAGGGACTGGATAATTTCTTTAAAATACAGTTCGGAAAGATTATGAAACGTTTGAAGCAGCAGGGGGCCACCATTATTATGGTTTCTCATGATGTTGAATTCTGTGCAAAGTATGCAGATCTTGTAAGTATGTTTTTTGACGGCGGAATTATTACGACCAATACTGCCAATCGATTCTTTGCTCAGAATAGTTTCTATACGACTGCGGCCAATCGAATGAGTCGTCATGTTTTTGAAAATGCAGTAACAAATGAGGATGTGATTCAACTATGTCAGAAAAATCAATAGATAATACAAAGAAAAAGAACAGTGTACGAAAATGTATCGTATGGATGCTTATTTTAATTCTTGTTCCCGCAACGCTGATCGTATCATGGAAATATGGAAATCGTCGCTATTATTTAACCAGTGTTTTGGTAATTGTATATTCCATACTGGCATTTGTAATCAGCTTTGAGTCGAGAAAACCTCAGGCAAGAGAAATTGTGACAATTGCGGTAATGAGTGCTTTGTCAGTGGCTGCCAGAGCGGCATTTGCGATGGTACCGTTTTTTAAACCAAGTACGGCGATTATCATGATCACCGGAATTGCGATGGGACCGGAAGCAGGATTTTTGACAGGGGCAGCATGTGCACTTGTCAGCAATTTTTTGTTTGGACAGGGTCCCTGGACCCCATGGCAGATGTTTGCATATGGAATTGCAGGAGTAATTATGGGAGCTTTGGCAAAAACGGGAGTGGTTTCTGAAAAGAAAAAGCTGTTGACATCTGTTATCGGTTTCGTCTGTGTGATGCTGATCGTAGGACCGATTCTGGATACCTGTTCTTTATTCACTATGAGTACAGAAATCTCAAAGGTATCGGTGACGGGGATATATATGGCCGGAATACCGGTAAACGCAGTTCACAGTGCTGCGACATTTCTGACATTGCTGTTGTTTTGCAGACCTTTGGCAGAAAAATTAGAACGTATAAAAATTAAGTATGGAATGATGGATGGAGAACAGTAGAAAATGGGATTTGAAAGTTATCATCCGATGATAAATTTTCTGTATTTTGCAGCAGCAATTATCTGTGCGATTTGGTTTAACCATCCTGTGTTCGCTGCAATTGCCTGGCTTTGTGCTTTTGTATTTTCAGTGAAGCGAAATGGAATACGAATGCTGGTTGGTAATATCTGCCTGCTTGCAGCAGCATTTATATACAGCGGCTGGTATTCCTATTACCATCATTTTGGAGTGACAAAACTAAGAGTGAATTTTATCGGCAATGCAATCACTTTGGAAGCTGTATTGTATGGATTACAGAGAGGAATTACGGTGATCACGGTTGTAATGATTATGAGCTGTGTGTTTTCTGTGGTGTCTTCTGATAAGGTGGTTTATTTATTTGGAAGAATCTCGCCTAAATTATCATTGTTTTTTTCAATTCTGCTGCGAAGCATACCGAAAATCAAAGTTCGGGCCGAAAAGATCAGGCTGGCAAGAGCGGGAATCGGCAAAGACATCAGCAGAGGTAATATATGGAAACGAATCGTAAATCTGACTGCTGTTTTTTCAATTCTGATCACCTGGATCAGTGAAGAGTGGATAGAAAATTCTGCGTCTATGAAAAGCAGAGGATATTCACTGAAAGGAAGAACTGCTTTTTCTATTTATCGATTTGACAATCGTGACAGATTTGTAGTACTTCTGCTTTTTTTCTGTTATACTACTATTATTATGGCGGCTGCATTGGATCAGACCCATATATATTATTCGCCGGAAATCATATGGAACCATATGACATTTATGTCCGGCTTTTTTTATGGCGCTTATGCATTGTTTCTCATGCTGCCGGTAATATTGGAATTATACGGTACATGGAAGCATCATAAGGCGGCAAAAGAAGGAGTGGAATGACAGATTATATTACAACTTATAGTGGAGTACATTTTTATCCAATGAATCCGGAACCGGAGATGGTTCGTATTCAGGATATTGCACATGCCCTTTCTATGATTTGCAGAGGAAACGGGCACGTAAAAACGTTCCTGTCAGTCGGACAGCATTGTATTCGATGTGCAAAGGAGGCGCAAGCCCGGGGAATGTCCGAACGAGTGGTATTGGGATGTTTACTGCATGATGCAGGAGAGGCATATATGTCTGATGTTCCCAGACCATTCAAGCAATATCTGCAGGGATATGTTGAAATGGAAGAGAAGCTTCTCAGCATGATTTATATCAAATATCTGGGATCTGATTTGACAGAAGAGGAGCAAAAACTGCTGCGGCAGGTGGACGATGATGTTTTATATTATGATTTGAAAATTTTATTAAATGAACCGAGCGAAAAAACAGAACCGGAGATGAAAGTTCCATTCACTTATCAATTTGTTCCGTTTGAACAGATTGAGAAAGAGTATATGGAAATGTTTGAAAAAATACATTATAATATAAATAATAATTCGCAGTCAGGAGGGGAAAAATGAAGAACAAATTTAGGAATAGAATTCTGATTGGACTGCTGACAGGAACGGTGATTTTCTCCGGATTCGCAAATGTATTTGCCGAGGATGCGGAAATGGACATTGAAACCATCGAACGTATGCAGAAAGAGGGTACTTTATCAGCACCATCAGAGGAAGGAACTCTATCAGCACCGACAGAAGAGGGGACGTTATCAGCATCTTCAGAGGAGGGAACTCTTTCACCATCCTCAAAATCAAGCATCTTCAGCGGTGTTCCGGAAACAACAGGAACAGATGAGAAAATGCAGGGACTTATGGAACAGCTTCAGAATTCTCTGCCAACATCAAACGGAAGCTGGTCCGTTTATGTGTGTGATCTGAAAACCGGATCCGAGGGAAGCATCAATAATCATGCAATGCAGGCAGCCAGTCTGGTTAAATTGTATATTATGGGTGCTATTTACGAAAATTATGACAATATTATAGCTGCATATGGAAAAGACAACGTGGATACAAACCTGTATTATATGATCACAGTCAGTGATAATGATGCTGCAAATACATTGACGACATATCTTGGGGGCGGTGACAGCAGTACCGGTATGGCAATGGTAACCGGTTATGCCTCATCACATGGATTTGTAAATTCAAGTATGGGAAGACTCCTTTTGCACAGCAATGAATTTGGGGATAACTATACTTCCGTAGATGACTGTGGGCATCTGTTCCAGGCAATTATGGCCGGAGACTCTGCGGACTATCCGCATGCACAGGATATGTTTAATCTTTTGGCACAGCAGCAGCGCAGAAACAAAATTCCGGCACAGCTTTCCGGTGTCAGCGTTGCCAATAAAACAGGCGAACTGGATACCGTTGAGAATGATGCAGGAATTATCTATAATGCGGCAAATGATTTGATTATTGTATTTATGTCTGAGCAGCTGAATGAAGTAGGAAGTGCACAGAATACGATCGCATCACTGAGCAAAATGATTTATGACTACTATAATTCATAAAAACAGCATGCAGAACGTGTGAAAAAAAAAGAATTTATATGACATGAAAATTACAATTCTGCAAGATAAATGTGTTATACTATAAACAACAAATCCAGAGGAAATTTGCAAATGTTATTTATGTATGGAGGGTTATCAAATGAAAGAGAGACAGCTGACATCCAGAGGATTGAAAATGCTGCAGGCAGCGATTTTATTCGCGTTTGTGCTTGCATGTGTAGTGGGATTTAAAGCAGTAAATGTAAAAGCGGGAACGATGTATACCGTAAGCGTGCAGAGCGGATATCTTGCATTGAGAACAGCGCCTGCTTATGATGACAGCAATGAAATCGGAAAACTTTATTCCGGAGATCAGGTAGAAGCAACAGGTGGATATAGCGGAAAATATTTATGGGTATATTCTTCCAAGCTTGGTAAATCCGGCTATGTAAACGGAGACTATCTGATTGGTGCAGGTTCTTCTGTATCAGGTGCATCTTATACGGTAAGAGTAGCGAGCGGATATCTTGCACTGAGAACAGCACCTTCCTATAATTCAAGCAACGAAATCGGAGAACTTTATTCCGGAGATACCGTACAGATTGCCGGTTCAACAAGCGGAAAATATGTATGGGTATATTCTCCGAAGCTTAACAAACAGGGCTATGTAAACGGGGATTATCTGGTAGGTTACAATGGGGGATCTTCCGGTAATAATTATTCTTCTTATGCATCCTACACGGTAAGCGTAGCGAGCGGATATCTTGCACTGAGAACGGCACCTTCCTATAATTCAAGCAATGAAATCGGAGCACTTTATTCCGGTGAAACTGTATATGTAGTTGGTGGCACAAGCGGATCTTATGTATGGGTATATTCTCCGAAACTTGGCAGAGAAGGCTATGTAAACGGAGATTATCTGGTTGGATACAGAGGCGGCAGCTCTTCTAAATATTCGAAATCCTATACAGTAAGCGTAGCGAGTGGATATCTTGCACTGAGAACGGCACCTTCTTACAGTACAAGCAATGAAATCGGAGCACTTTATTCCGGTGAAACCGTATATGCAGCAGGCGGATACAGTGGAGAATATCTGTGGGTATATTCTCCAAAACTCGGAAGAGAAGGTTACGTAAATGCAAACTATCTTTATTAAATAACTGTGCGACAGATTAATAAATGAAAATAACAATACGGCCCGACATTTTCGATATAATCGTAAATGTCGGGCTGTTTTTTTGATTTTTGATGGTGTATACTTAGCTTCAATGGGCTTTATGGAGCCAATGAGCTGCATGCCTGCGAGTGAAAAAATAATTGGATAGGATGAAATTAAAGGACACAAAATCAAATGAGTAATAAAAATAGAAAAAAAATGAGAACGCAATCAGTAAGTACATCCATGAACAGAATCTGTGGATATTTGTTTTTTGCTGCTATTACAATGATTATGCCGTTTTATTATGAGAATAAATATTTCAATATGCTGCAGGCAAAAGGTCATGTGATTCAGTTCCTGGTTTGTACATTGCTTCCAATAACGGCGATGATATATTTGCTTGGCTGTGCTATGGATTATAAAAAGAAAGAGTTGACAGCATGGAATTGGAAAAATTGCAATTATATGGATATGGCACTGACAATGTTTGGAATTGCAACGCTCGTCTCCTGGTTAGGGTGTAAAGATCGGGATACCTCTTTGTGGGGAATGAAAGTCTGGTGTGTCGGTGCGGCAATTCTGGTTGGACTGGTATTGTTTTACTGGTTTTCCTCCAGATCATTATATTTAACGGAATATACATGGATACCGGTAGGAATCGTGAATGGAATTATTTTTACGATCAGTATCTATCATTCGGCAGGGGTTGATCTGCTGGGAATGCATGAGCGTATTGTTGAAAAGCAATACTATACATATATATCGACAATCGGAAATATTAACTGGTTTTCCGGATATCTGTGCCTGCTGGTTCCGCTGTTTATCGTATTGTTTTTAAATAGTGAAAAAAGAATGCTGACCATTTTTTATTTTATTATCAGCAGTCTGGCAATGGTCAATATCGTTTTGTGTGCGAGTGACAGTGTGTTTGTCGGAATCGGAAGCTGTCTGTTTTTCTTTGTTCCCTATATGCTGGGAAAAGAACAGAGAATACGAAGAGGTTTCCTGGTCATCGCGACATACGGTATCAGCCTTTCAATTGTTAATTTTGCCCCCTGCTTTGCTGCCAAAAAAGAGACTATGGATGGTGTTGCGGCAAGTGTATTATCACCGGACATTGCATTTCCTTTTGTGGGAATCGGAGTATTAGGCTATATAGCGGTAAGGCTCTGGTGGAAAAAACTGAATGAGAAAACAATACAGCGCATCGTATACATCATTGACGGAATATTATTGATTACGATTATAGGAATGCTTATTTATAATATTTCAATTTTTGACGATAAATGGGGGACAAAACGTGGATTGATCTGGAAAGAATCGATTCGCGCGTTTGGAACTTTTGATTTCAGAGAAAAATTATTTGGAATCGGACCTGAGATGCTCGGAAATTGTTATAGAGGAATTCGTGATAAATTTACGTATCAGGTACTGTGTGCACATAGTGAATTTCTTCAGTTTTTATTATCGGTCGGATTGGTTGGCGCAGGTTCCTGGATCGCGATGTGGATAGGGCTTCTCACAGAATATTTTCGCAGAAAAATCTGGAAAACAGATCGAATTGTGCTTTTTTTGCCACTGGCTGCATATATGGGACAATCTTTTTTCAACAGTCCGATGGCATTGACTATATCGATGCTGTTTGTTATGCTGGCATGCTATCGCAGCACAGAGGATGCTTGCAAGCCTATATAATATAAGTTATAATAAAATTTAACGTAAAAATTGCGTTAAGTGAGTTTGATTTAAATATCCAAATCATAATATAGCAGATGTAAAATGACTACCACTTCTAAATGTAGTGTAGGTGGTGAGCAACAATTAGTTAAGAAAGGATGAAGGACTTTATATGGCAGATAAGAAAAAAATAATTATCATCGGTGCCGGTCCTGCCGGAGTTACCGCTGGTTATGAGGCATTAAAAAAAGATCCTAATCTGGATGTCAAAATTTTAGAAGAAACACAGGAAATCGGTGGTATTTCCAGAACTGTAAAGTACAATGGACATCGTATGGATATCGGAGGACATCGCTTTTTCTCCAAAGATGAGCGAGTGACAAAATGGTGGCAGGATATGATGCCAATGCAGGGAAAACCATCCTTTGATGACATCAAACTAAATCGTACGATCGAATGTGCACCGGAAGGACCGGACCCGGAAAAAGAAGACCGCGTTATGCTGAAACGCCGCAGAATTTCCAGAATTTACTACAAAAAGAAATTCTTTGACTATCCGGTAAAAATGAACGCAAACACAATTAAAAATATGGGATTTTTGACAACGATGGAATCCGGCTTCAGTTATCTGGCGTCCACCGTTCATAAACTTCCGGAAGACTCTCTCGAGAATTTCTATATCAATCGTTTTGGGCGTAAGCTTTACTCAATGTTCTTCGAAGGATATACAGAAAAATTGTGGGGCAGACATCCGAAGGAAATTTCCGCAGACTGGGGTGCACAGCGTGTAAAAGGACTTTCCATTCTGGCAATCATCAAGGATATGTGCTCCAAAGTACTGCCAAACAATAAAAATCGTAAAGTTGAAACTTCTCTGATCGAAGAATACAGCTATCCGAAATTCGGTCCGGGACAGCTTTGGGAGACCGCCGCGTCTGAGTTTGAAAAAATGGGCGGTGTTATTCAGAAAAACAGCCGTGTTACCGGGATTAAAACGGAAAACGGAATGGTAAAATCGGTAATTTACAATCGGGATGGTGCGCTTTGCGAAGAAGAGGCAGACATTGTAATATCTTCTATGCCATTGAAGGATCTTGTTGCAGGAATGAATGATGTGCCGGAGAATATTGGTAAGATTGCAGAAGGATTGCCATATCGTGATTTTGTGACGGTTGGTTTATTGCTGAACAAACTGGCACTGAAAAATGAGACAAAACTTTCAACACTTGGAAATATTGTACCGGACTGCTGGATCTATGTTCAGGATGCCGGAGTAAAACTTGGAAGAATTCAGATTTTTAATAACTGGTCACCATATCTGGTTGCGGATCCGGAACATACTGTCTGGATCGGTCTCGAGTATTTCTGTACAGAAGGTGATAAATACTGGAGAGGCTCTGAGGAAACCTGGGTAAAACATGGTATCAAAGAATTGAAAAAAATGGGTGTCATTGACAAAGATGCGGAAATCTTAGATTCTCACTATGAAAAGGTGAAAAAAGCATATCCGGCATATTTTGATACCTATTCAGAAATTGACTCTTTGATTGAATATCTGAATGGCTTTGAAAATCTCTACTGTGTTGGACGAAATGGTCAGCATCGATACAACAATATGGACCATTCCATGGCTACTGCTTTTGAAGCGATCCGCAGCATTACAGAAGGAAGCGGCAGAAAAGATAATGTATGGAATGTGAACACAGATAAAGAATATCACGAAGAGAAAAAAGAAGCATGAATGAAAAGAAAACAAACCAGAATCTGATTCAAAAACTTTGGTCAAACCGGGAATTGAGAAATCTGTTTCTGTATCTGATCGTAGGTGGGCTTGCAACAATCGTTGAGTGGGCATGCTTCTGGGTATTTGACTCAAAATTTGGCATTCACTATATGATCGCAACCGCGCTTGCCTTTGTCTTTTCTACATTTGCAAACTGGCTTTTCGGACGTTTACTTGTTTTTCAAAAACGCGAAAACTTCAGTGTCTGGAAAGAACTTGCCGCAATCTATGCTACAAGTATCGGAGGATTACTTTTTAATCTGGCGATTATGTATGTGCTGGTAGAATGGGTACATGTGGGAAACATGATTGCAAAGATCATTGCTACCGGAATTGTATTTATCTATAATTATGTGATTCGAAAAGTTTTGATTTATAAGCAGTGATGAGTCGGATTTTATAAATTTAAAAGATGAATAAAGGGTTCGAATTTATATAACAAAAACAGAAGTTTTTGAAGTATAAACTCGAACCCTTTTTCTATAACAGGAAATTATGTTTCCTGTTATGCGTGAAGAATCAGTGCAACAAGTTCAACGACTTCCTCGGAAGGGTTGGAAATGCAATGGCCGGATCCCGGAGGACAGATCGTCACATCACCTTCGCTTACAGGAACTTCGGTTCCGTTATCATTATAAATCGCATTTCCTTTGATAATATAGAAAAGTTCACTTTCATTTTCATGCACATGATAACCGATGCCGCATCCCGGTTTTAATGTGATTTTTGAGAATAAACGCCCTTTGTTGTTTAATTCCTCTGCGGAGCCAATGAAATTTGTAATTTCAACGGTACCTGCACCATCACGCATATGTTCACGATATTCTTTTGTACAATTTTCAGCTTTTCTGATCATGAGAAAATCCTCCGTTTTCTGATATTAGGTATCTGATTGATACATTTTATATGAATTCAGTATACCGAGAATAGAAGCTCTTTGCAAGTTGCTCAAAGTTGATTTTGCCTACTGATTGGGATATAATGAACACCACAAAACGACATTATTTTGAATAAAAAAACATCATGAAAGCGATGGGAGAATAATCATATGAATATGAACCATTATATGCCGACAAAATTGATTACCGGCAAGGGGTGCGTGAAAAAGTCTGCAAAAAATATAGCGGAGCTGGGCAAAAAATGTCTGATTATCACCGGGAAGAATTCTGCAAAAGCCTGTGGCGCATTGGCGGATATTCAGGCAGTATTACAGGAAAACGGTCAGAAATACAGAGTATTTGATGGAATTGGACAGAATCCCAAACTGTCAGATTGTATGAAAGCAGCTGAAATTGCAAGCGAAATGGGAGCGGATTTTCTGATTGGAATCGGAGGCGGTTCGCCTTTGGATGCAGCAAAATGTACGGCGGTACTTTCGGCAAATCCCGGAATGACACAGGAACAGCTGTATGCGTTTGATTGGAAAAAAGATCCTTTGAAAATCATGTTGATTGGCACGACTGCAGGAACGGGAAGTGAAGTAACGAAGGTTTCCGTTATTACGAATCTGTCCGGAAAAAAGAAAAGTTTTCATCATGAAAAAGTATATCCGGTTCTTTCTTTTGGAGATCCGGCCTATACATTGACACTTTCGGAACAGTTTACAAAGTCTACTGCAATTGATGCGTTTGCACATTGTATGGAAAGTTATTTCAGCAAGGCAGCAAATGAAATCTCACAGTGCTATGCGGTCAGAGGAATTCGGATGCTGTTAAATCCATTCCGTGAAATGTGTATTATGGGTACCGGCGAACTGTCTTATGAGACAAGAGAGCTATTGTATAATGCTTCCATATATGGAGGACTTGCGATAAACATTACAGGTACGACGTTTCCGCATACGATGGGATATCTTCTGACGGAAGAATTTCAGATTCCCCATGGAACTGCCTGTGCGGTTTTTCTTCCGGAATTTTATGAGTATAACAAAAAAACAGTTCCTGAATTAACTGCACAATTTCTCCGGGAAATCGGATGTACGGAAATTGAACTGTTGAGTTTGTTGAAAGGAATTACACCATCCTGCGAAATCGAAATTTCAGAGGAGATGATCGTGCAGGCACACAGTCGATGGATCGGAAACGGAAGTATTGCAAAATGCCAGGGGAATCTGGAAGCTGATGAAGTAGATGCAATTCTGAGAAGACGTTTTGGCGCGAAAGCATAAAAAGGTGTTTTGAACCAATCTTGAACGGATGGATCAAAACCATAAATATATAAATGAGATTGAATGGAGGGGGAGAATGAAACAGTTTTGGAAGACGAATGAAAAAAGAATTTGTCTTACGATAGGTGGAATACTTGCATTTTTTCGAATTGCAATGTTATTGAGAACACCGATATATGCAATTGCAAATGCCATATACGATGACCAGCTTCTGGCAAAACTGGCAGAACATTTATTGCAGGGGGAATGGCTGGGACCATATAACAGCGTTACCCTGGTAAAAGGAATTTCATTTTCTGTATTTCTGGCGATGGCGAACCGGTTGGGAATTCCTTATTTACTTGCAGAAGGAACCGCTTACATAGTGGCAGTAATATTGTTTTTGTATGCGTTGAGAAAAGTGTTGAAAAATCAGTGGATCCGCTTAGCTGCCTTTGGCTTTTTGCTGTATTCACCATCGATGCTCTCTACTTTCACGGAACAGAGAGTATACAATATGGCATTGATTCCGACTGCGATTTTGCTTGTGGCAGCCGGTTGTATCGGTATGTTTTATAGCTGCAGTGAGCAGAAAAAGGAGTTCTATGGATGGACAATACTGGAAGTAATTTCGTTTGTATTTTTCTGGCACCTTAGAAATGAATCTATCTGGTACCTGCCATTTGTAATGGCAGCCTGTGGCTGCAGTGCATTTTGCATTGCCGTAAACTTTGGACGTAGAAAAAAAACGGTGCTGCGCTGTATCTGCTGCCTGCTTCCATTTGTTGGAATCTATGCAAGCAACGAGATTATTGCGCAGATCAATGAGAATCATTATGGAGTCCATCTTGTAAATGATCGTTCGGAAGGTGCGGAAGCAGAACTTATGACTTTGCTGTTGTCGATTGATGAGGAAAAGTCGATTGCTGCAATGGGAGAGGATTATACTTATAAGAGCATGAATAAACATTACAGCAAAAATGTGTGGATTCCCAGAGAAGTGATTGAGCTGGCAATGGAAAACAGTCCCACATTTGAAACGATTCACAAATACGTTTCCGAATTGTACGAAGGAAAATGGAACAGTATGTCCACAAGCGTGAATGCGGTAATGGGAGATTCCTTTATATGGGCAATTCGAGAAGCAATGCTCAATGCCGGGTACTATCATGAAAATGCGGTTGAGACAGAAGCGTTTTATCAAAGTGTTGTAGATGAATTGGAAGAAGCGTTTGAACAGGGACGTTTGGTAAAAGATGACAAAATTCATTTGTCTGCATTGTCGAGAGGGATTTCCAAGGATGATATTCCTGAGATCGTGGAAGGAGTAAAAGCGGCCTTTGGGTCTCTGATTACGGAAGAGTATACTTATGTGGGATTGCGAGATGCAGATGGGAATATAGAAGAAGTCAGATACTTTGAAGCACTTACCGGCGCACTTGCGGAGTATGGATATACATTAGGTATACAGGATTCGGAAATGTCATTTGGAAACCTGGTCGTACAGCGTTCAAACAAGATTATTCGAATATATCAAAAAACAGGCACTCTGCGATTTGTGGGAAGTATCATAGCATTTTTGATCTTAACCGTTATCCTGGTTAAAAGAATCAAAGAGAAAAAATTCTTTCTGATAGGAGAATGGCTGATTACGTTAGGAATGCTCGGCACGTTATTGCTGTTTACCAGTGCTGTAGTTACTTTCTCATCCTTCCTTGGCACGGTATTTGTGTATTACCATTATCTGACACCGGGGCTTGTTTTGATCGATATCATTGAAACATTGATGCTTTTTGGAGGACTGGATCAGCTTATTCGTTTTTGGCTGAACAAACGTCACACAGACCATAAATAATAGAATTTTTGCATTGAATAGCGAAATGGTGATGGCTTTTTACGTGGGAAGAAATTTCTTCCATGAAGTGACAGTCCATATGAATCACGCGGCCGCAGGCAGTACATTTTAAATGCAGATGATCCTCACAGTGAGAATCATTCTGTACGTATTGAAAAACAGCTTTTTTACCCTTTTCATCGACGTATTTGATAATGTTTCCATCGGCAATGAGTTTATCTAAGTACCGATAGATCGTTGTCAGATTCACGTCGTGATCAATTGATTTTAAATATGCAGAGATATCAGAAACAGTGACAGTTTTGTCACTGTTTTTTTGTAGAAAAGTGAGGATGTTTTTGCGGCTAGAGGTTGCGTATGAAGTTTTCATGTTGGGGTCCTTTCTATGGGATGATAAATGCTTGCGAATGTGAAAGCTCTGCATAGGGAGTATAGATTGCTATGAATGTGAAAGCCCTGCATAGGGTTATAGATTTATAGATTGTTATAAATATGAAAGCTCTGCATAGGCTTATGCGCAAACCTTTGCAACGCGCTTGCAAACTAAGTTTAAGAAACACTATATAAAATC
>JAUNCI010000025.1 GCA_030526665.1 Eubacteriales bacterium
TCAGGGGTTCGAACCCTGGACACCCTGATTAAGAGTCAGGTGCTCTGCCAGCTGAGCTAAAGGCGCATTTCTTATTTTCTTCAGAACAATGGTGATTATAGCGCATACCTGTCAAAATTGTCAATAGGTATGCGCTATTTTTGTAAAATTATCCTTTTTCACAAATATCATGGAATTGCATCAAAAAATATTGCCCTCTTTCCACAACATTCCTTTATTGATATCCTTCAGGCTGCGTGCACCGCACATTTCCATGGTGTCACGAAGTTCTCCTCCGATTTTTTCCACATATGCTGTGATTCCTTCTGCCCCTGCTCCATAAATAGCCGTTACAAAAGGACGACAGATAATTACACCGTCAGCACCTAATGCAAGTGCACGGAATACATCAAGGCCGCTGCGGATTCCACCGTCTACCAGCACTTTCATTTTGCTTTGAGCATGTACCATGTCCGCAATTTTGCCCAGGACTTCCGCAGTTGCCGGACATCCGTCCAACACACGTCCCCCATGATTGCTGACAACGATAGCTGCTGCCCCGGCTTCCATCGCTTTTTTCGCTCCTGCAACAGTCATTACGCCTTTTATAATAAATGGAAGTCCTGCATCTGCAATAATCTCTTTCATTTCCTCCACGCTTTTTGCACCGGCCGGAGGATTCTGATTTTTCAAAAAAGGAAGTCCGGACGCATCAACATCCATTCCAACGGCAGATGCACCGGCAGCTTTCACCAGTTCCATCTTTTGATTGATCACTTCCTTGCTCCACGGCTTAATAACAGGAATTCCGATTCCACCGGCTTTTTTGATAGCCTCAGCCGCTGCAATAGTCTGATCCGGATTTACACCATCTCCTGTAAACGCCATAATTCCATTCTCGGCACATGCCGATACCAAAACATCATTGTAAGTCATGTCTGTATAATCGGTACCATAATGCATCTGTACGGCACCTACCGGTCCTGCAAAAAACGGATAACGATAGGTTCTTCCGAATAATTCCAGAGAAGTATCAATTGCTCCACCTTTTACGAGACAATCCATATTTACACGAAGCTGCTGCCATTTCTCATAATTGCGTACAGCTGTATCACCGCTTCCTTTTGCACCAGGTCCCGGAATCGTATTGCCACAGGCACGTCCATTACACACATAACATCCTTTACAGTATTTTCCAAGCTTCGGGCGGGCAGCCTCAATTACTTCACGATAATTCACGATCATTTCCTCCTATCTACATACAATGTATTTACAAATCGGATTCCCCTGTGAAGAAAATTTTTCTTCATATTCTGTCATAACATTTCCGATCATCATTTCATCATTATGATGAAGGTCAAATGTACTCTGCAGAATCTTCCATCCCGCTTCCGGCGCTTCTTCCAAAGCAAATTCAAACAATCCTATATTATCCGTTTTAAATTCCACTACGCCATCCTCAACCAGAATCTGATCATATCTCGCAAGGAATTCTCTTGATGGCAATCTACGCTTTGCATGACGTGCCTTCGGCCATGGATCCGAAAAGTTCAAATAAATACGATCCACTTCTCCTTTTTCAAACACTTCCGGAAGATTTCTCGCATCCATTCTCATGAAACGAACATTCGGCAATTTCTCTCCTGCTTCTGCCAGTTCTTCCATTTTTTGCAGTGCGCGCAGCAATACGCTGTCATACATTTCAATCCCCACATAATTAATATCCGGGTGGAGCCTGGCCATATCCATAATGAATCGTCCTTTCCCCATCCCTACTTCTATATGCAGGGGCTGATCTTTCTCAAATACCTGCTTCCAGTTCCCTCTGTTTGTCTCAGGATTCTGAACAACATAGATACTATCTGTAATGGCATCCTTTGCGCCCGGTATATTTCTCAGTCTCATTCATTCCTCCAAAATCAACTTTTTGTTTTCCACATTATTACCGCAATGTATTTGTGTGGATAAGTCTTACTTCAATCAGAAATTATCCACCTTATTGCGACTTTATACACGTCTAATATACATGGTTTCCTTTGATTAAGCAAACGTATTATTTCTTGTCTTCAAAATTCTGACAATTCATACCAATTGTATCTGTTCTCGCTATTTTATAACACAATTTCGAAGAAATTTAATTATTTTAATGTCAACTGTTTTCTGCTATAATTCATCATTTTTTGACATTTTCTCATAAATCACCAAAACATTTGTTTTGCTGAAAATATTATGTAAATTGAGTTATCCACATTTATTCGTTGTGGATAATGTGGATAACTTTGTTGATAACTTGATTTTCAAGCCTTTTATACACATTCGAAAATGTGGATAACTTTTTTCGCAACATTTCCAATTCTTTTCGTGTTTTCATCAAAATTGTGCAACTTGCTATTTTTTACCGACTTTCAATATCATTTCAAAATATTACATAACATTTAATTGTCAAACAATTTCGTAACATTTCTGAATATCGTATTCCTCTCTATTTATTTCTATGCTTTCCCTTATATTTTAATCTGTCTCAAATACCATATTATATACTGTCCTTTTGACAAACAAGCTATCCCGGCACGTAATATTTTCTTTATTTCTATGTAATTTTTTGCTATAATATTTTGTGATTTTATATTTGACTTGTAATTATTCAGTTCCTTTAGGAGATACCAATGAAGAAGAAAGAACATTTACCTTTAAATTATATAGAAAAAAACAATGTGAAAATCAGTTTTCTATGTTCCATTCTGACTTTAATAGTTTTATTCTTTTTATTTCGCCAGTTGGATTACCAATTAATTGAAAAGCCAAAAAACCAGGCTATAAAGCAGGCACAGCAGGAACAGGAAGAAGCCGAACGAATTGCCAATACACCGGTAGTTACAGAAGCTTCCGTAATCGCCGTTGGCGATAACTTGTATCACGATTCTCTGCTCAATGTAGGATCAAATAATAATTGGAATTATGACAGTATTTATCAGCATGTAACAAGCCGAATTCAAAATGCCGATATTGCAATGATCGACCAGGAAACAGTATTCACAACAAATCATGATGTCATTGCTGGTTATCCATCTTTTGCTACCCCTACCGAAGTTGGCGATTCCATCATCCGTGCAGGATTTAATGTCATCGAGTCTGCAACCAATCACATCGATGATTATGGCGTAGAATATATTCAGCAAACGTTAGATTACTGGAAAAATAATTATCCATCTATTCCTGTCCTCGGCATTCATGAAAGCCAGGAAGATGCAGATACCGTAAAAACCATGACGGTCAATGATATTACCTTTTCATTTTTAAATTATACATACGGTACCAATAGCGGGATCGATACCGATCATTCCTACATGATTGATATTCTGGAGCAGCAAAAGGTTGCTCAGATGTGTGCAAAAGCGAAGGAGCAATCCGAAGTTTTGATTTTCGTTGCACATTGGGGAAAAGAAGATGAACATATGCCGACCGAGCACCAGAAGCAATGGGCCAATTTTCTTATGAAGCAGGGTGTTGATGTTGTTATCGGCGGTCATCCGCATGTTATTCAGCCTTATGGTTATATGTCTGATAATGAAGGCCACAAAATGCTCATCTACTACTCTCTCGGTAACTTTGTATCAACACAGCAGAAAATGGACGAATTGCTGGAAGCAATGGCCTCCTTCACTGTACGAAAAACAGTTCTGAAAGGTGAAAAAACCATCGAAATCGTAAATGAATCCATTGAGCCAATGGTAATGCACTATAACTCAGAAACCGGCGAATACGGTCCTTATATGCTTTCCGATTACACCGAAGAGCTGGCTTCTGCACATGGTGTTCGCGATTATGTCGGAGAGGTATTTACCCTTGAAAATCTCAAGAAAAAATTCTCTGATGTCATGGCCATCAACGTTGAG
This sequence comes from Eubacteriales bacterium, assembly GCA_030526665.1. Taxonomy (GTDB): domain Bacteria; phylum Bacillota; class Clostridia; order Lachnospirales; family Lachnospiraceae; genus Blautia_A. The sequence goes on from JAUNCI010000025.1 coordinate 3,876, forward strand.
CCATCTACAAAAACTACTTTCCTGGATGTACGTTTTACCACAGACGGAAATATGGAAGACAAAAAGACCGGCGATTGGCTGGACGATTACGATTCCATCACTGCCGAAACTTATTGGAAAGAACATAATATCACAAGTGTCGATACCGGCTCGCAAAATTCATCCGATGATTATGACAGTGATTATGATAGCGATTATGATTATAGCTATGACTCTGATTATGACAGTGACGACTCTTATTAAAACACTGAAACCAAAGTTTCTACAAAAAAATCAAATAAAGAAATAAAGAAAATCCTGTTTCTGAACTTAGAAACAGGATTTTTTTAGTAAATATATTAAATTATATGAAATACTCTTTTGGCATTATTTTCAGTAATCTCAATGACCTCTTCTCTTGCCATTCCTTTGATCTCGGCAATTGCATCCACGACATAGTTCAGATTGAGAGAGGTATTTCTTTTTCCTCTGAATGGTACAGGGCTCAGATAAGGGCAGTCTGTTTCCAGCAAAAGCTGTGTAATCGGGGCATATTCAACAACTTCTTTTAATTTACGTGCGTTATTGAATGTTACAACACCGCCGACTCCGAGATAGAGTCCCATCTCCAGATATTCTCTGGCAATTTCCTTTCCATAAGAAAAACAGTGAATAATTCCACCGGACATTTTCCGATTCTTCATATATTCTTTGACGATCTCCAAAGTATCCTGTGCTGCCTCACGACTGTGAATCATAAACGGCATCTTTTCCTCTTCGGCGATATCCATCTGCGCACGGAACATTTTTTTCTGCACCTCATGCTCATGCGCCTCTTTGTGCCAATAATAATCCAGGCCAATTTCTCCAATAGAAACTGCTTTTTCAAGACGAGCCATTTCACGAACTCTCGCCAAAGTCTCCTCTGTCATCAGTTCTGCATCATCCGGATGAACGCCTACCGCGCCATATACAAACGGATACTTTTCCATCAGAGCAATTGTTTTGTCAAAATCCTCAATAGAGGCGCAGGAATTGACAATCATTCCCACGCCTCCATCGGACATCGATTCCAAAAGCGAATCACGATCTTCATCAAACTGTTCGGAATCATAATGTGCATGTGTATCAAATATCATTAGCAGATCTCAGCTCCTGCAGGCATATCTTTTTCCGGAGTCATCAATGCAAGGTTTCCATCTGCGTCTTCTGCACACAGAATCATACCTTCACTCATTACACCGGCAAGTTTTGCAGGTTTCAGGTTTGTTACAACCATAACTTTTTTGCCGACCATTTCTTCCGGTGAATAATGTGCTTTGATTCCGGATACGATCTGGCGAACCTGACTGCCGATTTTCACCTGAGAGCAAAGAAGTTTTTTTGATTTTTTAACTGCTTCACAGGCAATGATCTCGCCAACCTGGAACTGAAGTTTTTCAAAATCTTCAAATGTGATTTCTTCTTTTGGCTCAATATCAATTACTTTTTCTTCTGCTTTTTCTTCTTTTACTTCTGCAACCGGAGGATGAAGTTCTGCAACTTTTGCCAAAACATCCTCTACTTTCAGACGTGCAAACAGAATTTCCGGTTTATCTGTAACTTTGTTTCCGGATGGATAAAGACCAAATGTAGCAAGATCTTCCAATGTTCTAGGCTGTGCATTCAGCTGAGCCAGAATCTTTTCTGTTGTCTGAGTCATGAAAGATTCAAGCAGAGTTGCACCAATACAGATACCTTCTACAAGATTGTAAAGTACGGTTGCCAGACGATCCTGTTTTGCTTCATCTTTTGCAAGTGCCCAAGGCATTGTTTCATCAATATATTTGTTGCAGCGTTTAAATACAGTAAAGATTTCTGTCATCGCATCCGCTACACGAAGTTTTTCCATTTTTGCTTCTACTTTTGCAGGAATACCAAGGATAAATGATTTCAGATCTTCATCCACTTCTTCTGCTACACCTCTGTTTTCTACAACACCGCCGAAGTATTTATTGGACATAGAAATGGTTCTGTTTACAAGGTTTCCAAGTGTATTGGCAAGCTCAGAATTCATACGTTCAACCATAAGCTCCCATGTAATAACACCATCATTATCAAATGGCATTTCATGAAGTACGAAATAACGAACGGCATCTACGCCAAAGAAATCAACCAATTCATCTGCATAGAGAACATTTCCTTTGGATTTACTCATTTTACCATCGCCCTGAAGAAGCCATGGATGACCAAATACCTGTTTTGGCAATGGAAGATCCAGAGACATCAGGAAGATTGGCCAGTAAATTGTATGGAAACGAATAATATCTTTTCCGATAAGGTGAAGATCAGCAGGCCAGTTTTTTGCAAACTGCTCTGTGCTGTTTCCATCACAGTCATAACCGATTCCTGTGATATAGTTTGTAAGTGCATCCAGCCATACATAAACAACATGGTTTGGATCAAAATCTACCGGAATTCCCCATTTAAATGAAGTTCTGGATACACAGAGATCCTGGAGTCCCGGAAGGAGGAAGTTATTCATCATCTCATTTTTTCTGGATTCCGGCTGAATAAATTCCGGATGTGTATTGATATGCTCGATCAGGCGATCTGCATATTTGCTCATTTTGAAGAAATAAGCTTCTTCTTTTGCAGGTTTTACTTCACGGCCGCAATCAGGACATTTTCCGTCAACAAGCTGTGATTCTGTCCAGAAAGATTCACAAGGTGTACAATACATACCTTCGTATGCTCCCTTGTAGATATCTCCTTTTGCATACATTTTTTTGAAGATTTTTTTCACCTGTGTTTCATGGTCTTCGTCTGTTGTACGGATAAATTTATCATAAGAAGTATTCATCAGATCCCAGATATTTTTGATTTCTCCGGCAACATTATCTACAAATTCCTTTGGCGTAATACCGGCTTCTGCTGCCTTTAATTCAATTTTCTGACCATGTTCGTCTGTTCCTGTCTGGAAAAATACATCATATCCCTGCTGTCTTTTGTAGCGGGCAATTGCGTCTGCAAGAACGATTTCATATGTGTTTCCGATATGCGGCTTACCAGATGTGTAAGCAATCGCTGTAGTCATATAAAACTTTTTGTTTTCCATAATTTCCTCCATGTATCTTATCATCTTTTCCTTTTATATAGCTTTAATTAGTATGTAAGACCAAATCAGAACACTATATAAATTAGAAAGAATTTATATCTTATCACTCAGAAAATAGTACCTTATTTCGGTCATTTTGTAAAGCAATCATTCAACAATTTCATTATCTCGCCTATCCTTACAAGTAAAAACAGTAATAATTATCGTTTTTATAATTGACAATAATTCTTACAAATGTTATTATAACTATATCGATAATAATTATCATTATTAACATCGGAAAGGAGGTTTTTATATGGCAGTTCTTAAGCACAGTCGTCAACGCGATGCAATTAAAAGTTTTTTGATGACGAGAACAGATCATCCTACGGCCGATGTCATTTATGACAATGTTCGTCTGGTCTATCCTAATATCAGTCTTGGAACTGTATATCGAAACCTGTCTCTTCTGACTGAACTTGGCGAGATTAAGAAACTTCCGGGCTTTGCCGGTGCCGATCATTACGACGGACGAATTGACACACATTGCCATTTCTTTTGTCACAAATGTCATCTGGTTTCGGATATCGAAATATCCGGCTTTCAGGAATTTCTTCAATCCGTTAACAAGCAGTTTTCCGGCGAGATACAGGATTGTGATTCTTCCTTCTATGGAATTTGTAAATCCTGTCTGCATCATATGGAAAACGACACGCAAAAGTAATATAATATGATTATCAAAAAGCAAAACGCAAAAATGAAAGGAGATCATTAAAATGGCAAAATGGGTATGTAGTGTATGCGGTTATGTTCACGAAGGAGATACACCTCCTGAAAAATGTCCACAGTGTAAAGTTCCGGCAGACAAATTCGTAAAACAGGACGGCGAACTTTCATGGGCAGCAGAACACGTTGTAGGCGTAGCTCAGGGCGTTAGCGAAGACATCATCGCTGATCTTAGAGCAAACTTCAACGGCGAATGTTCAGAAGTTGGTATGTATCTTGCAATGGCACGTGTTGCTCACAGAGAAGGATATCCGGAAATCGGTCTTTACTGGGAAAAAGCAGCTTACGAAGAAGCTGAACATGCTGCTAAATTTGCTGAACTTCTCGGCGAAGTTGTTACAGACAGCACAAAGAAAAATCTTGAAATGCGTGTAGAAGCAGAAAACGGCGCAACAGCAGGTAAAACAGACCTTGCGAAACGTGCTAAAGAAGCCGGTCTTGACGCAATCCATGACACAGTTCATGAAATGGCTAGAGACGAAGCTAGACACGGAAAAGCTCTTGCAGGTCTTCTGAAGAGATACTTTGGTTAATCATTTACTGCTCAGCTTTACTTGTTTTACAGTTTGTTACTCTTAAACCAATGTTTAGAACGAGGTAAATAAAATGGCAAAATGGGTATGTGATGTATGCGGTTATGAATATGATCCGGAAGAAAATGACGGAATTGCTTTCGAAGATCTTCCGGAAGATTATGTCTGTCCCCTTTGTGGAGTAGGCAAGGATCAGTTTTCCAAAGAAGAATAATCAAAACAAAAAATTAGACAGAGAGTTGAGAATTCAGCTCTCTGTCTTTTTTTCATTCACTTTATATCTCAAGCAACGCCTCAAATATTCGCTTGCAGTTGTTTCTGTCTGTATACTTAAAGCACTGCTCCACTCTTTGAACATATTTGTCTTCCATTTCACAGTCACTTTCCAGATATTTAATCATTTTCTGAATGGTTTCGTCTAAACTGCCACATACCGGCCCGAAGCCCATTGTTTCGTAGTCATACTCTCCTTTACTTCCCGTATGTTCAAAGAAATAATTTTCCGGATCGAATTGGCTGTATACGATTGGTTTTTTCAAGTAACTATAATCAAATGCGATGCTTGAATAATCTGTTACCATAAGCGCAGTTTCGGCAAAGACATCCTTGTACACTGTGTTTGCAAGTTTTTTGATTTCGACGCAGTCGTCAACCACTATAAAATCTTTTTCCTGCTGTTCAAAGGATGGGTGCATATAAAAATTTAAGCGATATCCCTTTTGTTTCATAGCATTGATCAATTCCGGTGAACTTATCAAGCCCTGGTAGAACTTATAATATTCGGTTTCTCTAAATGACTCCGAGTATCCTCTGACAAATATTTTTTCATTAATTTCACTTGAAACATGTGCTGCCGCGATGTTTTTTCTCCATGTTGGCATTACAGAGATTACTTTTTGTTTATGATTCTCTAATTTGTCGAATCGAGCAAAACCAGTGAGTTTTACTTCCTTCTCTGTGTACCCGTATTTTCCATGAACGATCGAATCATACTCTAGATTCGATGCACAGCAAAGCAGGCGAATATGCTTCTTGGTTTTATGGAGCCATCCCGAGAAGTCTTTTGTTGTAATCCCATGCTGAAGGAAAGAATATTTGAATTGATATAGATCCTTGACTTCCTTTTCGCAGTCTTTCATTAGATTAAACACCCAGCCGTCAGCACTTGAGCATGCCCATTTATCACAGGAAAGAAATTTCACCTTATGCTCATTCGTTCCATAGTCAATGACCGGACCTATTTTTGCCATTCGCTTATAATCTGTGCTGCCTTTGTCAATGACAAAATATGCTTTCACCTGTTTCTGTCCGGTTACATATTCAAACAATGCTTCTCCATTATCCCCTGCACGAAATGCACGGTCTGCAATAATCCACACTTCTTTGTTTCCCAGGCATCTTTGTTTGATTCTTTCCCAAACAACCTTTTTACGAATATCTATAATATCACTGCTGACATTGTGTTCTTTTAACTCAGCAGCGTAGATTCGTTCCGCCTTTAAATGTCGTCTGATTGAATATTTACCAACACAGAATTTCTTATTTCTATAATGCACGATCCAGGATTTCTCTGCTATATATCCTTTTTGATAATCGTGGGTAAATCTGGAATAATAACCATTAAATGCATAATTCAAGGCCATTTTTTCCTCTGTATCAATCTCCAGAATACACAGATGATAATGGGCTCCGGAATATAATGGAAGTTCCAGTCTACACTCATAACTATAATGATTCTGCATCCCATCTTCAGAATATCGCGCATAACGCGTGTATTCTTTCTTTGATGCTTTATATACCTTATTTCGGGCTTCATCAACAGCTTCGATTGTATATTTTTCTATAAAATAAGATAGATTCGTTTTTCCTTCAATCACAAGATTATTATTCTCAACCTCAATAAGATCAATCTCAAAAACCTTTTCACTTTTCAAGTTAAAAATATTGTTTTCATGAAAATATAATCTGGAATTTTGCAGAGAAAGCTGATTCAACATTTCCGAAATAGAAACATTGTACTTTTTCATCAAAAGCAATCTTTTCTCTGACATCGGTAATTCCGATTTCATAATTTCATCATCTGTTAGCAATAAATTCTCTGGCATAATAACCTCTCGCTGCATATATCTCGCTGCTTATAATTCCAAACTTTTCTGTCCCAATCGATTATAAATCGTTACCGCATCCTGAACATGCTGAGGGCTTGCCTGTGCCCCCATCGTTACCAGAATGTAATTTCTGCCTCCAATTCCCCATTTAAATGAAGTTCTGGATACACAGAGATCCTGGAGTCCCGGAAGGAGGAAGTTATTCATCATCTCATTTTTTCTGGATTCCGGCTGAATAAATTCCGGATGTGTATTGATATGCTCGATCAGGCGATCTGCATATTTGCTCATTTTGAAGAAATAAGCTTCTTCTTTTGCAGGTTTTACTTCACGGCCGCAATCAGGACATTTTCCGTCAACAAGCTGTGATTCTGTCCAGAAAGATTCACAAGGTGTACAATACATACCTTCGTATGCTCCCTTGTAGATATCTCCTTTTGCATACATTTTTTTGAAGATTTTTTTCACCTGTGTTTCATGGTCTTCGTCTGTTGTACGGATAAATTTATCATAAGAAGTATTCATCAGATCCCAGATATTTTTGATTTCTCCGGCAACATTATCTACAAATTCCTTTGGCGTAATACCGGCTTCTGCTGCCTTTAATTCAATTTTCTGACCATGTTCGTCTGTTCCTGTCTGGAAAAATACATCATATCCCTGCTGTCTTTTGTAGCGGGCAATTGCGTCTGCAAGAACGATTTCATATGTGTTTCCGATATGCGGCTTACCAGATGTGTAAGCAATCGCTGTAGTCATATAAAACTTTTTGTTTTCCATAATTTCCTCCATGTATCTTATCATCTTTTCCTTTTATATAGCTTTAATTAGTATGTAAGACCAAATCAGAACACTATATAAATTAGAAAGAATTTATATCTTATCACTCAGAAAATAGTACCTTATTTCGGTCATTTTGTAAAGCAATCATTCAACAATTTCATTATCTCGCCTATCCTTACAAGTAAAAACAGTAATAATTATCGTTTTTATAATTGACAATAATTCTTACAAATGTTATTATAACTATATCGATAATAATTATCATTATTAACATCGGAAAGGAGGTTTTTATATGGCAGTTCTTAAGCACAGTCGTCAACGCGATGCAATTAAAAGTTTTTTGATGACGAGAACAGATCATCCTACGGCCGATGTCATTTATGACAATGTTCGTCTGGTCTATCCTAATATCAGTCTTGGAACTGTATATCGAAACCTGTCTCTTCTGACTGAACTTGGCGAGATTAAGAAACTTCCGGGCTTTGCCGGTGCCGATCATTACGACGGACGAATTGACACACATTGCCATTTCTTTTGTCACAAATGTCATCTGGTTTCGGATATCGAAATATCCGGCTTTCAGGAATTTCTTCAATCCGTTAACAAGCAGTTTTCCGGCGAGATACAGGATTGTGATTCTTCCTTCTATGGAATTTGTAAATCCTGTCTGCATCATATGGAAAACGACACGCAAAAGTAATATAATATGATTATCAAAAAGCAAAACGCAAAAATGAAAGGAGATCATTAAAATGGCAAAATGGGTATGTAGTGTATGCGGTTATGTTCACGAAGGAGATACACCTCCTGAAAAATGTCCACAGTGTAAAGTTCCGGCAGACAAATTCGTAAAACAGGACGGCGAACTTTCATGGGCAGCAGAACACGTTGTAGGCGTAGCTCAGGGCGTTAGCGAAGACATCATCGCTGATCTTAGAGCAAACTTCAACGGCGAATGTTCAGAAGTTGGTATGTATCTTGCAATGGCACGTGTTGCTCACAGAGAAGGATATCCGGAAATCGGTCTTTACTGGGAAAAAGCAGCTTACGAAGAAGCTGAACATGCTGCTAAATTTGCTGAACTTCTCGGCGAAGTTGTTACAGACAGCACAAAGAAAAATCTTGAAATGCGTGTAGAAGCAGAAAACGGCGCAACAGCAGGTAAAACAGACCTTGCGAAACGTGCTAAAGAAGCCGGTCTTGACGCAATCCATGACACAGTTCATGAAATGGCTAGAGACGAAGCTAGACACGGAAAAGCTCTTGCAGGTCTTCTGAAGAGATACTTTGGTTAATCATTTACTGCTCAGCTTTACTTGTTTTACAGTTTGTTACTCTTAAACCAATGTTTAGAACGAGGTAAATAAAATGGCAAAATGGGTATGTGATGTATGCGGTTATGAATATGATCCGGAAGAAAATGACGGAATTGCTTTCGAAGATCTTCCGGAAGATTATGTCTGTCCCCTTTGTGGAGTAGGCAAGGATCAGTTTTCCAAAGAAGAATAATCAAAACAAAAAATTAGACAGAGAGTTGAGAATTCAGCTCTCTGTCTTTTTTTCATTCACTTTATATCTCAAGCAACGCCTCAAATATTCGCTTGCAGTTGTTTCTGTCTGTATACTTAAAGCACTGCTCCACTCTTTGAACATATTTGTCTTCCATTTCACAGTCACTTTCCAGATATTTAATCATTTTCTGAATGGTTTCGTCTAAACTGCCACATACCGGCCCGAAGCCCATTGTTTCGTAGTCATACTCTCCTTTACTTCCCGTATGTTCAAAGAAATAATTTTCCGGATCGAATTGGCTGTATACGATTGGTTTTTTCAAGTAACTATAATCAAATGCGATGCTTGAATAATCTGTTACCATAAGCGCAGTTTCGGCAAAGACATCCTTGTACACTGTGTTTGCAAGTTTTTTGATTTCGACGCAGTCGTCAACCACTATAAAATCTTTTTCCTGCTGTTCAAAGGATGGGTGCATATAAAAATTTAAGCGATATCCCTTTTGTTTCATAGCATTGATCAATTCCGGTGAACTTATCAAGCCCTGGTAGAACTTATAATATTCGGTTTCTCTAAATGACTCCGAGTATCCTCTGACAAATATTTTTTCATTAATTTCACTTGAAACATGTGCTGCCGCGATGTTTTTTCTCCATGTTGGCATTACAGAGATTACTTTTTGTTTATGATTCTCTAATTTGTCGAATCGAGCAAAACCAGTGAGTTTTACTTCCTTCTCTGTGTACCCGTATTTTCCATGAACGATCGAATCATACTCTAGATTCGATGCACAGCAAAGCAGGCGAATATGCTTCTTGGTTTTATGGAGCCATCCCGAGAAGTCTTTTGTTGTAATCCCATGCTGAAGGAAAGAATATTTGAATTGATATAGATCCTTGACTTCCTTTTCGCAGTCTTTCATTAGATTAAACACCCAGCCGTCAGCACTTGAGCATGCCCATTTATCACAGGAAAGAAATTTCACCTTATGCTCATTCGTTCCATAGTCAATGACCGGACCTATTTTTGCCATTCGCTTATAATCTGTGCTGCCTTTGTCAATGACAAAATATGCTTTCACCTGTTTCTGTCCGGTTACATATTCAAACAATGCTTCTCCATTATCCCCTGCACGAAATGCACGGTCTGCAATAATCCACACTTCTTTGTTTCCCAGGCATCTTTGTTTGATTCTTTCCCAAACAACCTTTTTACGAATATCTATAATATCACTGCTGACATTGTGTTCTTTTAACTCAGCAGCGTAGATTCGTTCCGCCTTTAAATGTCGTCTGATTGAATATTTACCAACACAGAATTTCTTATTTCTATAATGCACGATCCAGGATTTCTCTGCTATATATCCTTTTTGATAATCGTGGGTAAATCTGGAATAATAACCATTAAATGCATAATTCAAGGCCATTTTTTCCTCTGTATCAATCTCCAGAATACACAGATGATAATGGGCTCCGGAATATAATGGAAGTTCCAGTCTACACTCATAACTATAATGATTCTGCATCCCATCTTCAGAATATCGCGCATAACGCGTGTATTCTTTCTTTGATGCTTTATATACCTTATTTCGGGCTTCATCAACAGCTTCGATTGTATATTTTTCTATAAAATAAGATAGATTCGTTTTTCCTTCAATCACAAGATTATTATTCTCAACCTCAATAAGATCAATCTCAAAAACCTTTTCACTTTTCAAGTTAAAAATATTGTTTTCATGAAAATATAATCTGGAATTTTGCAGAGAAAGCTGATTCAACATTTCCGAAATAGAAACATTGTACTTTTTCATCAAAAGCAATCTTTTCTCTGACATCGGTAATTCCGATTTCATAATTTCATCATCTGTTAGCAATAAATTCTCTGGCATAATAACCTCTCGCTGCATATATCTCGCTGCTTATAATTCCAAACTTTTCTGTCCCAATCGATTATAAATCGTTACCGCATCCTGAACATGCTGAGGGCTTGCCTGTGCCCCCATCGTTACCAGAATGTAATTTCTGCCTCCAATTTCTGCATAACTTGCCAGACAGAATCCCGCCGCATTGGTAAATCCCGTTTTTCCGCCTTTGATCTGTCCGTTAGGAACCGTCGGATCCGAAATATTTTTAAACATGCTGCTATATACGGTAATTCCATCCGGATGTACATTTGTTCCTGCAGTTGCATGATATGAACTTGATATAATCTGTTTGAACTGTTTGTTTCTCAGACAATATTTCAAAAGTATTGCCATGTCTCGCGGCGTGCTGTAGTGGTCATCCGCATGCACTCCTGTTGTGTTGCAGAAATGGGTATTTTCCATACCTATCTTCTTTGCCTTTTTATTCATCAGTTCAACAAATGCTTCCTCCGAACCACTCACATGGCATGCCAAAGCCTGACAGCACTCTGCTCCCGAAGGAAGCATAACTCCGTAAAGCAAATCTATTGCCTTAACAACCTCGCCGCTCTGAAATCCGGCCTGTGTCAGGTCATGTTCATAGAGCCCTGCATACATTTCATTTGTCATAGTGATTTCTGTATCCAGATTACGGCTTCCAATCTTCTCGATTGCCACGATTGCAGTCATCATTTTCGTAAGTGATGCCGGATATGTAATTTCATCTGCGCCGGTTTCTCCAAGAACCTTTCCATTTCCTGCATTAATCAGGATTGCACGCGAACTATTGATACCACTGATATCCAGTTCTTTCACAACCGGTCTATTTAAATTTTTCAACCATTCGGAGATTCCCTGATTCCAGCCAATGATCAAAAACAGCGTCATTAAGATCACTAATTCAACAAACACAAGTGCTGCAATTAATGCCGGATCTCTTCTGCGTTTCCGCCTTCTATAACGTTTTCTCGCTGCCAATGTTATATTCCCTCCGATATTACAACATATCGTAAATGCTTTTTGTTTTTAGAATGGATGAATTCTCAACAAAGACAATCAATTCAGTTCTTTTTCTACACAGTCTAATGCAGCTTCAATTACCTTGTCCATATCATAGTATTTATACTGGCCAAGTCGTCCGCCAAATATGACTCGCTCTTCCTTCTGCGCAAGTGCCTGATATTGTGCATATAAGCTCGAATTTCGCTCATCATTGATTGGATAGTACGGTTCGATACCCGGCTTCCACTCTGACGAGTATTCTCTGGAAATTACCGTTTTCGGCTGTTTCCCAAACTCAAAGTGTTTATGCTCAATAATACGTGTATATGGAACTTCTGCCTCTGTATAGTTTACAACAGCATTTCCCTGATAATTATCCGTATCCAGTACTTCTGTTTCAAATCGAACCGTTCGATATTCCAGATGTCCGAGTGAGAATCCAAAGTACTCATCAATCATACCAGTGTATATAATTTTCTCTGTAATCTCAGGATTTTTCTGAATAAAGTCAAAATAGTCTGTATTCAGCAGAACATCTGCTCCTTCCAGCATTTGTTCAATAATAGGTGTGTAACCACCTACCGGAATTCCCTGATAGCGATCATTAAAATAATTATTGTCATATGTAAAACGAAGCGGAAGCCTTTTGATAATAAATGCCGGCAATTCCGTGCATTTACGTCCCCACTGCTTCTGTGTATAACCTTTGATCAATTTTTCGTACACGTCACGGCCAACCAGCGAAAGAGCCTGTTCTTCCAGATTCTGCGGTTCCGTGATATTCTCTTTTGCAATCTGTTCAGAGATAATTTTCTGAGCCTCCTGTGGGGTACGAATATTCCACATTTTGCTAAATGTATTCATGTTAAATGGCAGATTATATAATTCATCCTTATATACTGCCACCGGTGAGTTAATATATTGATTAAATTCCGCAAATCGGTTGATATAATCCCATATTTTTCTATTACTTGTGTGAAAAATATGCGCACCATATTTGTGAACATTGATGTCTTCTATTTTTTCGCAATAAATATTGCCGCCAATGTGATCTCTTTTATCAATTACAAGGCATTTTTTTCCTTTTTTTGTTGCTTCATGTGCAAATACCGCACCAAAAAGCCCGCTTCCAACGATCAGATAATCATATTTCATGCTGATGAAAGGTCTCCTTTTAATTTGATGTCTATTTGACTCGCTTTATATTATATTCTAATTTGTTGGGTTTGTGTTTATAAATCTGATTTTTTCTAAATATTTATGGTTATAACAAAAAAGCGACCCACTTTCGTGAGTCGCTCTCGTTTTTGTATTACAATCTATTACTGTGCTAACTTAGCTGGATTAAGTTTTACACCAGGTCCCATTGTAGGAGCGATTGTTACGCTTCTTAAATACTGACCTTTCAGTGCGCTTGGTCTAGCTTTTACGATAGCACCAATCAGTGCCTGGAAGTTGTCGCTTAACTGTTCTTCTGTAAAGGATGCTTTACCGATCGGAACATGAATAATATTTGTTTTGTCGAGACGATACTCAACTTTACCAGCTTTGATATCGTTGATAGCTTTTGTAACGTCCATTGTTACTGTACCGGCTTTTGGGTTTGGCATTAAGCCTTTTGGTCCAAGTACACGACCAAGACGACCAACAACACCCATCATATCTGGTGTAGCAACAACTACGTCGAAATCAAGCCATCCTTCGTTCTGGATCTTAGGAAGAAGTTCTTCTGCACCTACGAAATCTGCTCCAGCTGCTTCAGCTTCTGCAGCTTTAGCATCTCTAGCAAATACAAGTACGCGAACTTTTTTACCTGTACCATGTGGCAGAACTACTGCACCACGAACCTGCTGGTCAGCATGACGTCCATCGCAGCCTGTACGGATATGAGCTTCGATTGTTTCATCAAATTTAGCTACTGCTAATTTTTTCGCAAGACTAATAGCGTCTGCGGCATCATATAATGTTGCACGATCAACTGCTTTTGCAGCTTCAACGTATTTTTTTCCTCGTTTCATTTCTATAACCTCCTGTGGTATTTGCGGGGATTGCCCTCCCACTCATCAATATTTATTAGTCAACTACTTCAATACCCATACTTCTAGCAGTACCAGCGATCATGCTCATAGCTGCTTCAAGAGAAGCTGCATTTAAGTCTTTCATTTTAAGTTCAGCGATTTCCTGTACCTGAGCTTTTGTAACTTTTGCAACTTTTTTCTTGTTAGGTGTACCTGAACCAGATTTAATGCCTGCTGCTTTTTTCAGAAGAACTGCAGCCGGTGGTGTCTTGGTTATGAAGCTGAAACTTCTATCTGCATAAACAGTGATTACTACAGGGATGATAAGATCGCCCTGATCAGCTGTTCTAGCGTTAAATTCTTTTGTAAACTGAACGATATTTACACCGTGCTGTCCAAGTGCTGGACCAACAGGTGGTGCTGGAGTTGCTTTACCAGCCGGAATCTGTAATTTGATATATCCTGTTACTTTCTTTGCCATTTTCGGCACCTCCTATGTGGTATTGGCGGGGGTTATTCCCTCCCACGATATTGTTACCTTGCTACTTTGTAGATGAAATCATACCTTTTGTATCTGATTCATCATACTTTCTGAATTTCCGCAAAACTGATTTCAACAGCAGTCTCACGGTTGAAAAGCTCAATGTTGATTGTCGCAACTCGTTTTTGCATATTCAGCGATACAACTGTACCTGTTGTATTGCTCATTGAACCGGAAGTAATCATAACTGTATCGCCTTCTTTGAAGTCGATATGAAGGTTATCTGTATTCCCCATGGAATCTTCAGAATCCAGGTTGATACCCATTGCTTTGATTTCTTCTTCTGTCAACGGTACCGGTTTGGATCCCGGTCCGACAAATCCTGTTACGCCTCTTGTGTTGCGGACAACGTACCATGTGTCGTCGTTCATGATCATGTGCAGAAGCACGTAACCAGGAAACATTTTTTTGGTAACTTCCTTTTCAACACCGTTACGCAGCTCAACAACTTTTTCAAGCGGAACTAACACCTCAAGAATTTGATCGTCAAGTTTACGACTCTCAATTGTTTCTTTCACTTTGTTCTCATACCCTGAATAAGTATGAACAACATACCATTTTGCTTCTGACATACAATCACCTTTTCTTTATTTCATTAAGAAATTAATTAACTGCAGTATACCCGCATCAAAAATACTGATAATCACACCAAGAAGAATTGTAACTAATACAACTACGATAGTCTGTTTAATCAGAGTAGGGCGGTCTGTCCAGATAATCTTTCTGAATTCGGATTGAAGTCCTTTAAACCAACTCTTTTTCTGGCTTTTGCCAGCAGCTTTTCCATTTTCTTGCATAACATAAACCTCACAATTCTATGTGATTATTTTGTTTCTTTGTGCATTGTATGTTTTTTGCAGAATCTACAATATTTCTTTGTTTCCATTCTTTCAGGATGGTTTTTCTTTTCTTTTGTCATATTGTAGTTACGCTGTTTACAATCCATACATGCCAATGTAATTTTTACGCGCACAACTTCCACCTCCCAGTGTTTTCATTTGCATTGTCTTTCTTTTTTGCACACAAACAAAACCGCGTATCCGTCACGATTTTTGAGCATAAAAAAAAGACCTAACTTCCATGTCGCCATCAAAGTTTATCATATATATATTCTGTCGTCAAGTAATTTATTAATAAAGTTTTTCAATTTCTTTAATCCGAATTCCTGAATCTCCTTGAAGAGGCTTCCTCTATGTGATAGTATTTTGATAGTCTAAACCAATTATTTCTTATTATA
>JAUNCI010000026.1 GCA_030526665.1 Eubacteriales bacterium
TCGCGACAGCTTAGTTAGAATATCATATTCATTCCAACTTGTCAAGCACTTTTTTAAGTTTTTTAAAAACTTTTTTGAAGTGCTTTGTCGTTTTTGACAGCTTTGATAGATTATCATATCTTCAAGCATTTGTCAATAACTTTTTTCATTTTTTGAATTTCAACCGATCCTATCGTTTGAAATTCAAACGGAGAAGGAGGGATTTGAACCCTCGCGCCGCGTTAACGACCTATACCCTTAGCAGGGGCACCTCTTCGGCCACTTGAGTACTTCTCCAGACTCCGAATTCATAATTTCTTATTCAATTGGAGCACGTTTTATTCAAACGCATATCCTATTATATGTAAGAACCTCTTTATTGTCAATGCCTTTTTTTAGTTTTATTTATTTTTTATTATTTCCAATTTAATGAAGCATTTCACAAACACTGGAATGATAATCTTATCGATTAAGATAAAAAAAGGTGTTTCTTCTATATATAGATATGCATTTAAATGAATCAGCTATTGCATACCATATATAGAAGAAACACCCTTCTGATCATTTTTTCTAATTTGCACTGTATTCCGCAATTGTTTTATTGATACGATCACGTACCTCTTTTGCAATTTCCGTTGTTTTCATATCCTTATACTCATCATAATACATTGGTGGAAGAATATGGATCTGAACCTTCACCGTTTTAATTGATCCTGTATCAAACGGCATAAATGAGTCTATTAGTGCTACCGGTACAATTGGACATTTTGTTTTTGTAGCAGCTTTAAAGCTTCCGCCTTTAAATTCCAGGGTTTCATTTCCTTTTCGACTTCTGGTTCCTTCTGCAAATATTACGAAATTTCTTCCCGCCTTTACCTGTTTGATCACATCAAGGATAACCTGCAGAGATTGTTTAATATCCTCGCGATCTATAAAAAGCGCCCTCATGCACACAAACACATTCTTCAACAGCGGAACATTCTGCACCTCTTTTTTGGAGACAACAGAAAATGGTCTGTCACAGGCATCCAGCAATGCCAGTACATCATACATTCCCTGATGATTTGGATAAAAAATAAATCCATCCTCCTTCGGTATGTTTTCCATACCGCTTTTTACAATTTCAACATTCCCACCTCTATTCGCATTACTTACGATCCATCTGAGATGAGCATATATTTCTTCATCAGAATATTTATCCACATTTTTCGAATACTTTATAAGGCCTATCAACATTTGCGGTAATCTGAAGAAGTTTCGAATAAACATCATAATAATTCGTTTCATAGCTTTATTCTCCGAGGCTGCTTATCAGAGCAGCCTCTTTATTATTTTAATTTATCTGCGATTTTTTCTTCATATCCCGGATTTTTCTTGATGAAAGTATCATATGTAGTCAGATACATCTTATATGCTCTGCTTTCCGTAAAATCCTTGTATTTCTCTGTTGCTGTACTACTCATTTCCTCTGTTACATTTGAAGTAGGAACAATGTAGTATTTTCCGTCTTTATTTGCCGCTATATATGTTCCGATACACGGATATTTCTGTTCATCATCCAAAAGAAGATTGTAAGTAATATATACATAGCTATACTGTTCTCCTTCATAGAGAACACCTGTATCTACAATTTCAATCCCCTTTGAGTTGTGTACCTGCAAGTATTTTATCAATGCTTCGTTTTCGCGATCCAGCTGATCAACATCACTGTCGTTGATATCGTAACAGCGTTTTACTTTCTTGGCATTTCCCTTATAGGCGAAATTAATCATAGACTTTACTACATTCTGCGGCGTATTCTGTTTTACTGAACAACCTCTGATTCCTGAGATAATCAAAAACAAAATAATTACCGCAATTATAACAATTCCTATTGTTTTAATATTCAAATTGCTTAAATCAATGTTGACTTTTTTCTTTTTGACCGGTTTGCTTCTTTTTACCGGCATTTCGTTTCTACCACTCATTTGTTATCTGAATCCCCTTCAACCTCATTATTTTCTTCATCTGTATTTGAAATTTCTACATTTGAAGTTTCCGCATTCAAAGTTTCTGTTTTCGAAGTTTCTTCCTCTGCAGGCGCCTCCTTTATTTTTTCTCTCACTTTTGCAACGCTTGCTACTGCTACGTCGTCCGCAAGATTCATAAGTTTAACACCCGAGGTAATTCTTCCCTGAACAGAAATTTCGCTGCATGGGATTCTGATAATAATGCCTTCTGTCGTGATCATCATCACTTCATTTTCTTCATTTACTGCTTTTGCGCTTACAACATTTCCGGTTTTTTCGGTGATACGATAACATTTCACACCCTTACCGCCACGATTTTGTGCTGAGAATTCGCTGAATCTGGTACGTTTTCCCATACCTTTTTCAGAAACGATCAACAAACCGTCTCCCTGGCTATCCATCTGCATAGCAACTACTTCATCGCCATCCATGAGATTAATACCTCGAACACCCATAGAGGTTCTTCCGGTCGTTCTGACATCCGTCTCGTGGAAACGAATACACTGGCCGTATTTTGTTACAAGAATAATATCTTTTTTGTTATTTGTAAATTTAACTTCAATCAATTCATCATCGTCATGAAGACCAATGGCCGCAAGACCTGTCTTTCGAACATTAATATAGTCCATGACAGACGTCTTTTTTACAATACCATTACGAGTTGCCATAAACAGATATTCATCGTCTTTGTATTCTCGCATTGGAATAATTGCTGTAATTTTTTCTCCCGGCATCAGCTGCAGGAGATTGATGATTGCAGTTCCTCGTGCGGTTCGTCCCGTCTCCGGAATCTCATATGCCTTGATACGATACACACGACCGGTATTGGTAAAGAACAATAGGAAATGATGCGTTGTTGTCATCATAAGTTCTTCTACAAAGTCATCATTGATCGTCTGCATTCCTTTGACGCCTCGGCCGCCACGACCCTGACTGCGGAAATTATCCACTGTCATTCGTTTGATATATCCAAGTTTTGTCATTGTAATGACCGTATTTTCTCTCGGAATCATATCCTCTGTAGAAATATCATAGACGTCATATCCGATAGCGGTTCTTCTGTCATCGCCAAATTTTTCTGAGATTGCCAAAATTTCTTCTCTGATTACCCGAAGAAGGAGATTACGATCACTCAAAATCGCCTGGAATTTACGAATTTTTTCCATCAATTCGGCATATTCCGCTTCCAGTTTTTCTCTTTCCAAACCTGTCAGCTGGCGCAGACGCATATCTACGATTGCCTGTGCCTGTACCTCAGTCAGTTCAAAACGAGCCATCAATTCCTGTCTTGCAATCTGCACGGTTGCAGAACCACGAATAATACGGATGACTTCATCAATATTATCCAGAGCGATCAGCAAACCGGCAACGATATGTGCTCGTTCCTGTGCTTTGTTCAGATCGTATTTTGTTCTACGCGTAACAACTTCTTCCTGATGAGACAGGTAATAAGTCAGCATTTCCCGAAGATTTAATACTTTCGGTTCCAGTTTTCCATTCTTTGGAACCAGCGACAGCATATTTACGCCAAATGTATCCTGCAGCTGTGTATGTTTGTACAGCTGATTCAAAATAACATTGGCGTTCGCGTCTTTTCGAAGATCGATACAGATGCGCATACCTTCACGGCTGGAATGGTCATTCAGGTCTGTAATTCCATCGATTCGTTTATCACGGACAAGCTCTGCGATTTTTTCGATCAGACGAGCTTTATTTACCAAATAAGGCAGTTCCGTAACAATAATGCGGGATTTTCCATTTGGCAGTGTTTCAATATTGGTAACGGCACGTACGCGAATTTTTCCACGTCCTGTGCGATACGCTTCTTCAATTCCACGATTTCCCAAAATGGTTGCACCGGTAGGGAAATCCGGTCCTTTTACAATCTCCAGAAGTTCATCGATTTCTGTCTCTCTGTCCTCTTCGATCGTATTATCTATAATTTTTACCACCGCATTGATTACTTCGCGCAGATTATGCGGCGGAATATTTGTAGCCATACCTACCGCAATACCGGAAGTACCATTTACCAGAAGATTCGGGTATCTGGATGGAAGAACTACCGGTTCACGCTCTGTTTCATCAAAGTTTGGCTGAAAATCAACCGTATCTTTGTTGATGTCCGCAAGCATTTCCATGGAAATTTTGCTCAATCTCGCCTCTGTATATCGCATGGCGGCCGCGCCGTCACCATCCACAGAACCGAAGTTTCCATGTCCGTCTACCAGCGGATATCGGGTAGACCATTCCTGAGCCATATTGACAAGTGCTCCATAGATTGAACTATCACCATGCGGGTGATATTTACCCATGGTATCACCGACAATACGCGCACATTTACGATGCGGTTTGTCAGGACCATTGTTCAGCTCGATCATAGAAAAGAGTACTCGTCTCTGTACCGGTTTCAGACCATCTCTGACATCCGGCAGTGCTCTGGAAGCAATAACACTCATGGCGTAATCGATATACGATTTTTCCATGGTTTTCTGCAGATCCACGTCATGGACTTTATCAAAAATATTATCTTCCATTTATTGTTTCTCCTCATTCCAAAATCAGATATCCAGATTTTCAACAAATCTGGCGTTCTCTTCGATAAATTCACGTCTTGGTTCAACCTTATCTCCCATCAATGTAGTAAATGTCAGGTCGATTTCCGAAGTTGCAGATTCGTCCATTGTTACACGGAGCAAAATTCGTTTCTCCGGATCCATGGTTGTCTCCCACAGCTGTTCTGCATCCATTTCTCCAAGACCTTTGTATCGCTGAATCTTGTTGTTATTATCACGACCGATTTCAACCAGAATATTATTCAATTCATCGTCGCTGTATGCATACCAGACTTTTTTGTTTTTTTCAACCTTGTAAAGAGGCGGCTGAGCCAGATATACATATCCCTGCTTAATCAGTTCCGGCATAAAACGATACAGGAATGTCAAAAGCAATGTTGCAATATGTGCACCATCCACATCGGCATCAGTCATAATAATGATTTTGTGATAACGAAGTTTCGAAATATCAAAGTCATCATGAATTCCCGTTCCAAAGGCCGTAATCATTGCTTTGATTTCGGCATTAGAATAGATTCGATCCAGACGTGCCTTTTCTACATTCAGAATTTTTCCACGAAGAGGAAGAATTGCCTGTGTCGCACGATTTCTGGCTGTTTTGGCAGATCCGCCGGCGGAATCTCCCTCAACAATATAAATTTCACAGTTTTTCGGATCCTTGTCGGAACAATCCGCAAGTTTTCCCGGAAGTGCCATTGTATCAAGCGCTGATTTTCTTCTCGTCAGATCTCTGGCTTTTCTGGCAGCTTCTCTGGCACGCTGTGCAAGAACCGATTTTTCAATTGTTGTTTTGGCAACTGACGGATTCTGCTCAAGGAAGATTTCCAGCTGTTTGCTGACAACATTGTCTACAGCACCCCTGGCTTCACTGTTTCCAAGTTTCTGTTTTGTCTGTCCCTCAAACTGAGGCTCACCGATTTTTACACTGATGATTGCGGTCAGACCTTCTCGAATGTCTTCACCGCTCAGGTTCGGTTCGCTGTCTTTGAGTAATTTGTTTTTTCTCGCATAATCGTTAAATGTTTTCGTAATTGCGTTACGGAAACCTACGATATGTGTTCCTCCTTCCGGAGTATTGATGTTATTTACAAATCCATAGCAGTTTTCTGTGTAGGAATCGTTATGCTGAAGTGCAACTTCTACAGCTACACCATCTTTTTCTCCTTCGCAATAAATTACCTCAGGATACAGAGATTCTTTACTGCGGTTCAGATATGTAACAAATTCCTGAATACCGCCTTCATAGTGGAATGTTTTTTCTTTTTCCATTCCTTCTCGCGTATCACGAAGAACGATCTTGAGACCTTTTGTCAGGAACGCCATTTCTCTCAGGCGCTGTTTCAAAACATCGTAATCATATACGGTCTCCTCAAAAATCTGATCGTCCGGAAGAAATGTTACGGTTGTTCCCGATAATTCAGGATCGCATTCTCCGATTACTTTCAACGGATACATTGTTTTGCCACGTTCATAACGCTGCTGATATATTTTTCCATCTTTGTAGATCGATACTTCCAGCCACACTGACAGGGCATTAACAACGGAAGCACCAACACCATGGAGACCTCCGGATACTTTATATCCTCCACCACCGAATTTTCCGCCTGCATGGAGAATTGTAAATACTACCTCAACTGCCGGAATACCTGCTTTCTGGTTGATTCCCACCGGAATTCCTCGACCATTATCTACAACGGTTATTGAATTGTCGGGATTAATCGTAACCTGGATTTCCGTACAGAAACCGGCCAAAGCTTCATCCACTGCATTATCAACAATTTCATACACCAGATGATGAAGACCTCTGCTGGATGTACTTCCAATGTACATACCCGGTCTTTTACGAACAGCTTCGAGTCCTTCCAGAATCTGAATTTGATCCGCGCCATATTCATTCATTTCGTTGGACATGATATTCCTCCTATCTACTTTAAATAACCTTCGAAAGCGTCTGCTGACGCTTCCTGCGGATATATGTCTATAACAAAGTTCGCAAGCATTCTTTTTTTCCTGCTATCACACAAAAAAAATCGGAATTACGTACTGCAAATGTACTGATAATCCCGACTTCAAAACACGAAATTATATCTTGTCTGCATTGTGATTTTAAGGTCGTTTTTCATCCAAAAAATCACTTTATTCACAAGCGAACTGTACACTAATAGTATACCACAAAACCGCCTTCAAAACTACAAAAGGCGGTTAGGTAATATGCCAAAAATATCCGATAATTTCGCATTCTATTATTGAATTTTACTATGTATAAAGCGTTGTTGAAACAGCAAAAAAAGCATCAGTTTTTCAGGTCCAAAAGATATTGATAAACATCTCTTTTGGTAACTCCTCTATCCTTTGCAACCAGCTTCATTGCTTCTTTGTGAGGTGTTCCTTTTTCTTCGTAGATTCTCATATGTTCTTCGATGGAAATCTCTGCCCAGGCTTCCTGCGCCTTCTTCTGAAGTTCTTCTCTGCTCTTTCCTTCAATGACAAGCACACACTCTCCAAGTGGTTTTTCCACCTGATAATAAGCAATCAGATCGTCCAGAGTCGTACGAAAAGCCGTCTCATGTTTTTTCGTCAATTCACGACAAAGTGTCATACGACGATTCCCTAAAACTTCCCGCAGTTCCTCCAGCGTTTTTACAAGCCTGTGCGGTGCCTCGTACAGAATAATCGTTCTTGTTTCATTCACCAGTTCCTGAAGCGTCGTCTTTCTCTCTTTTTTGTCTGCCGGCAAAAAAGCCTCAAAAGCAAATCTTCTGGTAGGAAGTCCCGATAACGTAAGTGCCGTAATACATGCGGCAGGCCCCGGAAGGGATGTTACTTCAACACCTGCATCGTAACACATCGCCACAAGTTCCTCTCCCGGATCTGAGATTCCCGGTGTACCTGCATCTGTAATCAATGCAATCGTCTGACCGGCAAGCATTTTTTCTACCAGAATGCGGCCTTTTTCGATTTTATTATATTCGTGATAACTGGTCATCGGTGTTTTGATATCGAAATGATTCAGCAATTTAATACTATTGCGCGTATCTTCCGCTGCAATCAAATCCGCTTCTTTCAATACGCGAAGCACACGTAATGTGATATCTTCCAAATTACCGATCGGTGTTGCGCATAAATATAATTTACCGCTCATACGCCCTCCATTCCGTAGATTCTATAGATTTCTTCCGTATATACTCCCGGTTTTTCATAGACGATCAGTGGTTTTTCCACAGTGATACGGGAATTTCCGCCTTTTCTGGCTTCAATCAGTACCATGTTAGGCTCCCGGTCAACATATGGATACACCAGCTGCATCCTTTTCGGTTCCAGTTTATATTTTGTCAAACACATCATGATTTCCGTCAAACGAAACGGACGATGTACCATATAAAATCTTCCGTTATCCCTTAGCACCTTTGCAGCCTGACTTACGACATCCTCCAGTGTACAGAGTATTTCATGTCTGGCAATTGCTTTTGGCACATGCGGATTGGTCAGTCCATGCTGCCCGATCATATATGGCGGATTGCAGGTTACGACATGAAAAGAAGCTGTTCCAAATAAATCCACAGCTTCTTTTACATCTCCCTGAATCATGTTTACACGTTCTTCAAGTTTATTATATTTCACAGTTCTTTGCGCCATCTGTGCGCATTCCGGCTGAATCTCAAGTCCGGTAAAGGACTCTCCCTGTGTTTTTGCCTGCAGCAAAACAGGTATAATTCCTGTTCCGGTGCACATATCCAGTACTCTCTCTCCTTTTTTCACTTTCGCAAATCCGGAAAGCAATACTGCGTCCATCCCAAAACAAAATTTTGCAGGATCCTGAATTACATAAAATCCATTCTGCAGATCATCCAGCCGTTCATGTTCCAAAATCAGCTCATTACACATCTAATTTGGAATCTCCCTTTTTGTCCTCAAGCTTTTTCAGTTCTTTCATTTCCGCTTCGGAAACTTTCACTTTTTTCTTGTGCTGTTTAAACTTCAGCTCATCCACCGGATAATCCTGAAGTTCTTTCTCATCATTCACTTCGATAATGACACGAACCATCTGACGAAGTACATTCACGCTATGAACCACACCCTGATTTCCTGTTGGAATCGTTACGGTATCTCCGACATTCGGAAGTCTTCTGTTCAGTTCCTCATATGTTTCCTGCTCATTTTTCAGACAGCACATCAATCTGCCGCAGACTCCGGAAATCTTTGTCTGATTCAAAGACAGATTCTGTTCTTTTGCCATTTTGATTGATACCGGTGCAAATTCAGACAGATATGTATGACAGCAAAGAGGTCTTCCGCAAATGCCAATTCCGCCGAGAATCTTTGTCTCATCACGAACACCGATCTGACGAAGTTCGATACGTGTTTTGAAAATCGCAGCCAGGTCCTTTACCAGCTGACGAAAATCGATTCGTCCGTCGGCGGTAAAATAAAACAGCACCTTGTTGTTATCAAATGTATATTCTGCATCGATCAGTTTCATTTCCAGATTGCGTTCACGAATCTTTTTCTGACAGATTTTGAAAGCTTCTTTCTCTCTGATACGATTCTGTTTTTCTTTCTCTTCATCTTCTTTCGTTGCTACTCGAAGGACTTCTTTGAGAGGATGTACCACTTCATCATCTTTTACTTCCTTCGGTGCCAATACAACTTTTCCATATTCGATTCCGCGGGCCGTCTCCACGATCACATGATCTCCGACTTTGATATCATATGTTTTTGGATCAAAATAATAAATTTTGCCGACGTTACGAAATCTAACTCCTACTACTTTTGTCATTCTGTATTATTTCTCCCTGATAGTCATGAACAGGAGTTCCAGTGCAGTTTCCGGATTTACATTGGCACGCAGACGTGTCTTTGTTTTTTCGATTGCTGCAAGAATCGTTTCAATATGCTCATAAGAGAACATTTTTGCCTGTTCTGATATATATTTTATTTCCTGTTTATAAACCAGATTATCATATTCTCTGGTTGCTTTGTACATTAACACATCACGGAACCAGAACAAAAACAGATCCAGATAATCATTGTAATTCTGTTTTTCTGCTGAAATATTCTGTGTTCTTTCGACAAGTTCAAATGTTTCAATACTGTCAACGGATTTCAAAATGCTCAATGCATTGCGTGTAATCTCATTGAATTCTTCTGAAGTCGCAACACTTTCCGCTTTACCGATACTTCCCTGTGCAAAGGATACATCCAGTTCTGCCTGATAATCCGGAATATGCAGATGTTCCATCAGATACTGTTTTACCAGCTGATCCGGAACAACTTTAAGATCCATGCGGATACAGCGCGACTGAATTGTCGGCAGTAAAGCATCCACATTACCGGTCAGCAGCATGATCACCGCATATTCCGGCGGTTCCTCTATCGTCTTCAGAATCGCATTCTGTGCCTGCGGTGTCATCTTTTCCGCATCCGGCACAATGTATATTTTATATTTGTTATAATATGGTTTAATCGAAACATCATAAACCAGCTGTTCGCGAATTTCGTCGATGGAAATCGTATCTGGTTTTTCATGTGTAACCGTGATGATATCCGGATGATTTCTACCGATTGCACGTTTACAAGACTCACATTTTTGACATGGTTCAACTTCATTTACATCACACTGCAGAGCCATAGCAAACGCGTTGGCGATGGTCTTTTTTCCCGAACCGCGATCACCTGAGAAAATATATGAGTGTGATATTTTCCCCGTCTGCAAAGCACTTTTCAGATGTTTAATAATTTCTTCATGTCCAATAATACTCTGGAATCCAGGCATAAAACCACCTCCTACTGTTAATCTATATATTATATCACAATCTATGCCTTTTTACACGGCATTAAATTATTAAAAAAGAATACCTGCAAAACAAAAAACAGCCGGTCTAAATTCAAGTCAGACTAACCTAAAATAAAGTCCGTAATCTCCTGAACGCAATCCTCCAAAACAACATTTTCAAAGCGTCTTTTGATTCCTGCCTCGATAATGTTTTCTTCACAAAAATCACTTTGATCTGCCAGAAATCTCCTGCACATCTCTTCGTATTTCGGAATTTCCTGTTTTTTCTCACGAATCAGAGCTCTCGTCAGTCGTTCTCCATCCTCAACTTCGATATAGATCGGGCAAACTGCTGCCTCTCCATAATATTCTCTCAGTTTTTTGAAGGATTCCAACGTACCGATTCCAATGTAATTATTCTGCTCCAGCCGGACCTGTCCGTCTTCTGCGGTAAAATAAGTCCAGACTCCGTGAATGGTATTGTATGCACGTTCTTCGATTAATTTATTTTCTCTTCGGAATTCTTCCAGTTTTTGATCATCTACGAAAAAATACTGTTTCCCATCTTCCTCTCCATGTCGAATCGGTCTGGTCGTGTACAATACCATTTTTTTCAGATTTAATTTTTCATCCGAGGATAAAAGACCGTAGATTTTGTCCTTTCCCGATGCACTTTTTCCCATGATATAGTAAATCTTTCCCATAGATTTCAAAACTCCGTTTCCATTAGTTTTGTTCTGTAACGATCACTTTCAGGTATTTTGCATCCTTGTCACTCATACCTTCCAGTTTTAAACCTGCGTCTTTGTATTTTCTCATATTCTCCAGCAATTGTCCAGTAATCCGTTCCCCCGGTGCGACGATCGGAATGCCCGGCGGATAAAGATATACAAATTCCGATGATATACGATTTTCACTGTTTTCCAAAAACACTTTTTCTGCCTTCGCCTCCATCGCTTCTGTCAAAGACATACAGATTTGCGGAAGCGGATATTCCGATTCGATGTTTTTGCTATTTTCTGTACCATACACTATTTCTTTATCCAGTGTCTGAATCGCATGAACCAGACGATCAAAACCTTCTTTGGTATCGCCCACAGATGTAAGTGCCGTAACATAATGTTCTGCTTCCATCTCCATTTCCATATGGAATCGTTCTCGCAAAACACTGTGCAGTCCCTGTCCGCCAAGAAGAATTTTGGAACGGTCAAAATCGAAAACTCCTGTCTCTTTTGAAATCCGAGGTTCAAGCAGAGGAATATTTTTACAATTACGAAGAGCCGTTCTCGCCTTCTCTAAGTTGTCCGTGTAATTTGCAAATAACTCCTGTCCACGCTTTTCGATTATATCTGCACATGCATCTATACTTGCCATCAAAATATAGGATGGACTGCTTGTCTGATAAATACCCATGAATCGGGCAATTCTGTTTGAATCAACCATATCGGAACAATTGTGCAGCACAGAAGTCTGCGTCATTGCAGGCAATGTTTTGTGAAGACTCTGGATCACGAGATCTGCTCCTAAGTCTGCTGCCGAAGTCGGAAAGTATTCCGAAAAACAAAAATGTGCTCCATGCGCCTCATCCACGATCAGCGGAATTCCATGTTCGTGGGCAATCTCTGCTATTTTTTCCACATCCGATACGATTCCATCGTAAGTTGGTGAAGTAATTAAAACCGCCTGAATTTCCGAATTATTTTTTAATAAGTTTTCCACATTTTCAGGCAGGATTCCTCCAATCAATCCACAATTCGTATCAATTTGTGGATAAATATATACCGGCTGTAAATTACGCACATACATTGCGTGATACACTGCCTTGTGGCAATTTCTGGCAACCAGAATTTTTCCGCCCGGCTTCACACAGGCATGAATCGCACTGATCAACGCCGCCGTACTTCCATTTACACTTAGAAAACTCTCCTTCACTCCATACAGCTTTGCGATGTCTCGCTGTAAATCCAAAATAAGATCCTGCGCATGGTGTAAATTATCAAATCCCGTAATCTCCGTAATATCCTGTTCAAGCGGAAACGGAAATGCATTCTTTTCCTCTATCCACACGGAGTCTTTGTTTCTTTTATGTCCCGGCATATGAAACGGATACAGATCCGTATCATGATACTTCAATAACTTTTCGTATAATCTCATAAATTATCCTAATCTATATTTTCTGAATCTATTCAATCCATTCGTAGAATTGATAATTCTATTATACACTATATCTGCCGGACTTTTGCAGTTTTGTGATCAAAATACTGATCAATGCACCAATGATACCCATAACAAAAAGTATCCCGTAAGCATGCATTCCATGAAATTCAAATATCTTTCCGGCGATCGGATAATAAAAAGCATCCGGACTATAACCGATAAAAGATACCCATCCAATGACCATACCTGCCATAGAGGTATCGATATCGATTTCCTGTATTGCGGAGATTGCAATCGATTTCACACCAAGAGATATCAATGATAATAACGAAGTCACAGCCACTGCGATCCATGTAACCTGAAACCATGTTTCATTTTCATACAAAATCAAAAACAGACACAACATCCCGATTGCTGAAAATTCCATCACACGAAATGTCGACTTTTTTCGATCTCTCCATTTTCCCCAAAGGACTCCTCCCAATAAACAAAAGGCTCCCATACGTATCGAAGAAATCATCATTGACTGATCCGCCCGGATTCCAAAACGCTCCGTGAGGTAAGGCATGTAATAACTCATCAGACAGCAAAACGAATAATTGCACAGCATCACCAGTGCGAGATACCAGAATGATTTCTCTTTGAGCAAATTTATAATTTGTGAATATCTCATTTTTCTATATTCTTTTTCATTGTTTATGCCATTTTGCACGTTTCGATTTTTTTGCTCTATAACGATTTTTTTCTCATATTGGTGAATTAGCAACGCCATCATCACATTTGTGATTGCAAAAAAGATCATACACACACGAAATACCAGTGCCTCATTTTCACATTTTGAATAAAATAAGATTGCCGCAATATCCATAGAGGCTGTCAGAATTCCACCGACTCCATAATACGTTCCCAAAATAACGCCGGTTCGCTTCTCATCAATGGAGGACAGTATTCGTATACTTGCAGGATAGTACAAAAAGACAGCACAGACACCCATTCCGGCACTGATCAGCATCATATAATAAAAAACATTTGTCTGGTAAAATGAAGCAGCCATCATCAGTCCATGCAGAATACCGGAAATGAAAAGTGCCGCTGATACAAGACGAACGGGGGCGATTCTGTCAGCCAGAACGCCCCCTCCGATATAAGATATCATTGCAATTACACCGAATATGCCCCAAATCATTCCCAACTGTGAATCATTCAGGTTCAACGCTGTTTTCAACATACTGTAGAAAACAAACTTCATATCTGCGAATCCATAGATTCCAAAAAGTGCAATACTAAATTCCAGTGTCATTCTACATACTCCAGCGCCTGTTCCAAATCATGGATCAGGTCTTCGACATCCTCAATACCCACAGACAGCCTCAATGTATTTTCATAGACACCTGCTTTTGCACGTTCTTCAACTGTCTGACCAAAATGTGTTGAAGAAGCAGGATGTACGATCAATGATTTTGCATCACCGACATTCACCATATAACCAAATACACGAACGTGCTCAATCAATTTAAGAGCTGCTTCACGACCGCCTTTTACATTGATTGACAAAATCGCGCCCGGTCCTTTTGGAAAATATTTTTTTGCCAGTTCATGATATGGATTTTCCTCCAACCCCGGATAGTTTACACTTTCAATCTTGTCGTGTGCCTGCAAAAATTCTGCAAGCTTCTGCGCATTATAAGTATGTCGTTCCATACGAAGAGAAAGTGTTTCCATTCCCTGCATCAGATAAAAAGCAGTCTGTGGAGTCATATGTGCACCCAGATCAGTCAGAAAACGAATTCGCAGTCTTTTTGTAAATAACTCTCTTTTTAACTGTTCCGGTTCAATACAATTTTTGTATTCGTCATAAAAAGATTCAAACTGCGGAAATCTTCCATTCAGATAATCAAATTTTCCGTTTTCTACTACCAGCCCGGCAATCGCAATTCCATGTCCCGCCAGATATTTTGTAGCAGAATAGCATACAATGTCAGCACCATATTCAAAAGGTCTCAGCAAATAAGGAGTTGCAAATGTATTGTCAATTACTAACGGTATTCCATATTCATGGGCGAGTTCTGCAATTTTTTCAATATCCACGATATTCATTCCCGGATTGCCAAGTGCTTCGATATAAATTGCTTTTGTATGCTCATTGATTTCTTTGCGATAAGATTCAATATCATTTTCATCTTCTACAAAACGACAGGTAATTCCATAGTCCGGAAGAATATGAGAAAGAAGTGTTGTACTTCCGCCATATAATGTCTGAACAGCCACGATCTGATCCCCGGAGTTGCATAAATTCAAAAAGGTATTTGAAATTGCCGCCATACCGGAAGCCAGTGAAAGTGCTGCTGAACCACCTTCCAATGATGCAATTCTTTTTTCCAGAACATCATTGGTCGGATTTGAAAAACGTACATAAGAATGTCCCTCTTCGGAATAATCAAACAGACGAACACAGCGGTCATAATCCCCCAATTCAAATACCGCAGTCTGATAAATCGGAACCGCTTTGGATCTATAATGTTCTGCCGGATTATATCCCGCATGCAGCTGTCGGGTTGTAAATCCTAAACTTTCATCTTTGTATGCTTCGTAACTCATGATTGTTCTCCTCCTATTTTTACAAGATTAAGTGCTGATTTCGGACATGTATTTGCGCATAAACCACAGCCCACGCAGCCTGATAAATCAAGTGCTACTTTTTTATCCTCTGTTTTTGTAAACACCTGAAAATGACATCTTTTTACGCACAATCCGCAGCCTACACATTTTTCCGCATCATAACGAATTTCATAATTCTGCTTTGGCCAGAATTTCTGGCTCTGTCTTACCTGCTGCGCGCGGAACAGATAACAGCAATCTCCGCAGCAATTACAAAAGCCACTTGGATTCCAGGTATGAATCAAACCTGCTTTATCTGCATCTGTCATGATTTGTTTTGCCTTTTCCTTACTTACCGGTTCAGATACTTTTCTGTCGGAATACGTATTATCGCCGCTGCTGTAACTAAGACAGACTTTAGTAGGAAGGCCACAATCTCCCAGCAAACATTTACAATCACAATTTGTCCAGAATAACTGACGATCATCTCTATCGATATATTCCCAGGATTCTTCCAAAGTCAGAATCACATCCTCGGTTGGTCTCTGTGAATAATCCGGATTTAATCTTCCACAATACGTACTGAAATACCAGTCATCAATACGTCCTCTTTCTTCTCTGGTCAGACAACGATGATATTTTTCTTTTTGTGTCACCACAAAAACATCTAAAAAACCATAAAAATTATTCAGACTATAATGCGTTTCATCCTGATGAGAAACGACACCTCTTTCATACGCATTCTGCAAATATTCCTGCGGACTCTTCTGTCCCAGTATTTTTATCAAATCACTTTCCGTAAAACACTGAGGATTCTCTACGCCTTCAATGACAGCAATATCCTCTTTTATAAAAAAAACATCAACAAATGCAGCTGCCGCTTCCGGTATTTCAAATCGTTTTATCAATACTTCGTACATATAATTTCCCCTTTTACTGTATAAACTATCTAATTCCTTCACGAACGACCACACGTCCGATACGGTCAAACAGCAAACTGCAGCCCAGCGAAAGAATTGCCACCAGAATTCCTCCCAGTGCAACCAGATCCATTCTATTTAATCCCAGACCTGTAAAAATAATCTCGCCAAGTCCTCCGGCGCCGATTTTTGCCGCCAGAGTAGCACTAGCAATTGCTTCAATCATTCCCGTTCTTATTCCTGCCAGAATCATTGGCATTGCAAGCGGAATACAGATCTGACGGATGATTTCATTATCATTCATTCCTATACCTGCTGCAGACTCTTTCAAAAAATCCGGTACGGTTCGAAATCCGACAATCGTATTTACGATAACAGGCGGTAGTGCCAAAATCGTCAGTGCAATAATTGCCGGCAGTTCTCCGACACCGATAATCGGTATCAAAACAACAAGAATTGCCAGAGAAGGAATTACTCTTAGCAAATGGAAAGGTGTAGAAATAATTTTTTCTGCCCGATCGGATTTTGATGCCAGATATCCGAGAGGAATTCCAATCGCGCAGGCAATCAAAACCGCCAGAAGACTAATCAATAGATGACTTCGTATCTGTATAAGAATATCCAAATAATTAGACGAAATATACTCTATCAGACGACCCATTCCTACTCTCCTTTCTTCTTTTCATTTACCGACTGTCTTTCGAAATTCTCAATTTTCTTTAAAACAGCATTAAACAATATCGTCATTCCGGATGCCAGAAGAACGCCCCAGTATATTTTTGCGGAATTCATAGTTCTTAGACCACTGAACAGTAAATCTCCCAAACCACCTGCATTTACAACAGACGCTATCGTTCCGATTCCAATCGTTGATATAACAGCCAGTCGAATTCCCGCAAAGATGGCCTGCTTTGCCAGTGGAATCTGAACGATCCACAGAATCTCTCTTCTGGTCATTCCGATTCCTTTTGCTGCCTCTCTGACACCTGCATCCACTTCATTTAATCCGGTAATAATATTTTTCAACAAAATATACTGGTTATAGATCACCATAACAATGACTGCTGTTTTCATACCCAAACCGGTAAATGGAATCAAGATTGAAAATAACGCTAATGAAGGAATTGTATAAATCAAAGCAAATATATGATTCACCATTCCTTCTAGTTTTTTATTCCCGGCGACAAGTTCTATAATGATAAGTGCTATCAATATCGATATCACCAGAGTAATCGTCACCAATTTTATATGAACCAGTAACGGATCTATTATTTTTTCAGGGTGTTTTTGCCAAAGTGCGATCATCAGTCTATGTCCTCCCAAAAAGCATTTTGTTCTCTGGCCGAATCAACAAGAGATTTTACAAAAGCATCCTTTGGATTTTTTACAATATTTCCCGGCGTATCAAACTGGAGTAATTTTCCACCGTCCATAACCATGACACGATTTCCCAGTTTAAACGCTTCGTTAATATCATGCGTTACCAATAACATTGTTTTTTTTGTTTCCTGATGAATTCTGATCAGCTCATTCTGGAGATTCAAACGCGTAATTGCATCAATTGCTCCAAACGGCTCATCCAACAGCATGATTTTAGGATTTGTTACCAATGCTCTGGCTAATCCGATTCGCTGCTGCTGTCCGCCTGACAGCTGCTTTGGATATCTTTTTCTGTATTCTTCCGGATCCAGCCCTACGAGCAAAAGCAGTTCTGTAACTCGATTATGTATTTTCTCGCGATCCCACTTCTGTAACTTTGGAATCATTGCTATATTTTCTTCAATTGTTTTATGCGGAAACAATCCGATCTGCTGAATCACATATCCCATTCGTCTGCGGACTACGGTTTCATCAACTGTCTGAATATCTTCTCCAAACAAAATAATCTGACCTTCATTCGGGGAAAGTAATCGATTTGTCATTTTCAGCAATGTTGTTTTTCCACAACCTGAGGATCCCAGAATTGTAATTAATTCTCCCTCATTAATCTTTGCAGATACATGTGATACGCTGTATGCACTGCTTCCTTCAAATTTTTTAGATATATCTCTATACTCGATCGCTACCATTCTTTTTCTACTTTTCTGTTTAATATCTCTTTTCTATTTCTAAGTTTCTGTTCTCGTATTTTTTATCATTCACAAATAAAACGTCTTCTCTGAATGATCATTTATATTTTTCCTAAAAGATAGTACTTCCCCCTCCTGAAAAAAGGAGGGGGATTTTTGCACCTTTATTAATTCCTATTTATTTTAAATACTTTTTATTTAATACATTTTATTTAG
>JAUNCI010000051.1 GCA_030526665.1 Eubacteriales bacterium
TTTACATAGTACATTCCGCAACGTTCTGCTTCTGTTTTGATAGCATCCTGTGCCTGTTTTTTAGTACCAACGAAAAGAATGTTTCCGCCGTTAGCCACGATATCAGCGATTGCATTATATGCATCGTCAACCATACCTACAGACTGCTGAAGGTCGATGATATAGATACCATTTCTTTCTGTGTAGATGTATGGAGCCATTTTAGGGTTCCATCTTCTTGTCTGATGTCCGAAATGAACACCTGCTTCCAAAAGCTGTTTCATTGAAATAACGCTCATGTTTTTTTCTCCTTTTTGGTTAAATTCTTCCGTACAAATCTTTTTCCAACCGGACCTACTGCTCACAGCAGGCACCATCCATCGGAATCTTTGTACGTGATTATTTTGCAACTTCAAAAGTATAGCATGATAAAACACCTTATGTAAAGTGGTTTTTTGATTTTCTTATATACTTTTTTCCTTTCTGATCATATCAACTTCTTCTTTCTTTAGTTTGATGCAGTCCCCTTTTTTCAAAGAATCCGGAAGTTTCAATCCTCCCATTGAAATTCTTTTCAGATAAGTGACCTCATGCCCAACAGCATGCATCATTCTTTTAACCTGGTGAAATCTTCCTTCATGAATCGTAAGCAAAATCTCCGATTCATCATTTTCCGAAGACGCGGATAAGATTTTCAAAAATCCCGGCAATGCCGGTTTCTCATCACCAATCTCAACACCCTCTGCAATTTGATCAATTGCTTCCTGTGTCACACAGCCTGTCACACGCGCATAATAGGTTTTATCAACGTGTTTTTTCGGAGATAACAATTCATGTGCCCATGCACCATCATTGGTAATCAGTAATAATCCTTCCGTGTCCTTGTCCAGGCGTCCAACCGGAAAAAGCCCTTTTTTATTTGAAGGAACGTATTCCATCACTGTTTTGTCTCTGGCATCTTCCGTCGCCGTAACACAGCCTGCAGGTTTATATAGCAGATAATACTCAAATTCTTCACTTTGGCCTATTTCAGAGCCTTCACAGTTTACCTGATCTCCTTCTGTTACTTTCGCCTCCGGTTTACGAATTATCTCACCATTAATCTGCACCTTTCCTTTTTGGATCAGCTTTTTCACTTCACTTCTGGTCCCAACTCCTGCATCCGCCAAATATTTATCTAACCTAATCTGTTTTGCCATATTCTGACATTCTCCATTCCAATTTATTCTAAGTGCTTTACTTCGAACGCATAAACCAAAGACATCCCATTACCGACATTGCAATCATTCCTATCATCAAAATATCAGCCTGCTGCGGCTGTTCTGCAATTTTGTTCGCAGCCTGATTGATCACGATCGATGTCGTATTTGCACCTATATGCAGTAGAATGGGGCAAAGTTTGCTTTGTGTTTTTTCATATAAAAGTGCAAACATAATACCTAATAACGTAGCGTATAAAAACTGAAGCAAATTTCCATGGTATGCGCCAAACAAAACAGATGAAATCACTATCGCCCAAAATGTACTGCTATATTCCCGCATTCTTCGATATACCAGCCAGCGGAATATCACTTCTTCCGTAATCGGTGCGATAATGCCCATACTGAAAATGAGAATCCACAGGCTTTTCCCGGATGTCATCGATTCCATCATATCAGAGTATGTTGTATTTTGCAGAAAAAGAATATTCAATATTGAGATCAGAATATTTCCCAGCAGTGCCAATCCGCCACCTGTTATCAAGAGCCAGAGTATCTCAATCAAAGAAAGCGTACGCTCTTCCCATTTTCGATTTACTTTCTGTCCTTTTCTAATGTCTCCATATAAAATTTGAGAACTATTTTCTCTTCTCACACAGTCTTTTCTGTATAGATAAATTCCGGGAACCAGGATCAGCAGATTTGTAATCGCCAGAATCTCCAATGCAAGTCCGGCTATCCGAGATTGACTGACCCATCCCTTATTTACGATCCATAAAAGCAATCCACCTGCGATTCCCTCTGAAATCAGAAAGTGAATTCCAATCGGATACAATACCCTCCACGCTTTTCGCGGAAAACTTTCACGGCGAAGAGGGGTTACGCAAAAAAATCTGTGACAGCTTCCACAGTATCAACAATTTTTAATGGCGATGCCGCTTCTAATTCGCCCTCACCGGCATATCCATATGAAACAGCCAGGCAGTCAATTCCCGCTTTTTTTGCGCCATAACAATCATGCTCCTTATCTCCTACGAGAATTACGGATGTTCTATCCTCGCCAATTCCAAAACGATGAAGTGCCTCTTCAATGACTTCTGCTTTATCCGTTCTGCGGCCATCCAATTCGCTTCCCACAACAACATCAAAAAAAGAATTCAAATTAAAATGTTCAAGAATTCTATTAACATACACTTCAGGCTTTGACGAAGCCACTCCCAGCTGATAGCCGTGTTGTTTCAGTGTGCGAAGCATGTCCTCCACGCCATCGTATGGACGGTTTTCAAAAATCCCGATATCCTGAAAACGTTCACGATAATATTCTACCGCTTTCTCAGCTTCTTCGAATGTTAAATCTGCATATTTCATAAACATCTCATGAAGTGGTGGACCTACAAAGCATTCCAGTTCATGCCAGTTTTCAGGATAGGATTTTCCCAATTTATCCAGGGCATACTGCACACACTTGCAGATCCCTTCCGCTGATTGCGTTAATGTTCCATCTAAATCAAATAATATGTTTTTGTACATTAAATATCTTCTCCTATATCGTTCTTTATCGTGATTGACTTATCTGCTGCATTTAATCCATCTAAGTATGATCTCGGGTCGGATAATTATACAGATTCAATCCCTTTTCCGGAATCACGTCAATCTCAAGCTTTTGTAATTTATGATCACCTGCTAATAATATCATACTTAAAGTAATTCTTGAATCCTGTTTATAGCTTCCTCGATCACTATATTTAAAAAGTGCTTTTTGAATTTGCTCATTTATTTCCACACAAATCATTTCACCATCCCAGTGCCATCCACATTCCTGACCATTGATGTGTACCGAAAGAATCTGTATACCGTGTTCTGAACAGACCCTGACTGAAATTATTTTTTGTAAATTTTTGTTCCAGACTGCGGAGACAATTTCAGGAATTTGAGTACCGGAAATATCCTCATCTGTTTTTTCGTAAATCTGCGCAGTATTATCAGCATCCGGTATATCTGTAATCGGTACAACTGTAATCGGCACTTCCGTAATTGGCATTTCTGAATCAGGTGTTTCCGTAACAGCTACTTCCATAATTGGTATTTCTGTTTCAGGT
>JAUNCI010000027.1 GCA_030526665.1 Eubacteriales bacterium
CGGAAATGCATCTGAAACAGGAAATGCAAAAGTGAAATAAGCACTTATTCAGAACAGATAAAAAAATAATGAATGTAAAAAGAAAGGGTGTCGGATTTTTATCCGGCACCCTTTTTTCGTATTTGTTTTGTTAAAAGTTTAATTTGAGTTGAGCTTAGTGAGAATTGAATTAAATCAGAACTACACCATTGCCGGCACCGATTCGATCTGCACCTGCTTCGATGAGCTGCTGTGTAAATTCCGGTGTACGGATTCCGCCGCTCGCTTTAACCTGAAGACGATCGCCCACAGTAGCCTTCATCAGTTTGACATCCTCAATAGTAGCTCCGCCGGTAGAAAAACCGGTAGAAGTTTTTACAAATGCTGCACCGGCAGCTTCAGATAACTGGCACGCTTTTACTTTTTCTTCATCTGTCAAAAGGCATGTTTCGATAATTACTTTTACGATAGCCGGTTTGGAAGCTTCAACTACTGCTTTAATATCTGCTTCGACAAAATCCCAGTTTTTATCTTTGACGGCACCAATATTGATGACCATATCAACTTCCTGAGCACCTGCTTTTACAGCTTCGGATGCCTCAAATGCTTTTGCTGATGTCAGCATGGCACCGAGAGGAAAACCAACTACGCAGCAGGTTTTCACGCCGCTTCCCTGAAGTTGTGCAGAAACAAGCGGAACCTGACAGGTGTTTACACAGATAGAAGCAAAACCATACTGCTTTGCTTCCTGGCAGTAGCGAATGATTGTTTCGCTTGTTGCATCCGCTTTTAACATTGTGTGATCGATTTTATTTGCAATGCTCATAAAAAATAAGACTCCTTTCAATACAGTTATAAAAATTATTTTAGCATACCCCTATTTACTTGGCAACATTACAGCATTTGCATGTAACTGAAACTTTACAATCGCATATAAATATACTAAACTGAGAAGAGCAAAATCGGTATCTGTTCAGGTGGGAAAGAATGTTTTGACCGCTTTCGAATCGTTACCAAAAGTGTATTATATAATGAAAAATGAAAGGGTAGAAAACAATGTTAGAAGAACTTAAAAAACGTGTGTATGAAGCGAATATGCTTCTGCCAAAATATGAACTCATCACATTTACATGGGGAAATGTAAGTGAGATCGACAGAGAAACAGGGATTTTTGCAATCAAACCGAGTGGAGTTGAGTATGACAATCTGACTCCGGATGATATGGTTCTTGTGGATCTGAATGGAAATAAAGTGGAAGGAAAATACAATCCGTCATCTGATACAGCAACACATGTAGAACTTTACAAAGCATTTCCAAATATCGGAGGTGTAGTACATACACATTCAAGCTGGGCAACAAGCTGGGCACAGGCCGGAAGAGGAATTCCGTGCTATGGAACAACTCACGCAGATTATATTTATGGCGAAGTTCCTTGTACACGTTGTCTTGAAGGTGCGGAATTTGATGAGTATGAAAAAAATACAGGACTTCTGATCGTTGATACATTTAAAGATAAAGATTATGAAGCAATCCCGGCTGTCCTTTGCAAAAATCATGGTGTATTTACATGGGGCAAAGATGGACATGAAGCCGTTCACAATGCAGTAGTAGTGGAAGAGGTTGCTAAAATGGCGGCACGTACAGAAACATTAAATCCGGAAGTGAAACCTGCTCCACAGGAACTTCAGGATAAACATTATTTCAGAAAACATGGCGCAAATGCATATTATGGACAGGGTAAATAAAAAATGCTAAAAGTTTTTTTAGTTGAAGATGAAGTTGTCATGCGAAACGGAATCAAAAACAGTATTCCGTGGGAAAAAGAAGGATTTCAATTTGTAGGAGAGGCCAGCGACGGAGAGCTGGCCTATCCTCTTATTAAGAAAGAAAAACCGGATATTTTGATTACAGATATTCAAATGCCGTTTATGGATGGCCTGGAACTGAGCCGTCTGGTCAAAAATGAGCTTCCAAATATAAAAATTATCATTCTGAGTGGATATAATGAATTTGATTATGCAAAGACGGCAATCAGCATAGGAGTTACCGATTATCTGCTGAAGCCAATCGGTTCGGCAAAACTTCTCGAAGCAATCAAAAAGGTTGGAGAAGTAATTGAGAATGAACAGAAGCAGAAACAGATGATTGACAGTTATCGTCAGGAAATGAATGAAAATCTGAATCATCAAAAGCATGATTTGTGGATCAACCTGATATCTGATCAGCTTTCTATGGGAGAAATGCTTGAGGCCGGACAAAAAGTAGGAATGGATTTTACAGCAGCTGTATATCAGGTGCTGCTTTTTAAAGTATTTCATCGTGGATATGGAACGGAATATTCCGGTGAACTTGCCTCTCTGACAGAAAAAATCGAAATCGAGATTGAACAATGGGATCATATACTGTCCTTTGATCGAAGTCCGGAAGGATGGGCCTTTTTGATAAAAGGAAATCAGGACGAAGAAGTGGAGGATTGCCTGGAAAAAATCCAGAATAAGCTGGAGGAGATGGTTCAGGAATATGCGGAACTGAGCTACTTTGGCGGAATCGGTTCAAAAGTGTACCGACTCAGAAATATCAGACAGTCTTACCTGGAGGCGGGAAAGGCATTTGCGACTCGTTTCTTTGGAAAAAATAATCGCTTCATTAATTCGGAATCCATGGAGGATGTGCGAAAGCAGGAAAATGGAATGATCGATGCACACGCAGTACGTTCAAAAACGGCGGAACATGAGTTGATTAACAGCTTTTTGCGCCACGGTACATTGGAGGAAGTGGATAATTTTGTCGGAGAATATTTTCGTTCGATCGGTGAGCAGAATTATCAGTCCCTGCTCTACAGGCAGTACATTACCATGGATATTTTCTTTGCGACGGCAGATTTCCTGCGAAGCTTAAGCATCGGTGCAGAAGAAATGCCGGAGGAATTGCGTGATATCAACACAATTGTAGCAAAAGCATCCGGAGATGAATTGCAGAATCAAATCATACGGTTGTTTGAAGCTGCATTGAATTTGCGGGATAACAGTTCACGAAAACGATATAATATGCTGATTAATGAGGCGAAAAGTTTTATTGACAGTAACTATCAGCGTGAGGATATGTCTTTGAATATGGTTGCGTCAAAAGTCAATATTACACCGAGTTATTTCAGTACGATTTTCAGTGCTGAGACAGGAGAAACCTTCGTGGAATATCTGACTCGCGTGAGAATGGAAAAAGCAAAGGAATTATTGATGTGTTCCACCATGCGTACTTCGGAAATCGGATATGAAGTGGGCTATAAAGATGGTCATTATTTCAGTTATATATTCAAAAAAGTAGTTGGATGCAGTCCGAAAGAATTTAGAAACCGAGGTAAGGAGTAGAAACTCTTATTATGTTGAAAAAGAAAAATTCAGAAGCAAAAAAGCCGAAAGCGAAAAAATCGATTCAAAATCGGTTAATTCGATTGATTATGCTTTGCATTATTCCACTTGTGATTCTGCTTCTCTATACCTTAGCGGCAATGAATCAGTTTTCGGAACGCTATGAAGTCGGGGTTCGAAAAATTGCGCGTGCCAATGAATACAATCTGACTTTTAAAGAAAAAGTCGATTATGGAATGTATATTATTATCATTAATTCACAGAGGGCGGAAACCCTGATTACATCAGATGTACCGAGAAATCTGATTCATAAAGCGCAGGAGACATTTCAGGATCTGGAAGCGATGACAACGGATAGCGACAGCAGATTCGTTCTTCGTGGACTGAACAAGAATCTGGAGACGTTGAAAAATCGTGCGGAAGAAATCGAAGCAGATGCCAAAACCGTTGGCATGTATGACCAGAATATGAAACGTCTGGATATGGACATTCGTATTTTGACGGAATTGATTCAGGAAGGTGTCCAGGAATATATATCTATCGAAGTGGATCGCCTGGAAGATCTCAGACTGGAATTGCGAGAACAGATAAAACGGGTAATCAGTGCGGTTCTGCTGATACTTGTGCTGATTTTGATTTTATCGATTACGACCAGCAGAAAAATTATGAAAAGACTTACAACCGGATTTGATCAGCTTCGAATGGTGACGCAAAAAGCCGGGAAGGGTGATTTTCAGGTTCGTGCAAATCTGGAAGAAAACGACATAGAGCTTGAGGAACTGGGATACGGATTTAATCAGATGGTGGAGCGCCTCGATACACTGATGGATGACATTCGCATTGACCAGCTGAATCTGAGAATGGCAGAACAAAAACTATTGCAGGCACAGATCAATCCTCATTTTCTGTATAACACACTGGATGCGATTACGTGGCTTGCGGAGTCGGGGGAAAAAGAACAGGTCGTACAGATGGTCGCGGCATTGTCGGACTTTTTCAGAACCACTTTGAGTAAAGGGCGTGAATTTATTACGATAGAAGAGGAACGGGCCCATATAGAAAGTTATTTGAAAATACAGCAGTTCCGTTATCAGGATATATTGGATTATGAAATTGATATTCCAAAAGAAATATATCCATATCAGATGCTAAAACTGATGCTGCAGCCGCTGGTTGAAAATGCCCTTTATCACGGAATCAAAAATAAACGTGGAAAAGGGATGATTCGTGTAAAAGGATGGGAAGAAGATGGCGACATCTGGTTTTCCGTTAAAGATAATGGAATGGGTATGACAGCAGAACAGCTCGAGCTGATTCGGCATGCAATCAGTTTGAAACAAAGCAGAGGCGAAGAACCGAAAAGTTTCGGATTATACAATGTAATGCAGCGAATTCAGCTTTATTACGGAACGCCATATGGAATCGAAATCAAAAGCGAATATGGTGTTGGAAGTGAGGTTCTGGTGCATCTGCCAAAAAAAACAAACAGTTAGTGAAAAAAATCATACCAATCGGTTTTACGAAAAAAAACACTAAAAAATATTATACCATTTGGCATGGATTCTCCGTATTCATAGAAATGGATAACTGCTATTATATGAGTACAGTAAATCAGGGGAGCGGCCCCCTGGTACATTTATAAGGAGGATTTTACAATGAACAAAAAAATCGTAGCATTATTATCCGTAGCAGCTGTTGCTTCTACAATGGCAGTTAACGTAAGCGCAGAAGAAGATCTGATTACAGTAGGTTATGCACAGGTTGGTGCTGAATCTGACTGGAGAACAGCAAACACAGAGTCTTTCAAATCTACATTCACAGAAGAAAACGGATATAAATTAATCTTTGA
Organism: Eubacteriales bacterium; assembly: GCA_030526665.1. Taxonomy (GTDB): domain Bacteria; phylum Bacillota; class Clostridia; order Lachnospirales; family Lachnospiraceae; genus Blautia_A. The sequence goes on from JAUNCI010000027.1 coordinate 5,198, forward strand.
CGATGCACAGCAGAAACAGGAGAATCAGATCAAAGCAATCCGTAACTTCATTCAGCAGGATGTTGACTACATCGTAGTTGCTCCGGTTGTTGAAACAGGATGGGAAACAGTTCTTCAGGAAGCAAAAGATGCAGGAATCCCTGTAATCCTTTCTGACCGTATGATGGACGTTGCAGACGATAGCCTGTATACATGCTGGGTTGGTGGAAACTTCGTTAAAGAAGGTGAAACATGTGCAAACTGGCTTGTTGACAAATTCGGTGATGAAGAAGAAGTTAACGTAGTAACAATTCAGGGAACAATCGGTGCTTCTGCTCAGATCGGACGTACAGAAGGTGTTGACAATGTATTAAAAGATCATGCAAACTTCAAGATTCTTGACCAGCAGTCAGGTGAATTTACACAGGCTAAAGGACAGGAAGTTATGGAATCATTCCTGAAATCTTATGATGATATCGATGTAGTTATCTGCGAAAACGATAATGAAGCATTCGGTGCTATCGATGCTATCAAAGCTGCAGGAAAAACTTGTGGACCAGAAGGCGACATCTGTGTAGTATCTTTCGACTCAGTTAAAGCTGCTTTCGAAGCTATGATCGCTGGCGATCTGAACGCAACATTCGAATGTAACCCACTTCACGGACCACGTGTAGCTGAAATCATCCAGAAACTTGAAGCTGGCGAAGAAGTTGACAAAATCCAGTACGTAGACGAAGGTGCTTTCGATACAACTATGGATCTTGAAGCAATCCTGGCAGAACGTCTCTACTAATCAGCAATCATTGAATCAGAAGTTACAACAATAGTGTGACAACAATTCGATAACAGATAATTTAGATGTTAAAAGGGGTTGGGAGTCAAACGACTCCTACCCCTTTACTTTATGATAGGAATCCCTGTTTCCTGTCAGACAAAAGATATAACTTTACTAGTAGGCAGTAGGAAGAGAGAGAGGTGCTTTATGGAAAAAAATATTGTACTGACGATGAAAAACATCGACAAAAACTTCCCTGGTGTTAAAGCACTGCAGAATGTAGATTTCACACTTAGAGCAGGAGAAATTCATGCTCTGATGGGTGAGAATGGTGCTGGAAAATCTACTTTGATCAAAGTACTCACCGGCGTGGAAGAATTTGAAACCGGAGAAATCCGTATAGAGGGAAAAAATACACCAATTATTAACCATTCACCGCAGGAAGCACAGGAGAATGGAATCAGTACCGTTTATCAGGAAGTCAATCTGTGTCCGAACCTTTCTGTAGCGGAAAACTTATTTATCGGACGTGAACCGAAAAAAGCCGGAATGATTGACTGGCGTACAATGCGAAAACAATCCAAAGAGTTGCTTGAAAAGCTCGATATTGATATAGATGTTTCTGTTGCAATTGAGAATTATTCGATTGCAATTCAGCAGATGATTGCCATTGCCCGTGCAGTGGATATGTCCGCAAAAGTTTTGATTCTTGACGAACCAACATCTTCGCTTGATGACGGAGAAGTTGAGAAACTGTTTGCTTTAATGAGACGCCTGAGAGATCAGGGCGTTGGCATTATTTTTGTAACACATTTCCTGGAACAGGTATATGCAGTTTGTGACCGCATTACGGTTCTTCGTAATGGAACGCTTGTCGGAGAATATAAAGTGGAAGACCTTCCGAGAGTACAGCTGGTTGCCAAAATGATGGGTAAAGACTTTGATGATCTTGCTACGATCAAGACAGAAGGAAGCAGTACAGCTTCTGCAAATCCGGTGGTTATTTCAGCGAAACAGCTTGGACATAAAGGTACGATCAAACCATTTGACCTTGAAATCCACAAAGGAGAGGTTATTGGTCTTTCCGGTCTTTTGGGATCCGGACGTTCAGAACTCGCCAGAAGTATTTATGGTGCAGATAAACCGGACAGTGGTGAACTGGAAGTAAATGGAAAGAAACTGGTTGTTACAAAACCATTGGATGCAATGATGCACGGTATGGGATATCTGCCTGAAAACCGTAAAGAAGAAGGCATTATTGCAGATCTGTCTGTAAGAGAAAATATTATGATTGCATTGCAGGCGAAAAAAGGTGCTTTCCATCTGTTCAGCAAAAAAGAACAGGAAGAATTTACAGATAAATATATTGACATTCTTCAGATTAAAACAGCCGATCGTGAAACACCGATCAAACAGCTCTCCGGTGGAAATCAGCAGAAGGTTATCCTGGGCAGATGGCTTTTAACCAATCCGGATTTCCTGATTTTGGATGAACCGACCAGAGGTATTGATATCGGTACAAAAACAGAAATTCAGAAACTGGTATTAAAACTTGCTGATGAAGGAAAAACCGTTATGTTCATTTCTTCTGAAATCGAAGAAATGATTCGTACCTGCAGCCGTATGGCAATCCTTCGTGACGGCGCAAAAGTAGGTGAATTGAGAGAAGAATCTCTGGATCAGAACTCAATTATGAAAGCAATCGCAGGAGGTGGTAATTAATGGAAGGAATTAAAAAACTGACATCAAAAAGACTGTTCATGCCATTGTTCTGTCTTGCAATCATGATGGTAGTAGCAGTCATTGCCAGTCCTGACTTTTTCAAAATTACAGTTCAGAACGGCGTTCTTTATGGTCGTGTCATCGACGTTATCAACCGCGGCAGCGAAGTCGTTATTCTTGCGGTTGGTATGACAATTGTAGTAGCAGCATCCGCAGGTACCGATATTTCCGTAGGTGCATTGATGGCTGTTGTTGCAGCAGTTACCTGTGCGTTTGTTGCAGGCGGACAGCAAAGTGTTAATGAGTATGTAAATAATCCTATTCTTGGCGTGCTTCTTGGAATTCTTGTTGGTATTCTCTGTGGATGCTTCAATGGTTTCCTGGTAGCAAAAATGAAAATTCAGCCGATGGTTGCAACGCTGATTTTATTTACAGCCGGACGTGGTATCGCACAGCTTCTGACAAATGGTCAGATTACTTATGTTCGTGTTGAAAGTTTCAAAAAGCTGGGATCCAGCTTACCGGGTGTTCCGATTCCGACATCCGTATTTATTACGATTTTTGTAGTTGTGCTGACTCTGTTTGTACTGAAAAAGACTGCATTGGGAATGTATGTAGAATCTGTAGGTATTAATCCGACAGCCTCTCGTCTGGTTGGTTTGAATTCTACTTTGATTATTTTTGGCGCATATGCATTCAGTGGTTTGTGTGCTAGTATCGCCGGCCTGATCAACTGTTCACGTATTTATTCTGCGGATGCAAACAACATCGGTCTGAACCTGGAACTGGATGCAATCCTTGCAGTAGCGCTTGGCGGTAACTCACTCGGCGGTGGTAAATTCTCACTGATTGGTTCCGTAATCGGTGCATACACAATTCAGGCACTGACTACAACATTGTATGCGGTTTCTGTAAGTGCTGACCAGATTCCGGTATATAAGGCAATCGTAGTTATTATTATTGTTTCACTGCAGTCTCCTGAACTTGGCAAGTGGATTCGCTCCGCAAAAGCCAAAAAAGCTGCTCGTGCAGGAAAAGGAGGTATCGCATGAAAAAACAAGGACGTAAAATAAATGGAAATACCTTCCTTCTTCTCATTACGATTATTCTTTTCTTTGTAATGTATGGCGTTGGTATTGTAGTATTCAAGGAGCAGGGCTTTGCGAAAGTACAGAACTTTTTGAATCTGTTTATTTCAAATGCAGGTCTGATCGTTATAGCGACCGGTATGACGATCGTAATGATTACCGGAGGTATTGATATCTCCGTTGGATCCGTTACTGCCATGGTATGTATGATTCTTGCATGGTCAATGGAAAACAAGGGATGGGGAGCAGTTCAGGCAACTGTATTTGTTCTTGCTATCGGACTTGTATTTGGCTTTGTGCAGGGATGGCTGGTTGCCTACCTGAAAATTCAGCCGTTTATCGTTACTCTGGCAGGGATGTTTTTTGCCAGAGGTATGACAGCGGTAATCAGTAAAGATATGATCAGTATCAAAAATGAAACATTCCTTGCATGGGCACAGTACAAAATGCATCTCCCATTCGGGGGCTATGTAAACAAAAAAGGCGTTACGATTTATCCGTATATTTACCCTAGTGTTGTAATCGCCATTGTTGTTCTGGTTTTGATGTTTGTTGTTTTGAAATATACAAAATTCGGACGCAGCATCTATGCGATCGGCGGTAATGAACAATCTGCACTTATGATGGGTCTGGATGTAAAAAGAACAAAACTGAAAGCATACGTGCTGGAAGGATTCCTCTCCAGCCTGGGCGGATTCCTGTTCTGCCTGAATACATGCTCCGGTTTCGTTGAACAGGCCAAAGGTCTTGAAATGGATGCAATTGCATCTTCCGTTATTGGCGGAACACTGCTTACCGGTGGTGTAGGTAATGTGTTCGGAAGCTTGTTTGGTGTACTGATCAAAGGTACAATTGAAGCGTTTATTACGTTCCAGGGAACACTTTCTTCCTGGTGGACAAGAATTACAATTGCAGCAATGCTTTGTTTCTTCATTGTTCTTCAGAGTATCTTTGCAGCAACAAAAAATAAAAAATAATATACAGCTTACAATAAAAAAAGGTGGTTCCCGTCTTGCGAGAGCAAGATGGGAACCGCCTTTTTGAACATTTTTAGTGTACGTGAATACCATTAACTTCAATATCACCTTCGAGTGGAATGACAATACATTTTTTACCATCTACGATTTTGGTTTCCAGCAGATCGGAACGAAGCGGATCTACATGAATGACAACATCCGGAGTTTTAACTTCGAAATGACGGGTGCTGGTAATATTTTTGGCCATCATAGAAGCGGTTTCACCGGCTTTCAGATCGTACTGGTCTTCAAATGCTTCCATTTTTTCATTATCAACACCGCTGTCTTCTAAAATTCGTTTGACTTCGGATTTTGTCAGAATAACCGGATCCGGTTCGTCTTTTTGAGCATCGATAATCTCATTCAGCTTTTCATGTATAGCAACAACGGTTTCGAGCTCGCAGGTTTCCTCCAGTGTTTCCTCTACGAGAGCATTAAATGAATTTTTCTGATTTTTTGCGGAAAGAGGAGGAGTACAGCCAAAGATTTCTTCAACAAATTCAGTACGAAGCATTTCCGGGTTTCTGCTGTAATATAGCATTCCGTGAATATCTGAGCTTCGATCGTTAAATAATGGGAACAGAAAACCATAATCCGGCATTTGAACCAGCCAGTCTCGAGTGCGGCTCTCAATGGCATCTGTAACGGTATTATAGCTAAGACCTGCATCCGTCAGATTCACAGGGCAGATACATCCCATAATATGATCGTAAATCTCATCGGATGCATCGTCCATTTCGAGACCGTCAGAAGTACGACCCGGAATATCATAAACAGCATGGATTAATATAATGTAATAATTTTCGCTATAATCATAAGTATTGATGATATGATCGTAAAATTCCTGAACCAGGGAATCGTCGTTGAGTTTAGAAGAGCGAAGCTTCATCAGGAATTCCTGCTTGCCGCCTTCAAATTCCTGTTCGGTAGGAAATTCCATATTAAGCAGATTTTTACCTAAGGTACCGGAAAGTGACTTTTTGAAAATGTCAAAATATTTATACATTACTTCCTCGGGGAAAGAAAGGAACGTTCTGCTGAACTGTGCTTTTTTCTCCTTTTCGCCGTCAACATAGCATCCGCAGATACGGGAGATGCTGCATTTTTCAGGCTTGAATAATTTTTTGATTTCAGAAACTTCTTTTTTATTCATATATTTGAACCTTTCTTGTTATTGCCTTCTTTTATTCTGAACATGATTTCTCTAAAACAAAATTGGAAATAAAAACCGGAAACGTGTATAATTGCTATTGCTGATATATCGGTTTTTCGATGTATTAGTATAACAAATGTAAAAATGGAACGTCAAGACAAGATCCTGATGTGAATTGAAAGAGGGAAGCAATATGACACTGGCACAATTACGTTATGCAATCACAGTGACAGAAGCCGGCTCCATGAATGAGGCGGCAAGAAGTCTTTTTATATCTCAGCCAAGCTTATCGTCTGCGATTCGAGAACTGGAAGAAGAAATCGGAATTGAATTATTTCATAGAACAAACAGAGGTGTTTCGATGACACCGGAGGGGGAAGAGTTTATAGGATATGCCCGACAGGTGGTTGAGCAATATGAGCTTCTGGATGCAAAATATGTTGGAAAAGAACAGGCCAAGAAAAAGTTTAGTGTCTCTGTTCAGCATTATACCTTTGCTGTGAGTGCGTTTGTGGAAATGGTAAAACAGTTTGGTATGGATGAATATGAATTTGCGATTCATGAGACAAAAACCTATCAGATTATTGAAGATGTAAAAAATTTCAAAAGTGAAATCGGTATATTATATGTAAATGATTTTAATCGAAAAATTTTAGAGAAACTTTTCCATGAATTTAATCTGGAATTTCACGAATTGATGAAATGCCATATTTATGTATATATGTGGAAAGGACATCCGCTGGCAGACAGGCAGGAGGTAACACTGGAGGAACTGGAAGAATATCCGTGTCTTTCATTTGAACAGGGAAGCAACAACTCTTTTTATTTTGCCGAGGAGGTTTTGAGTACATATAATTATAAGCGACTGATTAAAGCTGATGATCGTGCGACGGTTCTGAATCTGATGCGTGGGCTGAATGGATATACATTATGTTCCGGCATCATATGTGAGGAGTTAAACGGCACGGATTACTGTGCGGTAAAACTAACATCGGATGAAATCATGACGATCGGTTATTTGTGCAGAAAAAGAACGGCAATCAGTGCACTGGGCCGAAAATATCTGGAAGAAATTGCAAAATATAAAGACAAAACGCTTGCATAGAGCTATAGGTAAAACCTATAACCAGCAGTATTTTTTTGGAATTAACACTTTTATGAAAAAACTGTTATAGTATCCATATCGATAAAACAACTAGAAAGGTTTTAGACATGTCGAACATAAAAATTGAAAATTTAAGCAAAACCTTTTCCTCAAAAGATGGTACTGTGGAAGCATTGAAAAATGTAAATCTTTCCATCGAATCCGGTGATATCTATGGAATCATAGGAATGTCCGGTGCCGGAAAAAGTACATTGGTCAGATGTATGAATTATCTGGAAGTACCAACAGAAGGAAAGGTATTGATAGAAGGAAAAGCTTTGGGAGAGTTTTCTGAGAAAGAACTTCGTAAACAGCGAGAAAGCATAGCGATGATCTTTCAGCATTTCAATCTTCTGATGCAGAAATCAGTTTTGGAAAATATTTGTTTTCCGCTTTATATTCAGGGAAAGAAAAAGAAAGAAGCTCACCAGAGAGCATTGGAACTTCTGGAAATTGTTGGACTGAGTGATAAAGCGAATGCTTATCCCGCACAGTTATCGGGTGGACAGAAACAGCGAGTGGCTATTGCCAGAGCACTTGCTTCTGATCCGAAAATTCTCCTGTGTGATGAAGCAACAAGCGCTTTGGATCCACAGACAACATATTCTATTTTGGAACTTTTAAAAGAAATTAATCAAACTTATCAAATCACGATTGTAATCATTACTCATCAGATGTCGGTTGTCCGGGAAATCTGTAAACATGTTGCAATTATGAAGGATGGTGAAGTTCAGGAAGAAGGACTTGTTTCAGAAATCTTTGCACATCCAAAATCAGCGGTTGCAAAAGAACTGATCCGCAAAGACGGCGGAGACGATGCACAAAAAACAACCGCTAATACATCAAAAGAAATTAAAACAAGCAGAGCGATTCGAATTGTATTCTCAGAGAATTCAGCATTTGAGCCGGTTATCGCCAATATGATTCTCACATTCGGACAGCCTGTCAATATTCTCAAGGCAAGCACTCGAAATGTCAGCGGTGTTGCAAAAGGTGAAATGATTTTAGGATTCCCTGAAAATTGTGCAACAATAGAGCCGATGAAGAAATATCTTGTTGAGCGAGGTCTTGAGATAGAGGAGGCAGATGAATATGTTGAATAGTCAGATGGTTGAAATGATCGCTTTAGGTGTGTGGGAGACAATTTACATTACACTTCTCTCAACATTCTTTGGATATGTAATCGGTCTTCCGATGGGAATCTGCCTGAAGCTGACAGATAAAGACGGTTTAAAGCCAAATGCATTTATTTATAAGATTTTAGATGTGATCGCAAATATTGTGCGAAGCATTCCGTTCCTGATTTTGTTAATTCTGATGATACCATTTACCAGGCTGGTAGTTGGAAAGAGTTATGGATCAGCGGCAACGATCGTTCCGCTGGTTGTAGCAGCCGGACCATTTATAGCTCGAATGGTTGAGTCTTCGTTAAATGAAGTCGATCCCGGGGTTATTGAGGCGGCAAAATCAATGGGAGCAAGCAATCTTCGCATCGTACTGAAAGTGCTTTTGGTAGAAGCGAGAACATCTCTGATTACAGGTGCGACAATCGCAACAGGAACCATCCTCGGTTATTCGGCTATGGCCGGTACTGTTGGCGGCGGCGGTCTTGGAGCAATTGCAATTCGTTACGGATACAATCGTTACCAGCTGGATATTATGGCAATTACGGTAGTATTACTGGTACTTTTGTTCCAGCTTTTCCAGACGATCGGTATGACACTTGCATCCCGACTGGATAAGAGAAAATAAAGAAAATAATATTTATTTAAAGGAGATAAAAATTATGAAAAAATTAGTAGCAGCAACATTGATCGGAACACTTGCACTTTCACTTAGCTCAACTGCTTTTGCAGGTGAAAAACTTGTAGTCGGAGCATCCGCTACACCACATGCTGAAATCCTTGAACAGGCAAAACCTCTTCTGGAAGAAAAAGGATATGATCTTGAAATCGTACAGTTTGATGATTATATTATTCCAAACGAAAACGTAGAGAGCGGTGACCTTGATGCAAACTATTTCCAGCACATCGCTTACATGAACAGCTTCAACGAAGAAAAAGGAACACACCTTGTAAATGCCGGCGGAATCCACTATGAACCATTTGGAATCTATCCTGGAACAAAAGATAATCTTGATGATCTTGCAGACGGCGATACAATTGCAATTCCAAATGATACAACAAACGAAGCAAGAGCACTCCTTCTTCTTCAGGAAAATGGAATTATTACATTAAATGAAGATGCAGGTCTGACAGCAACTGTACTTGATATCAAAGAAAAAGCAGTTGATATTGAAATCGTTGAACTTGCAGCAGAACAGGTTTCACGTGTTCGCGAAGAGACATCCTTTGTTATTCTTAACGGTAACTACGCTCTTGAAGCAGGTCTTTCTGTAGGAAAAGACGCACTTGCAAACGAAACATCCGACTCAGAAGCAATTCAGACATATGTTAATATTATCGCTGTAAAAGAAGGAAATGAAGAAAACGAAGGTGTGAAAGCACTTGTAGAAGTTCTGAAATCCGAAGAAATCCAGAAATATATTACAGATACATATGATGGAGCTGTTGTTCCTTACACAGAATAATTTGATTTGAAAAATTGCAAATAACAAATGTAAAGTGAGAACTGCCGTGTAATACGGCAGTTCTTTTTATATAAAACGATCCACGAGGATGACTTTGATCTTTTATAGATTTGTATACAAATTGCATAAAAAATGTTAAAATATATGTATTCTTACAGTGCATCGCGTAGTGGGGTTGTAGTGGAGCAATGTGATAGGAGGTTCTTATGTCTGAGTTGGAAAAGTATTGTTTTGATGGAACGCATAAATTTAAAATCAAAAAATTATCAACCAATAGTAAGGCTGATAAAGTAAACAAAGAAGAAATTCTGAAAAAAACAGAAAAGAATCAGCAGAAAATTTTTGAACTTCAGGATCGCCTATATGCAGAAGGAAAGGAAGGTCTTCTGATCGTACTTCAGGCAAGAGACGCAGCCGGAAAAGACAGTACGATCCGTCATGTTATGGCCGGTGTGAATCCACAGGGAGTTCAGGTATATAGTTATAAACAGCCTTCCAAGGAGGAACTGGCGCATGATTATTTGTGGCGATGTACCAATAATCTTCCGCGGCGTGGAATGATGGCGATTTTTAACCGTTCCTATTACGAAGATGTTTTGGTTGTACGTGTACATAAATTATTTAAAACCTATCAGATGGCAGAGAGATGTCTTGATGAAAAGACATTTATTTCCAAACGTTTTCGTCAGATACGCAATTTTGAGGAATATCTATATGATAACAGCTACCGTATTGTGAAAATCTTTTTAAATGTTTCGAAAGAAACACAAAAAGAACGCTTTTTGGAAAGACTGGAAAAACCGGAGAAACATTGGAAATTCTCTGCGAGTGATATTCCGGAGAGAGAATTGTGGGAAGAATACGATGAGGCATATGAGGATGCTGTCAATGAGACCGCAACAAAAGAAAGCCCGTGGTACGTTCTTCCGGCAGACCAGAAATGGTATACGCGTTATTTGGTGTCGGAAGCAATTTTGAAAGCGTTGACGGAAATTGATCCGCAGTATCCAAAGGTGTCTGAAGAGGAAGAAAAATTATATCCGCAATTAAAGGAAAAACTCGAGAGAGAATAGTCGAGGAGTGTGAGAAATCAGATGCTGAGCAAGGCAATTATCATTTATCTGTTATGTATGAATGTGCTGGGATTTCTGGTAATGGCAGCTGATAAACAGAAAGCCAGAAAAAAAGCATGGAGAATTCCCGAAAAAGTTTTGTTCGGGATTGCAATCATTGGTGGGAGCATTGGTTCCTGGTTGGGGATGTATGTGTTTCATCATAAAACAAAGCATTTGAGATTTATAATCGGAATGCCCCTGATCGTAATCATTCAGATTGTATTGGGATTTGTGATAGTGTTTTAAAGAAAAAATATAATTGAAATGGGATAAGAATATGCAGATGTATGTAGGTGTTACAGATAAAACACAATATGAACTTTTGAAAAAAGAACAATGCAGTGAGGTTAATTTCTGGACACCAGGCAATGCGAACTTTCGTGCAATCAGGGAAAATGATATATTTCTGTTCAAATTGCATTCACCGGATGACTATATTGTCGGTGGAGGGTATTTTGTACATTTTTCTATCTTGCCGACTCATCTTGCGTGGACGATTTTCGGAAAAAAGAATGGGGCCAATTCACTTCCGGAATTCTATGAAAAAATCACGAAATACAGAAACAAAAACGGGATTCTTAAGGAAAGTCCTCAAATAGGATGTATTATTTTAACAGATGCATTTTATTTTGATGAAAAAGACTGGATTCCGATTCCGGAAAACTGGAACCGAAATATTGTAAGCGGAAAAACATATAATGAAAAGGATGTGTATGGCAAAACACTGTACGAAGCGGTTAAGCAGAGATTGGGAGAAAAGGCACATCCTGATAACCGGAATGCGAATCCATTGTTTCAACATGAAATCGGAGACGGCGCATTTCAGGCTATGGTTACGGATGCATATCAGAAAAGGTGCGCGATCACAGGAGAACCGGTTTTGCCGATTTTACAGGCAACACATATCAAACCTCCGGCAGCAGGCGGTACAAATACGGTAAATAATGGACTGCTTCTGAAATCGGATTTTCGAATGCTGTTCGATGCCGGCTATATTACCGTGGACTGGCATTACCGTGTGAAAGTGAGCAAACGACTTTGTCAGGATTATGGCGGAGGGGAAATGTACTATGCATATCAGGACAGACAGCTTTTGCTGATCCCGGATCAGATTATGCATCTGCCATTGAGAGAATACTTAGAGTGGCATAATGAAAATGTATTTCTTGGATAATTGTCAGACAAATTATAAAAATATCTAAAAAATACAGAAAATATATTGACAAAACAGAAATTGAGAGTTAATATATAGCTATCAAAAGAAAAGAACACTAACACAAATAAAGGAAGTTTATTCCAGACAAAAAAAGTCAGAAAAATGTAAAAAAGTTAGAAGGAGTCATTTCTGGAGATGAATGCTTGCAGAAATTATAAAAAATAATTTCTGGAAAGAATTTGGAGGACGGTCCGATGGCTTAAGTAATTTTCCATCAAAAACCTAAATTTAATAAAAAGAGGTATAGGCCAATGGCTTAAGTAATTTCCATCAAAAACCTAAATTT